>JAPPNA010000159.1 GCA_028873925.1 Bacteroidota bacterium | reverse complement strand
CGGCATGAGGTCATGGACGAGCGGTTTAATGCGCTCCTTCAGGTTGTCGACAGCCGTACCCGTGAGCTCGCCAAGGCAACGGAAGCCCTGCGTGAGGTCATGGACCAGCGGTTTGACGCGCAGGACAAGGCAATTGAAACGCGGTTTGATGCGCTCCTTCAGGTCGTAGACAGCCGTACCCGTGAGCTCGCCAAGGCAACGGAAACCCTGCGTGAGGTCATGGACCAGCGGTTTGACGCGCAGGACAAGGCAATTGAAACGCGGTTTGATGCGCTCCTTCAGGTCGTAGACAGCCGTACCCGTGAGCTCGCCAAGGCAACGGAAACCCTGCGTGAGGTCATGAACGAAAAGATAAAAGCCCTCAGTGTCAAATTCGCCTTGCTGCTCTGGTTCATCGGCGCGCTGATTGCCGTCGGTTTGTTTGCCCCGCTTCTGCCGTGGATCGATTGAGCTGCGTCAGATCGCAGTACACTGGGTCCTGCCCATCCACTTGAGCAGATTAATTTGGAACGCGAAGCCGGGCAGGGCTGGCCTCAATTGCCCTGTAGACCTGGCCGCTTGGCCGACATACCGATAGCTCCGTGAATCTCGTTGGGGTGGGACCGTGGCCGGTTGATCCGCACAGAATCGGACCTCTGTTAGGATTCGCTATTGAATTCAGATGTGCCCACTTGACGGAAGTAGTGGCAATCCGGCATGCGCGCCACATAGTCAGAATCCGGTGTCGGTCCTGCATCAGTTGCCAAATCCTGTGGACACCATGGTGCCCGAACAGTCCAGAAGAATGTCACAGAATGATGCCTTGGGTCAGCAACGCGCGCACCCGTGGGTCTTGACTGAATTTTTCCAATGAGATCCCCCAAACGATGCCAGATCTTCAGATAGAGGCGGAGAAAACATGTCCGCTCATCACGCTTTCCAGGGAATAACACCCTCACAGAACGATCGGAGCACAGCTGCCCGACCCCGAGCACAATATTGAGCCCCGACTATTGTTGAAACGCCCGCAGCCGTACGGGGACGAATTTGACGAGTGGTATACCATCCGGGGATAAGCGCAATTACCAGCAAATGCGGACCGTTGCCATCTGGCTGTTAGGAAAGTGGTTGATGTAATTTGAGCTGATCGCGCCCACTCGGCGGTCGCGGTTGGCCTGTCAGGAAGTATTTCCGCTGCCATCAGTCCGATGGCGAATGAGGCTGGCAACTTCCCTCCCAATCAACCCGATGGCCACGACTATCACGATTAACAAGCCATAGCCGGGCTGCAATCCCTCGGCCAATAGATCGGTTATCCAGTTCTGAATCGTGCTTAGCGGTGTTTTGACCACCACCCATGCCAGCTTTACTGCGGTCGCGCTTGCAGCCACGGCCATAACTGCTCTCGTCAATACCGCAATGTAGCTTTTTCCGATATCATTATGCGTATTGGCCCTAAACACTGCCCTCGCGAGCTTTGCTGCCTTCTTGTCCTCTCCCTGAGCCGTTACTCGCGCAAAGTCGTCAGGAGTGCGGTCATCTGGAAGTTCAACCGGCTGGGATGGCATCATACCTGATCAAATCTGCTGGCCTTGGATGGGGTGGATTACTCGCGGTCAAATTTGGCCGTGATGCCCTGGTAGTGGGTCTTGATGTCGGCGTTATCCAGCTTCTTGACCCCTGAATCATAAGCCTTACGCCACGGTGTTCCCGCCGCGTGCGTAATCTCAACCAACTGGACTGACGTGAGGCACCCGTATTTCTTCCACACCCACTCGATTACATGCTTTGCTGTTGGATCAGTTACCACCGGGTTGTGGAATTTGCCCGTATAGTGATCGAATCTGATCGATGTTGCAGAAATCGGATAGTGGCCAAACCGCTTGAATTCATGATACAGAGATTCCACAACCGGGCCGAATTTCCACGGCGCAATAGGCTCATCGAATAAGGAATGGTCGGTTAAAGCAAGGAAATAACCGTGTGCGATTGCGATCAGTTTCTGGAGTTTGAGATGCGTTATTGTCCTGCGATCCTTCCTGGCCAGAAATAAGAAATAGTTCGCTACGGCCGCTGCCGTTGTCACCGCGTCCCTGTTCATCTGACTGTTCCCCTCTCCGGTTTGATTCCATGGGCCACCGAGTAGACGATCAGCACCTCCATCGGACTGTTGGATTTACTCAAGAAGTCGATCCCGCAAGGCTGCTGCAAGTTGGCACGCTTGTTCCACCTCTTGGAAAATACGGTAGGATTCACCGGGAAGTTCTGGAATCCGATCGGCATCCGGTGCACCGACCACCTCGAGCAGGTGGTACCTGTGGAATCGGCAGTCTGCTCTGACGTTGCCCCACGACGCGACATAGTCGTGCGTTGATTTGGCGCGTTGTTTCCAGTCTTCCGGGCTGACTTGTGCGTGTCCAGACCACTGAATGAGTATTCACTCCGCTCCCGGCGTGAGGGAGTGGATTTGACTGGCTGTTGGTCGCACCGGATTCGTCGGTGTTGGCGCAGCAGAATGAGACATCGATCCAGTTATGCGGGTCAGCACCTTCCGCAGCGGCAGTCCTGTGCACGGACCATGCCGCCACCGTTGTGGTAAGTCGTCATATTCCAGTCCAGTCGGGGTCGCCGCCAGGGTCGCCTGACAGTTTCGTATTTCGGGCTCCGCTGCGCGATAACATCGGGCGCACGAGTGTCCCGATCGGCCTCACCCATTATGCGCGAGCACCAGCAGATGTATCCGCTCCCGGCACCATCACGCGTCATACAGTACAAGCTGCCTCCTTCCCAGTCCGTTACGCTGACCGCCTAGACCTCGCGTGACAGCTGCCGGGCGGCCGCGCAGCGGCGGGAATGAATCCGATCCCCGCAATTCTTACCCTCCGATCCGGATTTCGGTTGGAAAATCTGGTGGGACCAAACAGGCCCTGAACGGCCTGTTTGCCCCCAATATTGGGCCGAAAATGCCGAGTCTTATCATATTCGGTCCGAGGCGGGAAGGAAGTCTCCACATCAACCCTGCAGCCGCACCTGAGTCAGAGCATGCGACTTGCCAAGCACCATTTGTCAGATAAACGGGCCCGCGTACACCCATCCTGCGGCGGTTGTTGGGCAGCCTTAACGGAACCCGACGCACTTGGTGCTGCAGCCGCTGTGTCCGGATGTGAACATTAAACTGGCGTTGGGGTATTTGCGGAACGACCCGTAACCATGGCCGACGGACAAGTCGACAGCACTGCGCCTCCCTGTAAGGTTTCGGTCGTTATTGTCAACTACAATGTGCGGGAGTTTCTTGAACAAGCCCTGCGCAGCCTGCAACGATCCCTGCGGACGCTCCCCCACGAAGTCTTCGTAGTTGACAATAATTCCGTGGATGGCTCCGTGGCGATGGTGCAGGAGGCTTTCCCGGAAGTGATCCTGATAGCTAACACGGCTAATACGGGCTTTGCTAAGGCGAACAATCAGGCACTTCGCCGAGCCCGGGGGGAATACCTGTTTGTGCTCAACCCGGACACGATCGTGGAAGAGGAAACCGTGCCGGTGCTCGTGGACTTCATGGAACACCACCTGGACTGCGGTGCGGTCGGCTGCCGCATCCTTAATCCCGACGGCACCTTCGCCCTGGAAAGCCGGCGGGCCTTCCCTACGCCCCCGGTCGCGTTTTACCGCATGACCGGGCTAAGCCGCCTGTTCCCCAATAGCCGCCGCTTCGGTCAGTACAACATGACCTGGCTCCCCAATGATCGGGTAGCCGAAGTGGACGCACTCAGCGGTTCATGCATGATGGTACGCAAGGGGGCCCTGTTGTACAGTGCGACCGCATACAGCTCCCTTGACCGCGAAAACCTGGATGCCATGGGCTCGCAGGCCACCGACACCCTGCCCCATCAGGACGGAGCAGGACTGATGGATGAGGGGTTTTTTATGTACGGTGAAGACTTGGACTGGTGCTATCGCATTCAGCAGGCGGGCTGGCGGATCTACTATACGCCGGATACCCGGATCATCCACTACAAAGGCGAAAGCACCAAGAAAAGCGATCTCAAGTATGTGCGCCTGTTTTATGGTGCAATGCTGCGGTTCGCCGAAAAGCACCTCAAGAGCGACTATCCCAGGGCCTTCCTGTGGGCACTCAGGACAGGGGTGCTGCTTAGAGGTGCCCTCAGTGCGGCTCTAAGCGGTCTCAAACACCGGGCCCTAACAGATCTGATCCTGCTGTTTACGGTCATGGCCAGCCTCGGCCTCTTTCGATTCATACAGACACAGTTCACCTTCCCGGACATCTTCTTTCTGATTATTGCTCCGCTTTTTGCCTTGATCGCAACGGCCACCATGGCAGCCATGGGGGGATACCAGGGGAGGCATCCGAGGCTGGGTGCCATCGTGACGGGCGTGCTGACCGCGGTGGTTACGCTGTCTGCCGTATCGTTCTTTATCAAACAGATCGCCTTTTCCCGTGCGGTGGTACTCGCCAGCCTGCCCGCAGGCATTCTGATGCTTTCGGCGGTGCGCCTCCTGCGCCTGACGCGGCACCGGTTCCGCCGCCGCGCCCTGATTATCGGTGACGCGGCAGAAGTCCTACGCGTTGAAACCGCCCTGGCCAGACAGCCCAGACCGCTTTTTGAATTGGTCGGCTTTATTGCCGCCGATCAGCACACCGCCGACATCCAGCCGAAGGCCCCCTTAAGGGGTTCCCTTGAGCAGCTTCGTGACATTGTGCGGATTTATCAGGTAGAGGATGTCATATTTGCCTCCGCCAGCCTCTCCAACAAGCGGATCTTTGCACTCATGCAGGAACTCGCCGACCTGCCGGCACAGTCACGAATCCTGGCTGAACACCATAATCATGTAATCGGCAAAGCGTCCGTCAATTACCTTGAAGGTGCCATGCTGCTGCAGGCCGAAGAAGCCTTGGGGGCCCTGCGCAGCAGAAACGCCCGCCGAGTCTCTGACTCGCTGGCCGCACTGACCGGCGCATGCCTGCATCCGTTCGTGCGACTGGGAAGGCGGATACTTGGCCCCCAGTCCTTCTGTGCTGCACTTGAAACCCGCACCCGCCTCTGGCGCGCGGTACTGACCGGGCAAATGGCCCTGGTGGGTTACCGCGACGATGGAGCCTTCCGCCCGCCCGCTGCCTGGCAGCTGGAACAGGGTGTCTTCGCCGTCTCCGAAACGCTGGGCCCCCGCCTGCGCCGCCCCCCGGAAGAAATTGAACAGGCCTACTGGTACTACGTCCGGCATCAGTCCGCGCTGCTGGACTGGATCATTGCCTTCCGGGCCATTCGGGCAATGTTGTAAGCCGGAACACCCAACGGCTATTTCTGTTGTTACTTGGTTATGCCCGTTCGTGAGGAGAAATACCTGCTGGATTTTGAAAAGCCGGTAGCCAGGCTTGAAGAAAAGCTTGAGGATATGCGCGCCATGCAGGGCACCCGCCCGGAACTGGCCCGCGATGTAGCGGAATTGGATGCGCGTATTCAGGCTCTGCAGAAATCCATTTATGAGAATCTGACGCACTGGCAGCGCGTCCAGATCGCCCGGCACCCGCTCAGGCCCTATACCAGCGATTACATTTCCGCTCTGACAGACGGATTTATTGAGCTGCACGGAGACCGCTGTTATGGCGATGACCCCGCTGTCATCGGCGGCTTCGCGTCGCTGTTGGGGCAGCAGTTTGACTACAGGGACCGCACCGTACTGATACTGGGGCACCAGAAGGGACGGGATCTGAAGTCGCGCAAGTTCCGGCGGTTTGGAATGCCCAACCCTGAAGGATATCGCAAAGCGCGCCGACTCATGCAGCTGGCGGCTAAGTTCAACAAGCCGGTAATCTGCCTTTTGGATACGCCGGGAGCCTATCCGGGCAAAGAGGCCGAGGAACGCGGCCAGGCCGAAGCCATTGCACGCAACCTGTTTGCCATGGCCGAACTGCCGGTCCCCGTCGTAATTGTCATCATTGGAGAAGGAGCATCCGGCGGAGCGCTGGGGATCGGTGTCGGCGATCGGATGCTGATGATGGAGAATGCCTGGTATTCCGTGATTGCACCGGAAAGCTGCTCATCCATTCTGTGGCGCTCCTGGCGTTATAAAGAAGAAGCCGCACGCGCACTCAAATTGACCGCCCCTGATCTGGTGTCCGTCGGCATTATTGATCAGATCATCCCGGAACCGACCGGCGGTGCCCACCATGATCCAGAGCACGCCTATCAGCAGGTGGGACAGGCCATATGCGATGCCTTGAAGGAATTGGATCACCTGGCACCTGAGGAGCTTCTGGACCAGCGCCTGCACCGACTTAACCAGGTAGGCAGGTTTGATACGGTGGCGTGATCCCCTCGCGGCCCATGGCGGTTAGCGGACAACTTCCCCCGTTTGTGCAGCCCGGGAAGCTGCGCCAATGCCTGGCTTACGCGCTGGCGGAGGACTTGGGGGCCGGAGACGTAACCTCACAAGCCATTATCCCGCCCAATGCCACCGGAGCCGCGGCCGTTGAGCTAAGAGAGGCCGGCGTTGTGGCCGGGTTGTTTGTGGCCGAACAGGTGTGCGCACTGGTGGATGAGCGCCTCATTGTGCAATGGCATTGTTCGGATGGGGAATTGCAGCCCGGCGACTGCCGCTTGGGCATACTGCACGGTCCGATACGAAGCCTGATGGCTGCTGAACGGCTTGTACTCAATTTCCTTCAGCGCATGAGCGGGATCGCCACCGCCACTCATCACATGGTTGAGGCTGTAAAGGAATTCCCCGCGCGCATCCGCGACACCCGCAAGACCGCGCCCGGCCTTCGGCAGCTGGACAAATGGGCCGTGCTGCTCGGAGGAGGGACCAATCACCGCATGGGACTGTACGACCGAATCCTGATCAAAGACAATCATATAGCCACCGCGGGCGGGCTCGCAGAGGCCGTAATGAGTGCAGCCCGACACGGCGGCGGCCTTCCTGTTGATGTGGAAGCGCGTACCCTTCGGGAGGTACGGCTGGCCTTGGGCCTGGCCGACCATATTGATCTGGTGTTGCTTGACAACATGGTCTCCCTGGCAGATTCAGATGCTCCGGACACGACCCGGCTCCAGGCTGCCGTTAACTTGGTCGGCGGAAAACTGCGGACGGAAGCCTCCGGCAACGTTACCCTTGCGACCGTCAGGGCCACCGCAGCCACCGGCGTGGATTACATTTCCTGCGGCGCACTCACCCATTCCGTGAGGGCCTTGGATGTTGGACTGAATCTGCTGTAAATGACCGATAGCGCCATTGTGTACGGGCCCGAATGTCAGACGTATGATTTTGGGCCTCAACATCCGTTTACACCACTCCGGGGATCCATGCTTGTCGATCTGCTGGTGCAGCTGGGTGCCGGAGCGCACCTGGTCAGGCCCCAGTGTGCGACCCGCCGGGATGTGCGCCGAATGCACAGCGAAGCCTATGTGGCGGCCGTTGAAACTGCCTCCAGGGGTGATAAGCTTGCCTATGCTGCTGGATATGGTCTGGGCACTACGGATGTACCCGTGTTCAGCGGCATGCATCAGGCGACCCTATGGGTTGTGGGCGGCACCCTGACGGCCGCACGGCTGGTCGCCAGCGGTAAGGTGTGTCGTGCGCTCCATCTGGCTGGCGGCCTGCATCATGCGCACCGCGAGGCGGCATCCGGTTTCTGCGTCTACAATGATCCCGCCATTGCCATCGCTAAGCTGCAGGAATCGGGCTTTGAACGCATCGCCTATCTGGACATTGATGCCCACCATGGGGATGGCGTGCAAGACCTGTTCTACGAGGATCCGGGCGTGCTCACCATAAGCCTGCATGAATCCGGCAGGTATTTATTTCCGGGAACCGGATTTCCGAAGGATATCGGGCGCGGGCCGGGACGGGGCTATGCGGCCAACTTCCCGCTGGAGCCCGGTACAGCCCATGACAGTTACCTGGCCATTTTTGACCGGTTCGTGCGACCGCTCGTCGCGGCCTTTGACCCCGACGTATTGGTGGTTGAGTGCGGCGCGGATGCCCACGCGGCGGATCCACTGGCCCATCTCAACTTGAATACACACACCTTTGAAGCGCTGTACTATCGCATTTTTGAACTCGCGGATACGCATTGCGGCGGCCAGGCGGTTATGAATCTTGGAGGTGGCTACGATTTGGACACGGCTCCCAGGGTGTGGGCGTTGCTGGCACTGATGCTGTTGCGGCTTGACCTGCCCGCGAATCTGCCCGAGACGTGGCTGGAAACATGGCAGTCCAGACTCAACCGCACGCTGACGCGTACCCTCCATGATGGTCCGCAAGTGAGCTATCCAGACCTGGAAGTTCGGTCGATGAACTGCCATACCGCCACAGAGACCCTGAATCAGCTGCAACAGGAAGCCGGATGAGTCTGGAAGTCAACCCCTTACGGTTTGCCGAAATCTTCCGTGCGCTCACGCGCGACGGAGCAACGGCGGAAGGCGGCCTTAACCGACCCGCACTGAGCCGGGCGCACCTGGATGCCCGGGACACCTTTCGCGGTCTCATCAGTGAATGCGGGTTTGAAGCGCACACCGATGGTGCCGGCAACCTGTCGGCCGTCTGGCGCTGTGCCGAACCTGATGCTCCTACGCTGATGCTGGGCTCACACCTTGACTCGGTGCCCAACGGCGGACGCTTTGACGGCACCCTGGGCGTAACTGCAGCCTTTGAAGTAGCCCGGACGCTGCGCGAAGCTCCGCATCCGAAGAAGATGCACCTTGAGGTCATGGACTTCACGGACGAAGAGGGTACCTGGGTCTCGCTGATGGGCAGTCGGGCCGCCACCGGCAGGCTGACAGAAAAGGATCTTGCTCATCCGCGCGGCAATCCAGAAGCCTTTGTGATGGCCCTGGACCGCGCTGGCCTGACCGTAGAAGGTATATTGGGGGCGGACCGGTCAGCAGAGCCGCCAGCCGCCTACCTGGAACTTCACATTGAGCAGGGCACGCGCCTGGAGCGTACCAACAGCCGGATCGGAATTGTAACGGGCATGGTCGGCATACATATGTTTCTTATCGCGTTCAACGGGCAGGCCAACCATGCGGGAACCACGCCCATGCTTGAGCGCCAGGATGCCGCACTGGGTGCCTCCGCCTTCTGCCTGGCCGTGCGCCGCCGAGTGCTTGAGGACTTCCCGGACTGCGTCGCTACGGTCGGCCAAATGAAATTTGTACCGGGGACATTCAATATCGTACCCGACCAGGTTACTGTATTTATGGAGTTGCGCAGTGATGACCCGCACCGCGCCGGACAGCTGGAGGATGCCCTGCGCGGCGCGGCTGCGGACGCAGCCGATGGCTATGGGCTGACGGCCGAATTCAATCATCTGGAATCGGTAACCGAGAGCGCCATGGACCCCGACATCTGCCGCCTGATGGAGTCCTCCTGCACCCGGCTTGGCCTCAAGTACAGTCTCCTGCCCTCCCTGGCTGGCCATGATGCCCAGTCTATGGCCCGGATTTGTCCGTCCGGCCTGCTGTTTGTCCCGTCACGCCTCGGCTACAGTCACTCGGCTGCTGAGTATACCGACTGGGATGACTGCGTCGCCGGGGCCAATGCCCTGCTTCAGACTGCGCACGCGCTCGCAATTAGCCAGTGACCCCATGCTGCAGGAACAAAGCCGGTTCTATCAACAGCTGCTCTTTGTAGCCGATATGATCCTGGTGGGAAGTGCCTGGGTCTCGGCCTATTTCCTTCGATTTGAAGTATTTGGTGAATGGCCGGTCCCGCTGCCTGAATGGGAACCGGTTGACCGGTATCTGGCCTTTGTGCCCTGGATTCTCATCACCGCAGCGGCAACATTCTGGGCATCCGGCCTGTATGTGCCTGATCGCGCACAGCGCTGGACACGGCTCATTCGGGGTGTGGGCAAAGCGGTAATGCTTTCCCTACTGATCACTGTGGCCTTCGCGTCGTTCTACCGTGACTTCTACGTATCGCGGCTGACGATTCTGATCTTTGCTGCCCTGACCCCCGTGGCCATGATTACGCTGCGTGTCGGGCTTTATCTGAGTGTCAGGCGCACGCGCCGGCAGGGACGCAGTATGCGCCGGGTACTTATCGTTGGAGCCGGAGTTGCGGGTCGGCGCCTGCAGCGCTCGTTTGATGAATATCCCTGGATGGGGTTCAAAGTGCTGGGTTTTCTGGATGACCACAAGTCCGATGACGAAGACATATTGGGCACGACCGACGAGGTGGTCCAGATTGTGGATTCGGCCGAAATACCCATTGATTATGTCTACATAGCCCTCCCGCTAAAGGCGGCCGATCGGATTGAACAGCTGATCAATGCGCTCTCCACCCGGCTGGTGCATGTATGTTTGGTCCCGGATCTGCTCCAACTGGACATCATCAACAGCCGCATAACGGATGTGGATGGACTTCCGGTACTCCACATTATTGACGAGGCACCGATGGATTTTCGGCGATTCGTAAAGCGTGCTGTGGATGTGCTGTTCTCAGCCGGTATATTGGTGGTGCTGTCTCCGCTGTTGATTCTCATCAGCCTGCTGGTCAAACTGTCGTCACCGGGGCCGATTCTGTACCGGCAGCAGCGCATGAGTCTGAATGGGCAGCGATTTGATATGCTGAAGTTCAGGTCCATGCCGGTTACCGCCGAGAAAGAGTCCGGCCCGGTCTGGGCAACGAAAGGCGAAAACCGGGCCACCCCCATCGGCAAGTGGCTCCGCCGCACTTCGCTGGACGAACTGCCGCAGTTCATCAATGTCCTTAAGGGGGACATGTCCGTGGTCGGACCCCGCCCGGAGCGGCCGGTGTTCATTGACCAGTTCAAGCAGCGGGTGCCCCGCTATATGCTCAGGCACAAGATGAAGGCCGGGATTACCGGATGGGCCCAAGTCAACGGATGGCGCGGTGACACCTCCATTACCGAACGGATCCGACACGATCTGTACTACATTCAAAACTGGTCGCTGCTGCTCGATCTGAAAATCATGCTGCTCACGGTCTGGAAGGGCTTTATGAGCCGCAACGCCTATTAGTGATCCAGCTTCATTCCATATCGCTGGCGCTGGGAGGCCACCCTATACTGGAGAAGCTGTCCTGGACGATCGGTCCGGGTCGTCGGATTGGCCTCATCGGGGCAAATGGTGCAGGTAAGACCACGCTGCTTCGCGTTATTGCCGGACAGCTCACACCGGATGAAGGCACCGTGTCTCGATCCAGTACGATCGGCTATCTGACGCAGGATGTCCAGGAAATGGATGGCGACCGAACGGTCATGGATGAAACCCTGACCGCATTTGAGCACATAGATCGGCTGATCCGCAGAGAGAATTCCATTACCCGGGCCTTGGCCCGCGACAACGGGCGGACTGACCGGCTGTTGGCGGACCTGGAGCAGATCCATGCCCAACTGGCTGTCCATGAGGCGCATTCCGTGCAGTCGCGATGTGAGTCGGTACTGACCGGGCTTGGGTTTGAGGGCGATGATTTCGGGCGGGCGCTGCGTGAACTCTCCGGCGGGTACCGGATGCGCGTTGCGCTGGCCCGACTGCTGCTGCAGGCCCCGGATGTACTGTTGTTGGACGAGCCCACCAACCATTTGGACATCACTACGATTGACTGGCTGGAACAGTACCTGAAGGGCTATCGTGGCACCATGATCATCGTCTCTCACGACCGGTATTTCCTCAACCGCATGACGGGTGCGATTGCGCATTTACGTCACGGCTCCGTAACCGAATATGCTGGCAACTATGACTTCTTCCTTATTGAACGCACCAAACGGCATCAATTGGAACTGGCCGCTTATGAGAACCAGCAGCGCGATATAGCCCGCACCCGACGCTTTATTGAGCGCTTCCGTTACAAGGCCAGTAAAGCCCGCCAGGTCCAGAGCCGCGTCAAGTACCTTAGCCGCCTGGAACTGCTCAGAGCGCCGGAACCACTTGAATCGGAAATCCGCATCCGATTCCCGGCACCGCGCCGCTCAGGACGCATGGTGCTGTCACTGTCGGCGTTTACCAAGGTCTATACCACCGATCAGCAGCGCGTCACCGTTTTTCATAATGCTGGTCCGCTCGCAATAGAGCGCGGCAGCAAGATTGCACTTATCGGCAAGAACGGTGCTGGCAAGTCCACGCTGGCGCGCATTCTGCTGGGTACGGAGCCTTTTGACGGGGTCAGAACCCCCGGCTACCATGTTGACACCGGGTTCTTTGCCCAGCATCAGGCCGAAACGCTCTCGCCCGATCATACGGTGCTGGAGTCCCTGCGGGAGGTATCGACGAATTCCCATGAGGTGCATTTGCGCACGCTCTTGGGGGCATTCCTGTTTACCGGCGATGATGTGCTCAAGCCGGTGCGGGTCCTTTCGGGTGGGGAAAAGAGCAGGCTGGCCCTGGCGCGGACTTTTTCAAATCCGGCCAATTTTCTGATACTTGACGAACCCACCAACCACTTGGACATCCAGTCCATTCAAATTCTCATTGAGGCGCTGCGGCAGTTTGCGGGGACCCTCGTCATTGTAAGTCACGATCGCCACTTCCTAGATCAGGTGGCAGATACCGTCTGGCATGCGGATCAGGGCACCGTGCGCGTCTATCAGGGCACCTATTCCGAGTACCGTTGGGCCTGCGAGCACGGCTCCATCAGTCAACAGGCACTTGGCGGCATCCGGGGGGCTTCCCGCCCGGAGTTCCGGCCGCCGGTGCGTTCCGGCGGCCCTAAATCCAAAGAGCAGAAGCGCCGTGAGGCGGAAGCGCGCAACCGGGCCTTCCAGGCGGCTCGGTCCGGCGACCGGATGCACAGTGCGGCCCTTACCCCCGTACAACGTACCCGACTCTGTCAGCAGGCTGAAACCGCCATTGAGGACGCGGAAAACCGCCGTATGCTGGCGGAAGCGGAACTGACCCAACCTGAAGTGTACTCCAATCCCGACCGCGCCCGTAAGGCCTCCAAGGCCTTCGCGGCCATTGAAAAAGAGCTGAGCGAACTGTACGAACAGTGGGAGTCACTCGCCGAAAGCCTCTGACTATGCCCACCTTTCGGCACTGCCTACGGCTGGTCATGGCCCTTGGGCTCGGGGGCTGGCCTGCCAGCGCGCAGATTGTGCGCCTTCCTCATGCAGACACTACACGCGGCAACTATTTTGGGGCTTCGGTGGCGCTGCATGGCAATCAGGCCATAGTCGGGGCCAGCGCGGAGGATTCCTGTGGAAAAAACGGGGGTGCCGCCTATGTATTCTTGCGCAGTGAAATCACAGGTGACTGGCAGAAGGAGGCCCGCCTGATGCCGAAAAGCTGCGAATCCGGGCTGTATTTCGGACGAAGAGTGGATATACACGGTGACTTTGCTCTGGTCGCGTCAAGCCGTGAGTACTTTGCCGCCGAAAAACCCAATGTGGTCTACGCTTTCCATCGGGATTCGTCCGGGACCTGGCAGGAAATCCAGCGCCTGACCATTGCCGAAGAAGCGGATGAGGGGGCGTTCGGCTTCTCCCTCACGCTAGGGGAAGGACTGGCCGTGGTGACCACCTCCGGCGATGTCTCGCAGAGTCGGCACCAGGGGGCGGCCTATGTATTTGAATTACAGGACAGCCGCTGGGAACAGACCTTCCGCCTGGCTGCAGGACGTGACCTGCGGTACGGAGTATTCGGAGGAAGTACTGCGCTGGCCGGTTCGGACATTGCGATTGCCGCTACCGGATACTTCAACCGGCGACCGGGTTCGGTACAGATATTTTCGGCGGATGCATTGGAGCAGTACACTGCGCAGAAGCTTATTCAGGACGTGAGAGATGTCTTTATCTCCCTCGATGGAGATGGGCGTGAACTGCTTGTTGGCCAGGCGCGAGGCGGGCACCGTAATTCCGGCGTGGCCACCCTGTTTGCAAAGGATTCCACCCATACCTGGGAGCTCTCGACCACGCTCCGGCCGCCGACCCCTTACCGTGAGGGCGGATTCGGTACGGAAGTAGCTCTTTCGGGCGACCGGGCGCTGGTCGTGGGGTACGACGAGCAGCTGCGGCTGAATTACAATGTGGATCGCGTGGTCTATGTGTTCCGCCGTCGCCACGGGGCGTGGCATTACCAGAGCATCATTGACATCGGCGAGTATGCTTTTGCGTCGTCCATGGACCTTGACGGACCCTACGCCCTAATTGGGGCCTCGTCCGCAGATTCACCTGGTGCCGCGTATATAATCCGGATCCCGTAATTGCCATGCCGGAAGTTGGCAGGCTCCTTGAAGCGGCTGCTGTCCTTACCGGATTCCTCTGCGTCTGGCTCAATGTTCGGCAGAATATCTGGACCTGGCCGATTACAATTGTGAGCTGCGTACTGTTCGGGTTGGTGTTCTTTGAATCGCGCCTATACGGCACCATGGGACTGCAGGGGCTATTCATTGTAATAGCCATTTACGGCTGGCGCTCCTGGCTGACCGGCGGCACCGGAGGCGGGCACCTGCATGTTTCGTCAATCCGGCTGCGGACAGGACTGATCCTCGCCGGGGTAACCGGGATGCTGCTTATGGCGGTCCACCTGGGACTAGACAGGTATACCGACGCTTCCTTCCCGCTTGTGGATGCGCTGGCCACATCGATGAGCATCACCGCGAGTTGGATGCAGGCCCGAAAGATCCTGCAGAGCTGGCTGGTCTGGATGGTCACCAATCTGATTTACGTCGGGCTGTACCTGGCCAGTGCGCTGTACCTCACTCTGGGACTGTACGCCGCGTATCTGGCACTCGCCGTAGCCGGGTACATTGCCTGGAATCGCAGTCTCAGATCAGCTCCTGAAAGCATCTGATCAGTGGCAGCCTGACGGAAGCTTGAGGGGGCTGAGACTTACATATCTCATTTGATAAACAAGCCGACACGTACGACGACAAAAACATATGCGGCGGCCTTCGGCACCGAGCACGGCGTTTCACCGGCGCAGTGGGTCTACCGGTACCGGCGGGCAGCTACGCCTTTGTGGCATCCTTCCCCCCAGCGGCGTGCATGCGCCGATGGGGGTCAGCTATCCCAACGGGGACCGTTTTCGCCCGGCTTCCAGGATCTGGTTGTCGCACCCCTGATTTTTATTGTCGCCAAACCCTGTTCTGGCCGTTTACGCTAATCCCACAGTGGGAACGGAAGCGAGGAGCTACGAAACCCTTGTGCTGCCCCGGGTGAGCCCGGCGCAGTTTCCAGACATTTTCACAATGTCCAGCCCCCGGAATTTGGGAGTCAGAACACCACAGGTAGTCCTGTCGGCGTAACATCGAAGGGGATTATGTATTTAACTGAAACTCTTGTGTCGGATGAGGATGCGCGCGTAGCACCTCTTGCCATTAATGTAACCTCTATCAATCTTGCCTGCCCAATTGGGATTTATGAGCCATTTGAGCAAACCCGTCTTCACATCGTAATCCACCCCGACTATTTCAAACTGCCCCGGATTGTACTTGTCCAAGAACGAAATGGGCACGCCCATGATGCCTTCATAGTCACAGGGGATTTCGGCCGTTTTGTTCACATTAATCGCGTCGTAGTTGTCGTACTTCGGGTAATCCTCCGGCGAGTACCGCTTGTACAGGATCATGCTCTCGCGACGCTTCTTATGGTCCAGGTTAGTGAACCAGCAGGAGGTGCTGCGACCTTTCACTTTCCCGGCGACCACCTTGTAGGTACTACCCAATTTCCCAGTCTTAACCAGATGATGTGCGTAATGCTCTGGTACGTCAAACAGCATGTCTCTGCCCATAGATTGACAGCCAAGCCATAACCTGTTGGCCCTTATCAGCGGGAATATCTCCTTATAGGTGATCGCATTCTTGCTGCCGATGATGAGGAACTGCTTATTGAACCTGACCAACTGTGCGACATACTCCCGAAACAGGCTGAACGGCGGATTGGTGACCACAATGTCGGCCTGCCTGAGCAATTCAACACACTCACTACTTCGAAAATCCCCGTCACCCGTCAAAGCGTGGATGCCGATCTCGTGCGCATCCGGCACCCGGTTGCCATCCTTATCGCCGGTGTACTCCAGCCAGATGGCCCGCTCAGAATCGTGCTGACTGAACAAATCCGCATTCTGATTCTTGTAGCAGGTCGTGATCAGCTTTCTGAGACCCAGCCGCTCAAAATTGAATGAGAAATATTGGAAGAAATTGGACACCCGGGGATCATCACAGTTGCAGTAGACCATCTTCCCGACAAAGTGCCGGCGGTAATGGCGCAGCTCGTTCTCAATGTCCGACAGCTGCGTGTAAAATTCATCTCGCTTATGCTGCTTAGCTTGGTGCAGCGGCACATTCTTGTACCTCCTATCGTCCATGATTTCTGCGCCTGATCTTGCACACAATATACACACGGTCTATGGGCTGAGCGCTGCTGCAGGCAGTGGGGTTAGGCGGATGTTGCAGTTAAATGCATAATTCCCATGACGAAGGTCATAGCGCCAATGCCATGACCTGTCTCTCGGCCGGCAGGGATCACCGAACTGTCAGCCTCCCGTCAAAATGCCGCACGCTCATCAGCTACCGAATGACTGACATCTTGCGTGAGAAAGCCTGGCGGTCTGCGATCAGACGATACAGGTACGTCCCGCTGGAAAGGTTGGCCACCTCAACGGTGACCGCATGCGTGCCTGCCGGACGGATGCCCAGCGGCAAACTGCGCACCTGTCGGCCGGTCAGGTCGTAAACCTGCAGCAGGGTTTCTGCTGGCCTGTGCAACGTAAAGGACACGGTCGTCTGCGAGCGGAAGGGATTGGGGTAGTTCTGATGCAGCACCGGCTGGTCCGGTAAGGCAGGCTGCTGGGAACTCGTAACGATCGGATCCGCAGGATCCTGCACGAACTCCACCGGCTCAAATGCCTGGCCGAGCACTTCTTCACTGGCCCTGAGAGCAAAGCCGAACCAGTGCTGGAGCACCGTGGCATAGATGGCCCGGAAATCCACATGGTGGCGCATGTTGCCGTACGGATCCAAATCACTCAGCGATGGTGCCTGACCATACAGACCGCCGCGAACACCGGGCCCGAACAGGAATAG
The DNA here is from genome assembly GCA_028873925.1 of Bacteroidota bacterium. GTDB lineage: Bacteria > Bacteroidota > Rhodothermia > Rhodothermales > Bin80 > JAPPNA01. The sequence continues at coordinate 17,640 of JAPPNA010000159.1, read as the reverse complement.
CGGTGCCGCCGTTCCGTGATCAGTGCCCTCGGAGCCGTTCTGTTCAACGCGCCGCCCGAACTCGGAAAACGTCATCACCAGCACCTGCTCACTCAAACTGCCCAGATCGGCTAGGAATGACGTTACCGCCTCCGAGAGATATTTCAGCAACAGTGAGTGCCGGCCGGAAGTCGATCCCTGAGATCCGTGCGTATCAAATCCCGCGAGCCCGACATGATAGACGCGCGCACCAAGAGATCCCTTTATCAGTCTGGCCACAATACGCAATCTGCGCGCCAGGCCGTTACCGCCGGGGTTCAGGTATTCCACCTCATTGACCCCCCGATCTGCCGCATCCTTGACCGCAATTCCGTAGCGGTAAGCATCGTTGGCTACTCGCCGCACAAAGGCCATTTCGCGCCCGTAGCTGCTTGACGGGACATTGCCCTCGTTATAATAGCGCCCGTTCCTGATCAGGCGCTCAAACACCTCGGTATTGGTCAGCGACATACCCACGGAATGGTGTTCACCGGTCAACAGACTTGACGTAAGACCGCCAATCTGGACGGCCAGTGGGAAGCTTGGCGGATCGGTGTCAATACCCGGGTAGGTGACTTCCAGCTGCCGCCCGGTCCACCCGGAGACCCTGTGCGAACCGCGATCAGACGCGGTCATCCAGATGTCCGTACCACGAAAATGCGAGAGACTGGAATCCTGGTATCCCACGCCCTGGATGATGGCCATCTGACCATTATCAAATGTGTTTCGCAGCCGGCGCATGGACGGATGGAATCCAAGCTCGCTGGTCAGTTGCAGCGTGGACACCTTGGGGATGGCCAGCCTGGGCCTGGCCCGGTAGTAATGATCGTTTTCGATCGGGACGATCGTATTGAGTCCATCGTTGCCTCCTTCCAGCTGCACCAGCACCAGAATCCGCTCGCTGGACAGACTCCCCAGCTCATTGAGCAGTGACGTATGGGAAAAGGCATGTACGGGGGTCTTGCCGAGCATCAGGGTGGATCCGGCAACCAGGCCGAGTCCGGCCAGAAAGTCACGCCTGGACCACCTTTCGTGATCTTCGGAGTGCGCGCATCCGTGCGCCAGGCAGCTGCCGAACCGGCCGCTTCTATTGTTTACCGCACTCATGTCAGGTCAGCTGAAACTCTGGAAGGCTCGTTAGCCACCGCATATAGAGCAGCATGCCGAAGGAAATACCCTGTCGGTTCAGGTTCCATACGTACCAGGGGAATCCTCCCAGGAAAATCCTGGTCAGCTCCAATACATGAGCCGGCCCATTCAAGACCTCTTCCGGGATCGGAAAAGTCTCAAGATCTCCGGAAAAGTCCCGGGGAGCGTCAAATTCCATCTCCTCCAGCGGTACGGACAGGAAATGCTCCGCCAGGGCCACCGGAACCTTGAAGGCAGCGAGCGGATCGTCGGGGTCTACGAGCTTGCGGGCTACGTCAAGACCCGAAAGTCTGTACTCCAGCACTGCACCCCGGAGCAGGAACTCCTGCTTTTCCCAGCGATCCGGCAGTGTGGAGGTGGAAATCCAACTCCGATATCCCGGCCAGCCCGCCACATTCGGCGGATTAAGCAGCCGCTGGGACAGCTCCCCCATATGCCATCGCGCCAGGGTCAGCCCCCAAGGGGTCGGTACTTTTTCGCCCATATCTTTGAACAAGCCCACATAGAGGGCTACCGGGCTTTTGATTTCGGTACCCATCACCTCCTCTGAAAAGAAGTGTCGGCTTTGTAGCAGGGCCTCCATTACGGGGGCAATTTCAAAATCGTTTCCGACAAAGATGTCCGCCATCTGCTCAACCACCTCCTCGTTGGGCGTTACATAGACGAAGGCGGAATAGAGCTTTCTGGCGATGAACTCCGCAATCTGGCGCGGCCGCTCTTCAAAGATGAGCTGATGGACCCCGCCAAAATTGAATCGCCCTGTCCGGCCCAAAATGGTTTTCTCTGATTGATCGGCTCGCTCCAATGCGTAACGGGAAGTAAAATCCCCGTAGTCAACCGTGTATCCCGTCAATGCCCGCGACATCTCCACAATATCATCCTGCGTGTAATTGGGTCGCCCATCCTTGTCATACTGCCCCATTGTGAAGAGCTCCAATAGCTCCCGCGCGTAATTTTCGTTGGGGCTTTCAAGCGTGCTGAGCCGACCATCCAAGTACACCAGCATCGCCGGACTAAGGCCCATCTGGAGCACGAAGGCCCTGAAATCCCCCAAAGCATGCTGATTGAGCAGGAGCAGGTAATGCCAGGCCATGATGGAGAAGAAATATGTGCCCCGCTCCGTGGCAAAATGGTCATGCCAGAACAGCATCATCTTTTCTCTCAGCCCGCCTCGCACCATCTGCGTGATCCAGGTGCCGATCAGCTCATCAAACCACTCTTCCTGCAGATCAAAATATCGCTGTCGTTCCGCCGCGGATCGGTTCCAGGGTGGATAGGTGGCACGCCAGGTGGGCGGCGGGGGTACCGGTTGGGCTTTCGCACCGATGACCATTCGGGAAATTACGTCGGGAGCTTCCCGGCCCGATAACTCCGCCCGACGCTCAGGCGTACCGCCGAATTCCGAGCGCTTCAGAAGATGAGCAACCTGCCGTTTGGTCAGTGGAGTCGTAAGCGGCTCCAGCCCGCCTGACAAAGCAGCCGGCGGAGGCAGCTCCTTGCTGGCAGGTACTCTCTTGCCGCGCAGGGCAAAGTAGTGCCGATACTCCTCAGGCACTTCCAGCATCGGGCCGGACTGTTTCACGACTTACAGAATATTTGGCTGTATCTATATTAGTGCAACGATGCCGGAATTTCCATAAACGATGCAGTACTCGCGATTAGGCAGCACAGGACTTGAGGTTTCCAGGCTTTGCCTGGGCTGCATGTCCTTTGGGGACACCTCCTGGCAGCCCTGGCTGCTCAATGAGCGGCAGTCGCAGCCCTTTTTCAAAACCGCGGTGGAGCACGGCATCAATTTCTTTGATACCGCGGACATCTATTCATTGGGGATCAGCGAAGAAATTACGGGGCGGGCGCTCCGGCGCTATGCCCGTATAGACCAGATTGTGCTGGCCTCAAAGGTGTTTTTCCCACTGGAGGAGGGGCCCAATTGCGGCGGTCTGTCCAGAAAGAACATTATCCAGTCCTGTGAGGCCAGCCTCAAACGTCTGGGCGTGGATGCGATTGACCTGTACCAGATCCACCGCTTTGACCCCAGTGTGCCGATTGAGGAGACGTTGGCCGCGCTGGATACCCTCGTTCAGCAGGGAAAAGTGCGCTATATAGGAGCCAGCTCCATGTACGCCTGGCAGCTGATGAAAATGCTGGGCGTATCCGCCCGGAACGGCTGGGCGGCTTTTGTGTCAATGCAAAATCATTACAACCTGCTTTACCGCGAAGAAGAGCGCGAAATGATTCCCCTCTGTCTGGAGGAAGGGCTCGGTGTCATTCCCTGGTCCCCGTTGGCACGCGGCCTGCTGGCGAGGGCGGAATCCCTCAAAGATCCGCCGGCCACCCCGCGCGCGGAGAGTGATTACCTGATGCATGAGCGCTATACACATCCTGAGGATGCCAGCGTCGTGGGTGCGTTGCGGAAAGTCGCCAATGCGCGGCGAGAGGCTCCGGCCACGATCGCGCTGGCCTGGCTGTTGTCCAAGCCGGGGGTCACGGCTCCGATTCTGGGTACGTCCAAGCTGGAACACTTGAATACGGCCATTCGCGCTCTTTCCGTGCAACTGAGTAAAGACGAAATCCAGACGCTGGAGGCCCCGTACGTGCCGCACCGCGTGATCGGACACTGAATCCCTTCGCACTCGGGCATCTGATGTGCGTTGGGTGCAGTACTCGTCAGCGGTTTAGACCCCCGCGGCACAGGCATACCGCCGCAGTATCGGTACGCCGGTCGCTACGAACTGACCCGAAGTACTCTAACCGGTCGGGACTGGCAATCCGGCCTGATCGCTGGCCATGCGGCACCCTGTGCAACTGTCCGGCGCACCTCAACAGCCCAAATGCCGGGGTGTGAACCTGCCGGCGCACCGCCACTGGATCGATGTACCGGTACGATATTTGCGGATTGGAGCCCAGTCCATTCCAGTACGTAGCAGCAGGAACATTCAGACCGATCAGCAGAGGGGGTTTGGTCGAACCGTAGTCGTCCCGCCCGAGCATGATTCAATCCCAGTCAGATAGAAGTCCTCAAGAAATGCTAATTGAACCCGGTAGGATCGCCTCCGCCACCCCAAGATATGGTACCTTGGCGGGCTCTGGTGCGATAAGGCAGTATCCCTTGTTGCTGCCAGGTGCGTCCGTATTGGCCCTGTTTCTGCTCGCTGCTAACTGCGCGACCCATGGTAGTGATGTCAACCCCGAATGGAGCGGCACGATTAATACCTCAGCATCCGGCGAAATCGTCGTGCAGAATTCAAATGCGCAGCACTGATCTTCCGAACCCGCCTAGCAGGTCACAGAGAGACTCCAGATCGGTACCGGCACCGGGCCGAACACTATTCTGTTCGCCACATCAGGTCCTTTGATGTTGGTCCGAACGGGCGCATCTATGTCCTGGAAGATCCATCCCAGGAGATTCACATCATTGATGCCTATGGTACACGGGTCCGTAAGGCAGGCACTTAGGGGGAGGGACCCGGCGAATTCGTAAGAGCCAGTGCGGTTGACATCAGCTCGCAAGGAGAGATCTGGGTCATGGAAATGGTCACGGAACAGCTGACGATACTCGATGCCGACGGATTGTACCAGCGAATCGAATCAGTAGACAGCAGAGGCTAAGTTAATTCCGTTTATCCGGGTGGACTGAATCGAATCGGGCGCTACAATGCGGCAGTGCTGACCGATATCAACAGTTTCTCAGACCTGATGCTTGCGCGCTTTGATGCATCGTTCGCCTCCATTGATACGGTAGCCATCCCGGAGAGTCCGCTTGATTCCGAAGTGTTTGAACATGTTCTGGAAAACGATGTACGTCTCATCATAACGGTCCCGTACCAGGGATCCTTTCACTGGAGGTTTTCAAACAGCGGCAACTTGTGGACGCTCAACACCGAGACCTATGAACTCACCGAGATCACACCTAATGGATCGGTCCTCCGTAGTGAGCGCATGGAACTTGATCCCATTCCGGTCACACCGGAGGAAAAAGTAGGAGTGCGTGATCAGTTGGGCTGGTTTATTCAGGAAGGAGGCAGTGTATATTTGACCAGGATTCCCAGCACGAAGCCGGTGGTGTTGGGGTTATTTGCGGAGGATAGCGGTCATCTTTGGGTAGGCCGCATCGCTTTGGAGCCCGACGGGGAAGGCCGCCTTTTTGATGTATTTGACCCCGACGGACGATTCCTCGGCACGCTTCGGCTCCCCTTCCGCCTGACGCTTCACCCCGAACCTATTGTCCGCCGCGGAATCCTGTACGGAATCAGCACAGATGAAAGCGGAGCGGCCTCGGTGGTCGTGGCAACTGTTGAACGGCCCGGATCCAGACTGCAGCCCTGATTTACCTGCTGCCAATAGAACTGGCCACACGGAGCAGCGCGGGCGGGCAACATTCGAAGGCCACAACCCTGATTCACGTGCTGCAGAGTGAATTTGAATCTGCCGTGTGTCCGAAATCACAGGCTGCCCTCCCCCGCTATTGCGATAATAGGTCTACCCGCAGTAGTGCGAAGCTGACAGACCGCTTCCGCCTGCAGCAAGAAGGGCGAAATCGGAGCTTCCTGGATGGACAAATTCCTCCTGCCCGTTTCTGAAACCAAATGCTGGGTGGGAATCACACGCAGCTCTGTTTGGTGCCAATTGGATCTTGGAAGCCGGGTGACAACGGCCCCATCACCATGTGACTCCCCATCTACCCCGTAATCCCTTGAATCTTCAGTGAGTTACATCACCTGCCTAAACCCAGCGGCGTTGGCCAGGGTTACCGAAACCAACAGGTAGAGTAATTTGTCGCTGACCCCAGCCAAAATTGTCATTAGACACTTTGGACACTGTCCGGGAGAAACCGGGCCCTTAAGATCACGTTAAATCAAGCTCACGAATGCGGTAGCAGACTGCGATGGCTCGTCATTTCCTCCCGATAGTTCTTTCAGCACTGATCCTGATCTTCCTCGGATGTACACCTGCCGATGATGTGGGAACCAACGCTGCTTCCGCTTGGACCGGCACAATTGATACGCTGGCATCAGGTACCGTGGCAGTCCATAATGCCGGAACACCGTACTGGTCACACGACGAGACCTGGCAGGTAGTGGAGAAATTCCGGCTTGGCAGCGGCGACATCCTGTTCGGTTCCATCCGATCTTTTGATGTTGACCAAAATGGACGCGTATACGTCCTGGACAATCAGTCCCAGGAAATACACATCTTTGACGCTGAGGGAACATTCGTCCGTACGGCCGGAGGTCAGGGCACCGGACCCGGCGAATTCGAACGAGCCAGTGCGGTGGACATCAGCCCGAAAGGAGAAATCTGGGTTATGGAAATGCCGAAGGGACAGCTGACTGCCTTGGATTCAAACGGCATTTACCAGCGGCGGGAATATGTGAACAGCACCGGGACGGCCTATTCGCGCTATCCGGGCGGTATGGATCGCGTGGGCCGCTACAATGGAGCCGTGTACAACCGTATGGGCGAAGGCCATACCTTTGCGCTGGCACGCTTTGACGCATCATTTGCCCCGATTGACACCGTTCCGATTCCAATGCGTCCGGTGGATCCCGAGTTTTTTGAGCACTTAATGGATGATGGTCGAAGTAGGATAAGGGCAGCCGTCCCGTACCAGGGCTCCCATCAATGGAGGTTTTCAACTAGCGGCCACTTCTGGACACTCTATACCGGCACCTACGAGCTTGCCGAAATCACACCGGCGGGCGAGGTGCTGAGAATAGTAACTCTGGATTTTGAGCCCCTCCCCGTCACGGCTCAGGATAAGGCTCAGGTGCGTGATCAGCTCCGATGGTTTACCCGTCAGGGAGGCTCAATGGATCTGTCGCGCATCCCCAATACCAAACCGGTCGTCTCGTCCTTTTTCGTTGACGATATAGGCAGTCTATGGGTGCAGCGCGTTGCCTTGGAGTCCGACGATGAAGGCCGCATCTTTGATGTCTTTGATGCCGACGGACGATTTCTTGGGCAGCTACGACTGCCATTCGCCCTGGATATGCGCGTAGATCCTGTTGTAATGGACGGAGTCCTGTATGGAGTCGGTGAGGAAGCGAATGGAGCCAGCATAATCGTCGTTGCAAGCATTGAACGGCCAGGTGCGGCATGATGAGCCGGTTGTCCGCACCGCAGGGCCGCGGGATTACTATTCCTGACAACCTGATTTCGCAAAGCACATACGGATGGCGGAGCTCCGGGTGGCTGATTGCGGACCTCCTGAATAGACCTATTGCTCCTGCCCCTTTTTGAATCCGCTAGCTGAGGGGGACTTACGCGCCGCCTAGGTGGCCACAGTCCATCTGAATATCCACGGGAGAAACCGGGCCCGTAAGATCACGGTAAACAAGGCTTACGAAAGTGGTAGCAGACTACGATGGCTCGTCATTTCCTCCCGCTGGCTCTTTCAGCACTGATCCTGCTCTTCCTCGGATGTACACCTGCCGATGATGCGGGAACCAACGCTGCTTCCGCCTGGACCGGCACAATTGATACGCTGGCATCAGGTACCGTGGCAGTCCATAATGCCGGAACACCGTACTGGTCACACGACGAGACCTGGCAGGTAGTGGAGAAATTCCGGCTTGGCAGCGGCGACATCCTGTTCGGTTCCATCCGATCTTTTGATGTTGACCAAAATGGACGCGTATACGTCCTGGACAATCAGTCCCAGGAAATACACATCTTTGACGCTGAGGGAACATTCGTCCGTACGGCCGGAGGTCAGGGCACCGGACCCGGCGAATTCGAACGAGCCAGTGCGGTGGACATCAGCCCGAAAGGAGAAATCTGGGTTATGGAAATGCCGAAGGGACAGCTGACTGCCTTGGATTCAAACGGCATTTATCAGCGGCGGGAATATATAAACAGCACCGGTTGGGACTATTGGCCCTATCCGGGCGGCTTGGATCGTGTAGGACGCTACAACGGGGCCGTTCTGATTGATGTTGGCGAAGACTACGACCTTGCGCTGGCACGCTTTGACGCATCATTTGCCCCGATTGATACCGTTACGATTCCAGCATCTCCTGTGGAGAATGAATCTTTTGAACATGTAACAGAAAATGGTGGGCGAATTTGGGCAGGTATCCCTTACCAAGGCTCCCTTGAATGGAGGTTCTCAACGAGCGGCCACTTCTGGACACTCTATACCGGCACCTACGAGCTTTCCGAAATCACACCGACTGGCGAGGTGCTGAGAAAAGTGACCATGGAATTTGAGCCCATCCCGGTGACGGCCCAGGATAAGGCACGGGCACGTGATCGGCTCCAATGGTTTACCCGTCAGGGAGGAAAGGTGGATCTGTCGCGCATCCCCAATTCCAAACCGGTCGTCTCGTCCTTTTTCGTTGACGATATGGGCAGTCTCTGGGTACAGCGGGTTGCCGTGGAGTCCGACGATGAAGGTCGCCTCTTTGATGTCTTTGATGCTAACGGACGATTTCTTGGGCAGCTACGACTGCCGTTCGCCTTGGACGTGAACACTGAGCCCGTTGTCATGGAGGGAGTCCTGTATGGATTCGGCGCGGATGAGGATGGAGCCAATACCATCGTCGTAGCACGCATTGAGCGGCCGGGCGTGCCGTGATGGGCAGGGTTGCATCCGGTTCTCAGGCCAGGGCAACGCAGACTGAAGCCTGCGGGGTCCACTGCTGACCTGCAAGGTTTATCTGTGGAATCCCGTTACCGCGGTATCAGCCATCATCAGATTCGTGTCACGGCACGAACCGAGTGAAGCTGCCCGTCCACCAGCAGCCGAATGAAGTAGGTGCCGGGAGACAGCCGGGCAGGTGCCCAGGTCACCCCGTGTTGACCGGCGGATTGAGTACGGCTTGAGATGACATCGACGCGGCGACCCAGTACATCAACAACCTCAACCGTGACCAAAGCCGATTCCGACATCTGATACTCCAGTCGAATTGATGATCCGAACGGATTGGGGTAGGCGGCATCCAGCTCAATCGTCCGCACCGGCAGCTCTGCCGCACCCTGACTCCTGACGTGGGACGGTACATCCAGTTTGTACATGGAGCGGCCATGCGTGCCGGCTACAATGTGATGATGGGTGTCATCCAGAAATACCTTCAGGTCCGCGACGGGAACTACCGGCATACCCTCGCCCAGCGGCTCCCACTCTGCTCCCCCGTTCTGACTGACAAACGCGCCGACATCATTGCCTAAATACAATACACGCGGATTTACCGGATCCACCGCAAATGCATTCACCGGAGACTCCGGGAGATTTGATGTCAGATCTGTCCATGAAGCACCTCTATCACGCGTCATGAACACATAGGACATGGGATCTCTCCAACGCAAACCGTTGAAGGTCACATAGGCCACATCCGGGTCAAACGGGTCCGCCACAACACGAGAAACCCACCTTACCGGAAGGTCATCAGACACGCGGCCCCAGGTGACTCCGTAATCATCGGTCACCCAGACGTATCCATCATCCGTACCCACCCATACAGTATTGGAGTCTGTCGGCGATACGGCGATAGTGGATAGGGTCCCAAGCATCCTGGCACCACCCCGAACCAGATGGTCGGTGATGGGCTCCCAACTGTCGGCGGCATTCGTGGTGCGATACAGACGCGAAGTTCCGTAGTACAACACGCTGCTGTTTTGAGGATCGATGGCGATTGGCGTGGACCAGTTCGTCCCCTCAGTAGTCAGATCTATGCCACGGAGAGCGTCCACCTTCGACCAGTTGACGAACTTGACCAGGCGGCCCCACTGGGATTCCGCATAGACCACATATTCTTCGCCCGGAACAACGATCACGTAAAACCCATCCCCGCCCAGGATATTGTACCATCCGTCCGGTCCGCCACTGCGTAGCGTACCGTTGTCCTGGGTGCCGCCGTAGAACAGGTCAGGATCAGACGGATCCAAGCCGATTTCGTAGAACTGGATGTTGGGCACCCCACCGATACGCCTGAAATTGTAGGGCTGGGACAAATTTATCGCCAGACCGCCATCGTTGCCCCCAATTATCGTACCCGTGTCCGTGGGATGAAACGCCAGGGCATGGTGGTCCACATGCATGCCGTGTTCGATGTACCACCGGGTGCCGGCATCCCAGGAATGCAGAAACTGTATGTCCAGCACGAAAATATGGTCGCAATCGTTTGGATCCACGCGAATGTTTCCAAACCACCAGGCGAATTCGCCGGTGTCATGGGCGAGAGAACCGAACGGATCCAACGCGTCCCAAGACGCGCCGGCATCGTTTGATCTGTACAGCCCCAAATGATAAAAATCCCGATTGAAGAGAGCGTACAACATATTCGGATCGGAAGGACACACAGCCAGGCCAATTCGCCCAACTTGATCATCGGTCGGCAAACCGTTCGCAAGCTTGACCCAGGAATCCCCGCCATTTTCGGACTTGTATATCGCACTACCCGGACCGGCCAATTGGGCACCCGTTACGCGACGCACGCGATGCCAGGCGGCCGCGTAAAGAATGTCCGCATTCAGGGGATTTGCAACCAGATCAATGACCCCGGTTGAGTCATTGACGAACAGCACCTTTTCCCAGCTTTCACCCGCATCCGTACTTCGGTAGACACCCCGATGCGGTCCGTCATCAAAATATGATCCGATGGCCGCGACCCACACCCGGTCGGGATTCATGGAATCCACCACGATCCGACCGATGCTGGAGGTCAGCTCCAGTCCGATTGAACGCCAGTTCGCCCCCCCATCAATGGTCTTGAACACCCCAAGTCCGGGGTAATTATTATGCCCGCCGTTACCCTCTCCGGTCCCCACATAAACAACATTGGGATTGACGGGATCAACCGCAATGTCACCTATCAACAGGGTCGGCATATCGTCAAATACAAAGGCCCAAGTGCTGCCGCCATCGGTGGACTTGAGTACGCCGCCGGTTGCGGATCCGGCCCAGATGGTGTCCGGATGCTGCGGATCGTATGCCACATCTGAGATTCGACCGGAAATATTCGCCGGACCGACATTCTCCCACCGGCCGAAGGCATTCTTTCCCTGGGCCTCCCGCCGCATCGCCTGCGCCTCACCGGCCGCCTGCCCGATTACGGCAGGGTCTATGGCAAAATGCGGCCAGGTGCGCTTTACCCATTCATACTCGTTCGGGTACGAGCCTGCCGGTGCGGCACCCTCCTGCGGCTGCGGCCAAACCAGCCACGCGGCCGCGATCACACCCAGTAGCAAGAAGGAGATTGCGGAACGCATACTAATCAGAGGAATCAATGCAGTCCAACGAAAGCTCATCTCTCAGGTGCGCCCGCCAGTCTTCAAGTGATCCAATCAGCTCCGCATTGGCAGGATCCTCACGGAGTTCGGCCAGTTCTTTGTCCCAGTACTTGGCCGGATTGAATCTCCCATCCACCATCAGCTGACGGCTGCGACAGTAGGCACGCCATCGGTCCTGTTCAGCCGAAGTAAGCGAGTTGGGGAAATTCCGTGCCCGATATCTGAACACGAGTGACTCCAGCCTAACATCATCAAACTTGTGGCACCACAGGTCCCGTTCCCCGCCCGCGGCGATTACTTCCTCCATCTGACCCCGCTGTTTGTCCGACCAGAAGCCGCCGGAATACAACGCGTCATCGGCATCGACAGGTTTTTCATCCCGCTTTAGCCACTCCTCTTCACGAGCGGCGCAGAATTCATAGATGGGCTCCATTCCAGACTTTAATTGCTCAAGATTAGCCTCCACCTGTGCACCGGGCAGCTGCATGCGTTCAAGTACGAACTCGGCCTTCTGCGTCCGGGCCGGCAGCGGACAACGCCTCACAAATGGCGCGCCATTGGTCTTGATGCGCCGGATTAAACGCCGGGCATATTTGAGATCTTCTTTGGACCAGGACGCAAACGGCTTCTGCAGCGGTGTCGGATCGCCGGACAGATCGTAGCTCCAGAACCAACTCCTTCGGTTGAACCGCCCAATCCGGGTCAGAATAGTGGCATACCGGCCTTTCTGCGGGATAAAGGGGGAGACGTACAGGAAATGGTCCTCACACTCCGCCTCAACATTATGCTTGCGCACCATGCGCAAGGCATGGTCGAACAGCGTAGGCGAGCCGCGCTTGATGAGGCGGGCCAGGTCCAGCATGTTTCGGGTGTCCGCCAACGCTTCATGGGCCATTTGGTCCGGCTTCTCAAGGTTGCACCGCACCAGATCTTCCAGCTTGAAGCTGGGACACCCGTCATTCTTGTCCGGCCAATCCCTGAGTGCACCAGGATTGAGGAGGCGTACCGCACAAACCAAGAATATCAGATCCATGCGCGCATTGCCATCGACCCAGTGCCATTCGTACGGATCACGAAGATTCCGATAGAACAGCTGCCGGGTCACTTCGTGATCAAACGTCATGGCGTTGTACCCAATGATGCAGGTATTCGGGCGGCGGGTGAGCTCAAGATGAATCCGTTTCGCAAACTCGGCTTCGGATACCCCCTGTCGCGTTACCTCTTGAGGGGTCTTTCTGTTGACTCCCACCGCACCCGGACTGATCAGGCAGTCTTCACGCGGCCTGCAGTACTTAAGAAGCTCCGGTCCAATCCGCTTTAATTCCGCATCGGTACGGATCGCCGCGACCTGACACGGGCGGTGAAATCTGGCAAAACGCCCCCAGGTCTCGTAGTCATACCACACGAATTCCATAACACCCAACAGTTGCCCGTGCGCAATCTACGGCATTCCAGCCTGGCCGGATCCATCGCACACCAACAGTGGGCCGAATGATCCATGAATCAGGAATCGGCCAACGGATCCGGACATTATGCCGGGCGGCGAAAGCGTTCGCGGCCTTCATCCAGGAATTCAGCAAACCTTTCTGAAGACACTACGCCGCTGAGCTGAATCAGCGGTACATCCGGCCGAAACGGATCCATGATCGCGTACGTCGGCAAGGCCAATGTGCCCGCCAGATTGAGCTGGAAACGCTGGAATTCCCGGTCCTTCGGACCATCGGTGTACAGTCTGAGCAGTACAAAATCGCTCGCCAGACTGCGGCTGACTTCACCGCGCTCAAAGACGTTCACCTCCATTTCCCGGCAGTTGGTGCATGTGTAGCCGGTAAAGTCAATCATTACCGGCCTGTCAAGCGCGATTGCTTCCGCATAAGCGGCTGCCACATCATCGGTAAACCAGTGGTGCCGCACGCCGGAGGCCCCCATTTCCCAGGCCACCGCCTCTTCGGATCGCGGAGGCAGATAGGCATCCAGCCGCCCAAGCCGCCCGCCAAACAGACCCGGCACCATATATAGCGCTGCTCCGAAAAAGCACACCGCCAGCACCAGCCGCCCGGCACTGACACGAGCAGCCGCAGGGTCCGCTTCCAGCCGAAGATGCCCGATCAGGTAAAACCCCGCAAGGGCGGCAATGACGATCCATAGGGCAATCGCCAGCGGACGTGAAATCAACCCCAGCCCCCAGACCAGATCCGCATTGGAAAGAAACTTAAGGGCCGCCGCCAGCTCTACGAATCCGAACACAACCGCGGCCACACGCATCCATCCTCCGCTTCCAGGCAGCATGTTCAGCGCCTTCGGGAAGCAGGCAAATGCCACAAACGGCAGCGCAAAGGTGGTGCTGAAGGTGGCCATCCCCACAATCCCGTAAAACCACTCCCCTGCCGCAATTGAAGGCAGCAGCAGCCCCACAAACGGCACCGTGCAGGAAAATGATACCAGCGTAAGCGTAAGCCCCATGAACAGAACGCCGACATACGTCCCGGTCTCCTGTCCCTGCCGCCCGAACCAGTTGACCAGTCCCGAAGGCAGCCGCAGCTCAAAGAACCCAAGCAGTGAGAACGCAAATGCCGTAAAGGCGAGCGCAATAAACAGATTCACCCACGGATTCGCAGCCACCGACTGTGCACCCGCGCCGCTAACCAACAGCGACAGCAGCGTGCCCAATCCGGTGAACGTCCCGACAATGGCCAGCCCGTACACCAGGGCCATGCGAATCGCAGAGGCGCGCACATTGTGGGCAAAATAGGATACCGTTATCGGGATCATCGGATAGATGCAGGGCATCAGAAACGCGCCGAATCCCGCCCCGATGGCCAACAGCAGAAACGCCCACAGATCGCCCCGATCGCCCGGCGTGGCCACCGGCTCCGCCTGCTGAGCGCCCCTTAACGGGGTCGCCGGAGGCCCCGTGAACTCCGGGCGATCCGGCCACGCCGCCGCGGCCGGACGGAATACCTCCGCAAAGGCCGCCTCAGTAGGAGGCAGACAGATACGATCATTGCAGATCATATAGCCGATGCGCCCGCGTACGCTGTCACCCGCCAGGCCAGGCGGCGCATCAAAGTCCGCCCATATCAGTCCCCGCTGCTCAAAGTACACGACCGTGGTATCAAAAAACCGGTCGTACGCCGAACGGGCTCCGAGCTGTTGAAGCGAGTCCGGCAGTGCCAGGCCCGCAGGCAATTCGACAAATTCGACCTCCACAGCCCGGCTCGGCGGTGGAGATCCCAGCGCATACATACGCCACGGCCCATCACCGGGGATCTCAGCAGGCAATGTACCTGCAAAGACCATGCGGGCCCGCGATGCAAAGGATTCCGCCGACACATTCCAAGACACATTCTGGGCCTGCCCGTACGGGGCATTGGCCATCAGACAACAGGCCGCAATTGCAGCGGAATAACGCATACTCCCGCGGCGGCTACTGGCCGAGCTGGCCCTCCGGAACCACCTGTACCTTGATGTGGGCATGAACGTCGCTGTGCAGTTTGATATTGGCCGAATATTCTCCGAGCACCCGGATTTCATCCGGCACCGTTATATCGCGACGGTCAATACTGAATCCCTGAACCGCCAGCCCTAGCGCAACCTGCTGCGTGGTTACGGTGCCGAAAATACGGTTCTGGTCCCCTACCTTAGCTTCCACCTCCACAATGATCTTCTCAAGCTCCGTCTTGAGCAGCGCCGCATCGTTGCGCTCCTGGGCGCGGCGACGAGCCTGCTGTCTGGCCTGGTCCTCCTGCGCCCGTATAGCACCCGGCGTGGCCAGCGCGGCCAGCCGCTGAGGGATCAGCCAGTTGCGCCCGTAACCGCTCCTGACCGTGACAATGTCACCTTCCAGGCCGAGATGGTTGACGTTTTCCAGTAAAATGACTTTCATCAGTGTGGTGCGGATCAGCGTACGGAATCCGATACATACGGCAGCATCGCAAGGTGTCGGGCCCGCTTGATGGCCCGCGCGATGGCCCGCTGCTTCTTCGCCGGCGTATCCGTTACACGCCGCGGCAGCATCTTGCCCTGCTCATTGATGTATCGCTTAAGGAAGTCGGTCTCCTTATAATCAATGTATCCTGTTGACTTTTCCATGAATCAGTCCTTCTTGGCTGGTTTTGCCGCGGCTTCCATTGCGGCCTGCTTCTGCCGGGTCCGGCGATGGTAGTGCTCAATCATGCCCTTGTCCATCGCCAGCGTCAGGTATCGGAGCACATTGTCATTAATCCTGAGCTCCTGCTCCACCATATCAACAACCTGACTGGGGCCCTTGAAGTACATGTTGACATAGTACCCGTTGCGTTTCTTGGCGACCGGATACGCCATTCTGCGCAGCCCCCAATTGTCAATCTCAATGATGGTGCCCCCGGCCCGCCGCTCAATGATCCGGGTGACTCGGTCCAGTACCTCCGCATTCTGGTCATCGTTCAGAATTGGAGTTAGGATGTACGTGAGCTCGTACATCTTCGTATTCAGTGCCATAATCTTCCCTCTGGAATGACGGATATTTAATAATTGTCATGCCCCTGCCTGAGGCAGGAGCCGGGTCAGCCCCTGTTTATGACTCAGTCCCGCGCAGGTTCCCGGCCGCGTCACTGCGTCGCGTACGCCATCCGCTCGGAATGATCCGCCGTCCGAAGGGCCGTAACCAGGCTGTCCAGGTCTCCTTCAATGACCTTGCGCAGGGAGTAATTCCGTAGCGCACTATCAAGCCGATGGTCCGTTACGCGGTCCTGCGGATAATTGTAGGTTCTGATTTTTGCCGAGCGGTCGCCGGAGCCTACCGACTCGCGGCGGACCTGGTCACGCTCCGCGCGCGCATCCCGGATCATCTGCTCGTAAAGTCTGGCGCGCATTACACGCAGGGCCTTAACCTTGTTCTGGCGCTGGCTTTTTTCGTCCTGACAGGTGACCACCAGCCCGGAGGGCAAATGCGTGATGCGAACCGCGGAGTCAGTGGTATTTACGCTCTGCCCACCGGGTCCGCTGGATCGGTACACATCGATCTTGAGATCATTCGGCTCAAGATGCACCTCCACCTCGCTGACTTCCGGCAGTACCGCGACGCTGGCGGCTGAGGTGTGGAGGCGGCCGCTGGATTCCGTTTCCGGAACACGCTGTACGCGATGAACACCGCTTTCGTACTTGAGCTGGCCAAATACATCTCGGCCGGACACTTCAAAAACAATTTCCTTGAAGCCGCCTGCAGCTCCGGCGGACGTATTGACCACATTCAGCTTCCAGCCCCTCCGATCCGCAAAGCGCAGATAGAGCCGATAAAGATCTTTTGCAAATAGGGCCGCCTCGCTGCCTCCGGTGCCGGCGCGGATTTCAACAATGGCCCCACGCGCGTCCTCGGGGTCCTTGGGGACCAGTTTTCGGCGGACAGCCTCTTCCAGCTGCGGCAGCTCCTCTACGATATGGGCAAGTTCGTCGCGAGCCATGGTGATCAGCTCCGGGTCGGTCTCATCGCGGATGAGTCGGCGCAGCTCATCCGCCTCCCGCGCGGCTGATTCGTATGCGGTAATGGCTTCCACCGCCTCGGCCAGCTCACGATGCTCGGGTCCCAGCCGGGCCATCTGTTCCGGATCCGCGGCTACCGAAGGCTCAGAGAGCTGTTGGGTCACCTCGTCAAGGCGCTGCTTGACCTGCAACAGTTTTTCCAGATCGATCATTTGCATCCCGGGGGCTCGGCAGTGAAGGCGCGGCCTTACTGCCGGCGGGTCGTCACTACTATCGCACCGTGAATATGACTGCGGGAGCCCAATCTTTGGGCCCGAGCGGTGTTGAGAAACTCTATGGTGTCCACATCCATAGCGGAGACACGACGAAGGGACTCCGGATCCCCCGTCAGATTCCGGTCTACGTACACCGCGATGTAGTCAAGTAACGTATCACTTGCCCGATTCGGGACCAAGGTGGAAATGCCGCGCTCAACCAGCCAGGCCGGGCGTAGCTGACGGACCATGTCGTAGGCATGAGCAAACGTCAGCCCGCTGCTTTCGATTTCGGCACGGTCAATCGTCCCGCGGCTGCGGGAAGATGTGGCATTCTCAGAGGTCTTGCAGCCGGAAACAACCAGCAGAAACGCAAGAGCGGAGGACAGTACGGAAAGTCTCATGAGAGCGGGGGGGGGGGGGGGGGTTTGGGCGGGGGGGCCGGGGGGGAAGGGGGGGGGTTGGGGCCCTTTGCGGGGGCGTTTAACCGAATTTTGTTGCCGGCGCGCGTTAAAGGGGTAAAAAAAAA
>JAPPNA010000001.1 GCA_028873925.1 Bacteroidota bacterium | reverse complement strand
ACATTCTCACCCTCTGACCCGGATTCAGGTCAGAAAATTTGTTGTGACCAAATAGGCCCTAAATTGCCTATTTACCCCAAAAAATGGGCCGAAAATGCCGAAAAATGTCAAAGATCGGCTACCAGGAGCTGGTCCAGCATCCGGTAATGCGGGTCCGCAGACGAACAGATCGCGTCGGTGGACACAAACATCTCACTCTGATATTCCGGTTTGGGCTTACCTAAAGCCATGAATCACTCAATTCTGATGTTTCAATGCAGTTGGTATATCAAAAAAAGCTCGGAAAATCAAGATGCAGACTTTATCCACAAGCTGCTAAGGAAGCCGCATTGAACACGCTCATGCCGTAGGGCGGCTTTACGCGCGTACATGGCAGATTATCCTGCGTGAGGCTGGTGGACCATCATGGTGAATCGTTGTGGCCTGAAAAACTCTCTAACCTCCGCGTCATCCGATTGCGAAATTGACCACGGTAGTCCAACTGTTTCAGTAGAAGCACCTCAAACAGCCACTGCCCGAACATGTGGATTTCGCTGAGGGCCGTTAGGCTGGCATGTCCGGTTTTCCTATCCTGATAATCCAGCAATCCCTTTGAGTCTGCATGTATAAGCGCGTTGCGGGTTTTGACTAAGGCATCTACAGCATCGGCCCAATTGTTTTCATTCGCCATCTCCTGCAGAGACTCAAACTGTTCCGGGATGTCTTTGGATACTGCTTTTCGGCAGCAGGCCTTCCTCAGTTGGGTTCTGATGCTGTTCGGCTTGATCTCCGGCATCGTGGATAGTAGTTTTTCCAAAGCCATCTGCGTCAAGACTATGCCAGCATGGATTGAGCTTGTATTGCTGTCAAGATACCAGGTCAGCGCCCATGTTAACTTATCCCGCTGCTTACAGGAATGAGTGTACATCTCCCAAAATTTCGGGAACGTCTCTGAAAGCATTTCTTCGCGCGGGATTCCAGGATGCCATGAAGCCCACACCGAGCCAGGCTGTGGCCGGAGTGTGCCCCATTCGGCGAACACGCAGGCACCGACTTGGTCTTGACCCTTTACGTTCGCCATTCCGCAAAAGGCACCGCGCGTAAATGAGAGAAACCATCGAAGGGCCTCCAGTAGCGGCATAACTTCATCGACCTCAAAAGATGTGCGGTCCTTGCGTATAATCCGAACGGAATGTGTGACACCCACAACCTGTTCCCGATTAAAGGTTTTCCCTTGGTCTCGGATGTCGCCTTGAAATCGGATCTCTATCAGCCAGCCATCGGCCGTGATCGGCGTGGGGTTTATGGTGATCAACCCAAGAGAGCCATCTGCGTGCTCTTGCGTCCCTATTGAAGATATCTTGGGGCCATTGAGTACAGTACAATGGACAGCCGCAAGCGGCACCTGCTTCTCTATGACGGATACCGGCTGTATAGCCGGAATGAACCACCATTCCATGTCGGTGTTTGGGCCACCTTGGCCCCCGATGATCGCCCTGAACGGGTTGTACCCGTCCAGTCTGATTTCCGCGGCCGGAAAAGACCACTTCCCGGGGCCAAACCCTGTTGCCCTGATTACGACCTTCGTAGACGGATTCATGTGAAACTCAACCTTCACTGGAATGTCTGCGGGACTACCATCCACCTCAATAATGCGTGTGACTGCCAATATTGTCGGTTCTCTCGGATCGGGCTGCATGTCGCATTTTTGTTGGATTGATTGGCATTATTCTCTAAACCATTGGCGCTGGTTCCGAGTGCTGTGTGCCTAATTGCACCTCACCTTGGTGGCCCTTGAAGGGGCCGACAGCCTGCGTCTCACAATTCACAAGGGGAATCCCTTCTCCTGGATTCGGAGCCAGCCCGCAGTCTGCGGAGGTTTAGTGAGTCGCCAGGAGTCTGCGCCACAGAAACTTCCGCTTCGGGGCTTAGTGGCTGTTTTTCTGGGGTATGTGGTGCCATTTTCGTAGATTTCGGGTGTCTAAGCTGACCTCTTGCGCGCTATGGCCACGACGTTTCGTCCGTTTCAACCGGATCAGTATTTTTTGATG
This sequence comes from Bacteroidota bacterium, assembly GCA_028873925.1. Lineage (GTDB taxonomy): Bacteria > Bacteroidota > Rhodothermia > Rhodothermales > Bin80 > JAPPNA01. The sequence continues at coordinate 1,279 of JAPPNA010000001.1, read as the reverse complement.
CCGCCCTCCATCCGGGATTGGCTGCCGCAGGACCACCTGGCCTATTTCATCTGTAAGGTTGTGGATCAGTTGAACTTGGAGAAATTCTATGCCCGCTACGTGGGCGATGGGCGGCGGAATTCGCCGGACAATCCGACGATGATGGTGAGGATTCTGATTTACGGGTATGCGCCCGGGGTGATTTCTTCGCGCGAGATTGCGCGGCGTTTGGAGACGGATGTGGCCTTTCGGGTGCTGGCGGCGAACAACACCCCGAGTCATCAGACGATTTGTCGTTTTCGGAAGGAGAATTTTGAATGGCTTCAGGATTTGTTCATGCAGGTGGTGCGGGTGGCCCAGAAGGCAGGGCTGGTGAATATGGGTAAGCTGTCAATAGATGGCACGAAGGTTTGGGCCAATGCCAGCAAGCGGAAGGTGATGAGTTACGAATACATGGAGCGGGAAGAGAAGCGGTTGAAGGCCCAGTCGAAGGAATTGGTGGCGCAGGCCGAGCAGTTGGATGAAGCGGAGAACGAATTGCATGGAGAAGATCAGCGGGGAGATGAATTGCCGGAGGCAGTAGTGTCGGCGGAGCAACGCGCATCGGTCGTGGCCGAATTGGTGCAGGCAGACGCGCCCACTCAGGAGGCCGCATCACAGGTTGATGGGGATATGGCCCCTGTACCGCAGAAGGAGGAATCGGCGGTTCCCCACGCAGAATCCGCGGCGTTGGCTGTTGATTCTGCCCCTATTGAGGCTCAAGTTGCCCCTGCATTGAAGGCAAAGGGCAATTCGGTCCAGCCCATGGCAGTTTCCGAGACAGCTCGCCCCCCGCAGTCCGCGGCTCTCCCCAGGGAATCGGCGGCGTTGGAAGCCGAGGCTGCCCCTACCGAGACCTCAGCGAGTGATAACGGTGAGGCACCGCAGATGAATGCAACACCGGAGACTCCCGACGCGCAGAGGGACTCGCCTGATGCCGTGCCCGCACAAGAGACACCGAGGGTAGCTATTCCGGAAGGCAGTACGGTGACTGATGAGATCGTCCGGCATCAGAAGAAGCTTCAGACCACCACGGAGAGTAAGGCTGCACTTGAGGCGCGTCAGGAGGAGGTAGATCGGGCCAGGGAGCGTACGCCCGCCTCGGTGCGAAATCCAAAGGGTGGACAACCGAGCCTCTTGCAAAACTATGGAACCGAACATTGTCCGACTCATAAGAGGGCGGGCATACTCTGCCGGGAGATCTCACAATGGCAACCCCAATGACACCATGGCCGCTGCCGGAATAAACGCATCAACCGAC
>JAPPNA010000085.1 GCA_028873925.1 Bacteroidota bacterium | reverse complement strand
CGGGCATCGTAAAGATGGCCAGCAACGCGCCGGGCGCTCGTTCTGTCGCCGACCCGTACAGCGTGAACCCGTCCGAATCTGTAAGAGCCTCAAAGTTAAATGGCTCGTCAACCGCGACAACCGGGTGCACCTCGTCAGGGCGCTGGAGCGCACGGATCCACTTTTCAGCCACAAATATCAGTAGGCCGACTCCTATGGTATACAAGAGGATCGTGAGCCTTCTCAACATTGTGATACTCGCATTGCCTGCGCGGGGAAAGACAGCGAGAAAATACAGGAAAGCCATGGATTGCGGGAATTTCTAATTGGACGGGCCCGTCTGGAGAGGCAGCCGCGACTCTGACTTCCCGCGATTGCCTTTAGATTTCCCCGAGGGACACCCGGCAAATCCGCCCTTTGTTGCATCGTTCCCGTCGGCGCTGGACAGGCCGTTACTGACCTACCTGCGGAACAGGTTGCGCAGCAGGAACAAGATGTTTTCGGGACGCTCGCGCAGCCGGCGAGAGTAGTACGGCAGCCACATGTCACCAAACGGAATGTAGACCCGCATGTTGTAGCCCTGCTGTACAATCTGCAGCTGCGTCCGGGGCCGGAGGCCGAACAGCATCTGGAACTCAAACCTATCCGTAGTGATGCCAGCAGACCGCGCAAAGGACCGGGTAGCCTCGATCATCAAATCATCATGGGTCGCAATCGCCGGATAACGGCCATGTTGCAGCAGAGTGCGCATGTGAGCGACAAAGTGCTTCCGAATGACGGACATGCGCTGCGAGGCCAGATTCGCAGGCTCCTTATAAGCTCCCTTGCACAGACGCACGCGGGCCCGCAGGTCGCACATCCGATCCACATCACGCCCGGTACGCTTCAAGTAGGCCTGCAACACGACCCCCACATGGTCGCGATAATCCGGGTAGGTGGCCTCAAATATCGCCAGCGTGGAATCAATCAGCCCGGTGTCCTCCATGTCCAATCGGACAAACGCACCCGTTCCCCAGGCAACCTCCAATATGGCCCGCAAGTTGTCCAGGCAGAACTCCTCGCTGAGGACCTGGCCGATCATCGAGTGCTTTATGGAAATATTGCGGTCCAGGCCATCGGATGCCGCCAGCGTCCGCAGGAGATGAATGTACGTGTCTCTCCCGGCCAGCTCCCGTTGTTTCCTCCTCACATGCTCGCCCAGCAGGTCTACGGTGGTCAGCAATCCCTGTCGATGCATCCGAGCGATGACGGGAATCGCACCCTCAAAGGATTCCGCGGCCACAAATCCCTTGGCGAGAAAGAAGGGCAAGCGAAGCATTGAGCCGGAAAAATACTATTCCGAATCGTCATGAAAAATCCGGGGCAAAGATCTATACTTCCTGGTGATCCATCTGCCGAAAGAGAGGCATCCGGGACCCGGCCCCCACAGCACGCGAATGCAGAGCGGTATCAGGGCGGGCTGCATGCGGCCTGTTCTCTGTAGATGATGTCTTCGCCGCACCCGAAGTCATTCTACCGCAACAACCCCATTATGGGTTGGACGGACAACTGTACCGGAGCGGGAGCCGAGGGCAATGAGGATCAGTCGGATAAGCGTGCCGGAGATCACGCCTCAGCGGATAAGAAATACGCTGAGCTACGCCCGGAGAACGAAGTGCGACTACATGCCTATGTACGAACTTGTTCACATCGCGCGGCAAACCCCGCAGGACGCATCCGTTGAAAATGTTGCACAGGTGCCGCGTGAAGATAACCTGCCTGACGAAAAAAGAGGCCGCGTCCAACAAGTCCGTCACGCAGGCGACAACTGTCCAGGAGACTGACACCGCAGTCAGCAGGACTATTGAGGACAAGGAATTGCAGAGTCGTACATTCAGGCTGGTAGTTCTCAACGGAAATTTGCCACCTCTGAGCCAACATCGCCTGGACTGGCCAACTGGCATTCGGTCAGATGATTCCGCCGCCTTATGCCAACCTCAGGGCAGCCCCGATGCAGATCTGAAAGCAGCCGGCCGCCATACTCTGACTCATGAGGGCACCAGCATACGAAGCTGCCTGCGAGCGCAGCGATGCTGCTTCCAAGCTTCGTCGTCAGATCCTGAACGCCGGCGTGCCCATTTCGCCAGTTGTCGGTCAGCGGAGCCACTGCCTTGCACGACGGGCTGTGACGATTCCGGTATTCAGCCCGACAAAGTGCATGGTGCCATCGTAGCGGCCGTGTTCCATTTTGATGCACCGGTCCATTACCACATCCAGACCAGCACCATCCGCAATAGCCGCCGCATCCTCACTGATGAGCCGCAGCTGCAGCCAAAAGGCTTTAGCACCAATGGCTACGGCCTGCTGGGCGTATAGCGGGCACTCTCTGGGCGGCCGGAAGATATTCACAATGTCCACCTCCCCATTGATGTCCAACAGCGTCGGATACGCCGGCTCACCCAGAATCTCCTTTGCCTTGGGGTGGACCGGAATGATTTTGAAACCGTGACTCTGCAGATAAGTGGCCACAAAGGAACTGGCCTTCTGGCGATGCGTGGACAGTCCCACCATGGCGATCGTCCGTGACCGCCCTAACACCCGCCGTACGGTTGCCTGATTCTGATAGCGCGCCATAAGCTCCGGGCTTAAGGCGGAATTCAGCGTTAAATCGCACGCAAGGCCTGATCCAGATCCCATAGTAAATCGTCGGTTGATTCCAATCCAATTGATAAGCGAATCATGCCGGGGCCGACTCCGCTGGCCTCCAGCTCCTCGTCGGAAAGCTGCTGGTGCGTCGTGGAAGCCGGATGAATCACCAGACTGCGCGCATCTCCCACATTCGCCAAATGGGAGAACAGATTCAGCGAATCAATGAACGTTTTGCCAATCTCCCGCTTGTCGCTGCCACCAATGCCGAAGGAGAACACCGCGCCCGGCCCCTTCGGACAGTACTTTCGGGCGGCCTCATGGTAAGGGCTGCTCTTTAGTCCAGGATAGGCCACATACTCAACTTTCTCATGACCTTCCAAAAACTCCGCCACGGCCTGAGCATTAGCCACATGGCGATCCATCCGGACCGAGAGCGTTTCCAAGCCCTGAATCAGCAGGAAGGCGTTGAACGGCGACAGGCAGGCACCGGTGTCCCTTAGCGTCTCCACCCGTGCCTTCATCAGGAAGGCGTGGTGGCCGAACGTGTCAAAAAAGCGCAGGTTGTGGTAGGCGGGCGAAGGCGCGGCAATCGTCGGAAAATGGTGGTAATTGAATTCACCGGATTCCACCACCACCCCGCCGATAGAATTGCCGTGACCGCCGATAAACTTGGTCGCCGAGTGCACAACAATGTGGGCACCGTGCGTGATGGGCCGGCACAGGTACGGCGTGGCGAAGGTGTTATCAATGGCCAGCGGAACATGGTGCTCCCCGGCGATGGCCGCCAGGCGCTCAATATCCAGCACGCTACCCTGCGGATTGCCGATCGTCTCTCCGTAGAGCAGGCGCGTCCTGGGCGTGATCGCGGCCTCCCACGCCTCAAAATCGTCTGGATCCACAAAACGTGCCTCAATACCAAGTTTGCGGAAGGTGTGCACAAACTGCGTACGCGTGCCTCCATACAGATGCTGCGACGAAACCACCTCGTCTCCGGGCTCCAGCAGCGTCATCATGATGGCCAGCTGCGCAGCCATTCCGCTGGCGGTGCCCACCGCTCCGGCAGCCTCTTCCAAGGAGGCAATGCGCTCTTCAAACGCCGCCGTGGTCGGATTATTGATGCGGGTGTAGATGTTGCCGTACTGCTTGAGGTCAAACAGCTGGGCCGCATAATCCGCACTGTCAAATACATAGGAGGTGGTCTGATAAATGGGGACCGCCCGCGCACCCGTGACGGCATCCGGGATATGTCCCGCATGCAGCATGCGGGTTTCAAACCCGAATTTGCGATCTTCAGTACTCATTCGTTGGAACCGAAAGTAGCCAACGGTCTCACAAAATTGAGGTAATTCTGTTCCCCTTCACACACCTATGAGCCGCAGGCCCTACCTTAAGGCAAACTGACATGTCCGATTAGCTGCCATGAGCACACAGGTTGCCCGCCTACCCAAGAAGATATACGAGAAGGAACTTTCGCGACTCCACACCAAACTCGCGCGCCTGCAGCGATACATCCGGCTGCGCGAGAAGAAGATCGTGGTGCTGTTTGAAGGCAGGGATGCCGCCGGTAAAGGAGGCACGATAAAGCGCATTACCCAGCCGCTCAACCCGCGCGTCTGCAAAGTCGTGGCTCTGGACAAACCCACCGAACGTGAGCGCACCCAATGGTACTTCCAGCGGTACACCGCCCAATTGCCCTGCGCGGGCGAAATGGCTCTGTTTGATCGAAGCTGGTACAACCGGGCTGGCGTGGAACGGGTCATGGGGTTCTGCAGCGACCGCGAATACCATGAATTTCTTCGAACGTGTCCCACCTTTGAAGATATGCTGATCCAGAGCGGTATCACGCTGATCAAGTACTGGTTTTCCGTGAGTGCGGAGGAGCAGGCGCGACGTTTTCAGCGCAGGATAGACGATCCGAAGCGGCGCTGGAAAATCAGCCCCATGGATCTGGAATCCCGGTCACGCTGGGTGGACTACTCCAGGGCGAAAGATCAGATGTTCTTGTACACGGACCGTCCGCAATCCCCCTGGAATGTCGTCAATTCAAACGACAAACGCCGGGCACGCCTCAACTGCATCAGCCACCTCTTGGATACTATCCGCTACGAAGAAATCCCAAGACCTCCGATTGCCCTGCCCCCCTTGCAGGAACACCAGGACTATATCCGGCCCCCCATGGATACCCAACGCTTTGTACCGGATCGGTATGAGTCCATGGTTAAACCTCGCAAAAAGCCTGTTAACAGGGGATAAGAAAGTGACCGCTGGCGGTGTGCCATGCCGGTGCGGGGAGGCAATACAGGTCTGATGCCGACTCCGGCAGGCAATTCTCCATGCTTCGCCGAGTGCTAACGGCTCCGCGCGGGTCTGCGTGTACATGGAACGATTGTGAAGTCCAATTGCGGTTCTGAACCTGCCGCCAGCAGCACTGTACGAAAGCGCAAAACTGCTACCAGCCTAATGGCTTTGTCGGACAAGGAGCGGACTGGAACCGGCGCGGCCCCGACGGGCGTGCGAGACCTGCCTGCCGCCCGAATTGACGATGATCCAATCGATCTGTTTGCCGCCTGGTTCAATGCCGCCTGCGAGGCACCCATCTGTTTGCCGGAAGCCATGACGCTGGCTACCTGTGATGCCAAAGGACGCCCCCGCGCCCGGATTGTGCTGCTGAAGCGCTTTGATGAGCGCGGATTTGTGTTCTTTACGAACTATACCAGCGATAAGGCCCGGGAGCTGGCCCACAACCCCCACGCCGCGCTGACGCTGCACTGGCATGTGCTGGAGTGCCAGATCCGCATTGAAGGCCGGGTGGCCAAGCTGCCGCGGGGCCAGTCGGATGCGTACTTCCAAACCCGACCGCGGGGGAGCCGGATCGGTGCCTGGGCCTCCCGGCAGAGCGCAGCACTGCCTGAACGCCGGAATCTGCTTGACCGAGTGCGGCGCTTTGAAAACGAATTTGAGGGGAAAGATGTGCCGCTTCCACCGTTCTGGGGCGGGTACCTGCTGGTCCCCCGCCGTATGGAATTCTGGCAGGAGCGCGGGAGCCGGCTGCATGAGCGGGTGGTCTTCACCCGTGACGAACAGGATCCCTGGCAGGCAGAGAGGCTCTACCCCTGATCAGAACAGCTCCCAGAAGTGACCTTTCTCCTCCTCATGCCATTCCTCCCGCAAGGCCAGCATACGCTTCTGCACGGCCGGGTGAGACTCGTTGCGCGGCGGCCGTACATACTCGCCAGTGCTCTGGAGATACCGGGCCTTGATGGTATCCTCCAAATACGCCTCAAGTACATCATCACGCAGATACCGAACGTACCGCTTATCGGTGACCGGAAACAGCACCTCCACCCGCCTGTTGAGGTTGCGGGGCATTAGATCCGCGCTGCCCAGATAGATCTCCTCATGTCCGCCGTTGCGGAAATAGTAGATGCGGCTGTGCTCCAGGAAGCGGCCCACCACGCTGATTACACGGATATTGTCGCTGATGCCGGGAACCTGAGGCTTGAGGCAGCAAATGCCGCGCACCAATAGATCAATCTGCACGCCGGCCAGGGATGCCTCATACAGCAGCCGAATGATACCGGTGTCCACCAGGGAATTGGTCTTGAGGATCATGCGACCCCGATGTCCGTCCTGCTGGTGTTTGATTTCGCGTTGAATGAGTTTCTCAAAGCGGGCGCGCAGGTTTATGGGGGCTACCAGAAGTTTCCGGTAGCTGCGCTTTTCGGAGTAGCCGGTCAAGAAGTTGAACAGATCCGTTGCGTCGGCACCCAGTTCAGGATCGGCGGTAAAGAACCCCAGGTCCTCATACTGGGTAGCAGTAACGTTATTGTAATTGCCGGTGGCCAAGTGCAGATAGCGCTGGATCCGATCCGCCTCCTTGCGTACCACCAGGGCAATCTTGGAGTGCGTCTTAAGTCCGATAAGGCCGTAGATGACATGTACTCCCTCCTGCTCCAGAATCCGTGCCCAGCCGATATTGCTTTCTTCATCGAAGCGCGCCTTAAGCTCAACCAGTACGGCCACCTGTTTGCCGTTTTCGCGTGCGCGCATCAGAGCATTGACGACCGGAGAGTGTGAGCCGACCCGGTAAAGCGTCATCTTGATGGCCAGCACGGCGGGATCTTCAGCCGCAGCCTCCAGAAACTCAATCACCGGCGAGAAAGAATCGTAGGGGTGATGAACCAGGTGGTTCTGGGACCGGATCATCATGAACGCATCGCCATCCCGCTTGTCCTTATTCAGGCGCGGCGGCGTAAACGGCACAAACGGTGGAAACATCAGATCAAACCGCTCGGTGACACCGGGCAGGCTCATCAGGCTGCGGGTACCCAGCGGTCCGTTCATCTCGTAGCAGTCCCGTTCGTCGGCCTCCAGGTTTTTGATCAGGATTTCGCGCATACGCGGGGGCATTTCCTTCAGGAAGGTGAGGCGAAGGACTGAGCCGTACCGGCGCTGGCGGACCCCCTGCTCCATGGTTTCAAGCAGATCGTCGGCCTCCATCTCCTGGAGTGTCATGTCGGCATTACGCGTGATCCGGAACGGATGCGATTCCACGACCTTCATCCCCGGGAACAGCATCTTGAGGTTTGCCGCTATGACCTGCTCAACCCAGACGAAGGTGTGCGAACATGCGCTGGCCCGGCTTGCGTGTTCCGGTACGATCGGCAGCAGCCTGGGTATGCTGCCAGGGACCTTCAGCCGGGCAAACCGCTCATACTCATGCTCATCCTTGATGAGAACGGCCAGGTTCAGACTGAGATTAGAAATATGCGGGAACGGATGAGCCGAGTCAAAGGCCAGCGGGGTAAGCACCGGGAAAATGGACGACTCAAACTGATTACGCGCGTGGTTTTTCTGCCGTTCGGACAGATCCGCATAATTCATGATGCAAATCCCGTGGTCGGCCAATTCCGGAATCAGCGTATCGGTGAGATAGATGTGGACCGCCTGAAGCAGCCCCTGCGCCTTGTTGCGCACGCGGACGAAGAGTTCATGTGGTGCCAGTCCATCCGGGGAGCGCTCCACGATCCCATGGTCAATCTGCTTTTTCAGGCCGCCGACCCGAACCATGTAGAACTCGTCCATATTCGAGCCCACAATGGCCAAAAACCTTAGCCGCTCCAACAATGGGTTGTCCTCGTCCTGAGCCTCTTCAAAGACACGGTATTGAAAGTCCAACAGGCTCAGTTCCCGGTTGATGTACAGACCGGGGTCCTTAAGCGACACATCTTCCACAGACCGAATCCCTTCTGCCGGGGTCGTCAAATCACCGACTTTCATGACTTCACGAATCTGATTGGCACCAGCATAACGCAATTCAAGCTCTCTTTACAGGATACGCCCCTGAATCCGATTTGTTGGGGGAGGATGCACTTACCCCCACCGTCTCGTGTGGCACGGTGATCTGGGTATCCGCACATGTGGATCAATCCCGCCCGGCAGGACTGTCAGGTCCTCTCAGTAGGGCAGCCGCGTTTGGCCTGCCCTAACGCCCACAGAAAAACAAACGGGAACCGCAATGCCCCTGAGGACCACCACGGATAGGAATTCCAATACGACAATTACCCACCGAGAGCAGAAGGTTAATGCTCGTCCGCCTATCGCCGCCACAGGGTGATTCCCGGCATTACGGCCCCGCGGGGACCCAATGTCGCGAAATACCGTGCGCGCCGGGCCAGCGTGAATTTCGGCTCCGATTCGGTCTTGGGTGGCAAACGGTTGTCTCATCTGTGACCGTTTGTCACCTCAACGGTCCGCGGACGGTAAGGTAACGCCGAGTCGATCCGCCACAGCCGCCAGGTTGAGACTGCACAAAAGCCCTGCCGTGATAGGGCGCTTAGCATCCCAGAATATGCGGGATCGCAGGAATCCCTGCGCGAGATCCGAATGCAAGAGCGACGCTACCGTGTCGGCATCACCCCGGGAAGCCAGCGGCAGGAAGTAGCAGGTATCATCCAGCAGTACCGGCTTTTCCTCAACGGATCCCATGACACTGAATTCCAGCCGTTTGTAAAAGCCGGATATTGCCACTTTCCACGGCGCAAACGTATATTCGCCAACGCCGAATATTGAGAGACGCGGGCGATTCCTGTATATGCGGCTGGCTCTCCGGTCCAGGTACGGGCCGTGCGCCTGCAAGTATTGCCATGTTGATGGTGCCTCATCTGCAATCCGCGACGTATCTTCACCGACGAATTTCTGCGGCACCAACATATGACGCGTTGGAGGCCATGCTGACCTGGCTAAGTCGGAGCTTTTCATCATTGGGTAGATAAAGATATCTTCGATCTCAACAGATTCACCGAGTCCGTCCCAGAATCTCCCGCCACAGGAACGAAGTTCCATGACCTGCGAACAGTCATGCTTGACACCTGACCGCCATCTAAGCGGCGATGTGCCTTCCAGGCCTGCATATGTTTCCGCGTTCTTCACGTCGCTGACCAGCCCCCGTTCATCAGCACGAATGTTGCAGACGGTTCATCACTCGCGATACCCGGATACATGATGCACTTGCGGCCTGGTGCGCCGTTACCCATTTCGCACACAAGCAGGCTGGCTGGCACTGCCGCGCCAAAGTGGTAGAGAGCATCAATCGACCGCATGGAAGCTGTTCCGATCGGCAACCCGGATGTCCACGCACGCTTGAGTACCTTGCGTGCCACTGTTGTCTTGCACAACATCGCCAGTACCGCGTGCCGTCCTGAGAGCGTCTCAAGCAGGTGAAGCATCATCCACTCGGATATGTCAAAATTGCTCCTGCCCGTGATGGCGGCCATGCCCGGCATGTTCAGGAGATTCGATCTCACGGGCAGATTTGAACCGTTCAGAGAGCCGATGGAGGAATTGGTGACCCATGGCGGGCTGCCAATCACCAGAACAGGCTCCGGCAGCATGCTGAAAACGTCCGGCCAGTCGGTCGCGAAAAAGTCCGCCTGTCTGACGGAAATACCATCAATAGCTGCTACCTCTTCAGCGTAGACCGGATTGATTTCAAATCCGAGGATGGACCGGCAATCGGGAAAGACCCGGGTGCTGGTACGAAGAAATGATCCCTTCCCGCAAGTGGGCTCAACAATGGAAGCGGGAGACAGGCCGGATTGCGACAGGACATAGCACACCTGACGGCACAGAGCGTGCGGTGTCTGAAAGTCCCCAAACTCAACTGCCGCGTTCATGTAATCCGTTCAATGCCATCAACATCACCGGCAATCCTGATGATATGGGAATATTGGAGTCGCCGTTGTTGCGCGTTGGATATGGTGAGGTATCCGAGTTCGGGCGGGTTGGAGACTAACTCCTCGGCAAGTCTCCGGGCATGAATGTCGTCAACAGGAAGGTTCCTATCCTTGATGAGAGCAAACAGGTCGTCCGTGTTTCCGTCGCGGTCCAGGATCTCAAGGATGCCACGAGTGATCTGGTAGTTAGCGGTGCGTTCCCTGCTGATGAGTATTCCGGGGCCCGGGATCCCTCTGCAGGCACAAGGCCCTGGGCGGCCGCGCACCCTCATCATTGTATCGGCTATCCCGCCAGCAGGCACCGGTTCCCGCACCGGGCAGGAGACCCTAGAGTGTGCACTCAATTTGTTAACAGAATGATAATGCGGAATTAACATTCAACTCGCCGGGCCAGCGTAAAATTGCCGTGTCCTTCAACCGTACATGTTACCCGCTATGGTTACTCTCTCGGTCCCGCGAAATTGCGCTCTGATTCTGATTGGAGTTCTGGGATTGGTGCAGGCCGCCCGCGCCCAGACCGGCACCATTGCCGGTGTGGTCGTTGATGGCAGTACGGGTGAGACACTCATTGGCGCTTCGGCCACCGTGGCCAACACCGTAACCGGCGATGCGACAGATCTAAACGGTGATTTTTCCTTTGAAACGGAGGCCGGGATTCACACGCTCATCGTCAACTATCTGGGTTATACAGCGGTCACCGTTGAGAATGTGGTGGTCACAGCCGGCGAGCTGACCCGACTGGAAATCCAACTTTATCCGGAGGCACTTGAGTACGACGAAGTAACCATTGAGGCATCCGTGATTGAAGGCTCCGAAGCCGGATTGCTGCGGTCGCGCGCAAAGGCGGTCGCGGTCAGTGATGCCATCGGGTCAGAACAAATCAGCCGGTCAGGATCCGGCGACGCGGCTGCAGCCATGACCAAAGTGACCGGCGCGTCGGTGGTCGGAGGCAGATACGTCTATATCAGGGGCCTCGGAGACCGCTATGCCAATACCACGCTGAACGGCTCCACGTTGCCGAGTGCCGACCCTGACCGTAAAGCGGTACAGCTGGACCTGTTTCCGGCGGCGCTGATTGATAAGATCGTTACGCTTAAGACGTTCACCCCTGACAAGCCGGGGGATTTCAGCGGTGGGCTGGTCGATGTTGCCACCAAAGCGTTCCCGGACCGCTTCACCTTCCAATTGTCCATATCGGGGTCCTACGACGATCAGTCCAGCCGAATTGACAATTTTCTGACCTACGAGGGCAGCCCGACTGATTGGATCGGACGCGACGATGGCCTGCGGGCACTGCCGGGGATCCTCGGCGACAAAGCGCCTGGAGCTCCGATGCCACGGGAAGCTGACTTGCGCGACCTGAGAACCGGCATAACCAATGCCATCCGGCAGGCACGCGCAGATTCCCTGAATAGCTTTGCGCGCGCGTTCAATTCCATCATGTATCCCAGTCGGACCTCTACTCCGATCAACCGCAGCTTATCAGTCGCCGGTGGCGGTAAGCTTCACATCCTGGGGCATCCTCTCGGACTCAGCGGTAGCCTGACGTACAATCGCAGCTACCAGTACTATGACGATGGCGTATTCAGCCAGTGGCGACTGGTTGGCGGCGATGTGGCCGGTTCCGAAAACCTGATCAGCACCACATATTTCGGGCCGGATCTGGACCTGACCCTCATTACGCGTGCAGACCCGCTTGAGGCAGGCTCCTTTATGAATGTGCGCGGGACTGACGAAGTGAACTGGGGCGGCTCCGGCACATTGGCCTTCCAGCCAGCTGACAACCATGAGTTCGCCTTCACACTGCTGCGCACCCAGAGCGGAACCAGTCAAGCCACCATGCTGGGAGGATACCGTGACCAGAGCAGAAACGCCACCTTTTTCACCCGATCCCTGGACTACAAAGAGCGGTCGATGAGCAGTTATCAGCTGCGCGGCGAGCATGGATTCCGACTCATTCAGATGGCGTGGAGTGTCTCGGTAGCGCGCAACACCCAGAATGAGCCGGATCTGCGGTTCTTCTCATCCGACCGAAACATCTTTGAGACCTCCGGTGGACTCGACACCACCTGGACACTCGGCGGCGGCAACGCCCCACCCCCTCAACGGTATTTTCGGGACTTGGAGGAAGACACCCGGGGAGCCATCCTGGATGTTACGATTCCGTTCCGGCAATGGAACGGCCTGGGGGCCCGCGTGATCTTCGGCGCGCGTTATGACGACTCGCAGCGTGAGTTCCGCCAGCGGCGGTTTGAGTATGTGGAAGGCCGCGAAATCAGTTTCTCCGATTTTCACGGCGATCCGGCGGCCTACTTCAATGAGGTTAACCTGGGGGTCCGGGACACACTCTCACTCGGTGACATCACTGCCTACAATGCCGGGTTGTATGTGCTGGAAAACTCCCCGGACCGGGCCAATTATGATGCCTCACGAGATGTTCGGGCCGGGTATGTCATGCTTGATATGCCGCTTGCGCGTACCGTGCGTGTAATCGGCGGTGCCCGTGTTGAGTCCACGGAAATGGTCACCGAGAGCTTTGATGACATGCTCCCCGACTCCCTGCGCCGCGGCGTGTTGCGCCAGACCGACTGGCTGCCGGCCCTGAATGTGGTGATGGCGCTGGGCGAGAACATGAACGCCCGCCTGGCGGCAACGCGGACGCTGGCGCGCCCGACCTACCGGGAGCTTGCACCGTTTCAGAGCTTCAACTTTGTCGGGGGCGATATTCAGGAGGGCAATCCCCTGCTGAACCGTACCCTGATCACCAATCTTGATGTGCGCTGGGAGTGGTTTATGCGCTCCGGCGAGCTATTGGCAGTCAGCGGATTCTACAAGACGTTTGAGGATCCCATTGAACGAGTGCTCCGCAATGTGGGCGAAGGCCGCTTCGTGTCCTTTCAGAATGTGGACCGAGCCCGTGTGTATGGGGCTGAATTTGAGGCCCGCAAGCGGCTGGATACCTGGATACAGGTCCCCGTGCTTCGCGATATCTCTCTGGGCGGCAATTTTTCCCGGGTCCAGTCGGTGGTGGATATTCCGGAAGAAGAGCTGATCATCATCCGGGCTTCCGACCCTGGTGCTGCCACCACCCGATCTCTGGAGGGGCAGTCTCCGTACCTGCTGAATCTCAATGCGAGCTACGAAAACTTCCGTACGGGCACCACACTTGGGGTGTACTACACCGTGTTCGGCGACCGGTTGCTGGCGGTGACCCAGGGAGCTACGCCGGATGTCTTTGAAAAAGCGCGTCGTGATCTGGATGTCACCTTCACCCAGGATCTGCCGATAAACTTCCGTGTCAAGCTTTCGGCCAAGAATCTCCTGGGCACCAGCGTGCGGCAGATCCAGACCTTCAAGGGTCAGACTTATGACTACCTGTCGTTTTCAAGAGGACGCATTTTTTCTGTGGGAATCACCTATGTCATTGACTGAGCCACAGCATGTGGACCTGCCGGTATGGTTTCTCCCGCACGGGCAACGCATCGCGACTGCGGCCGGCCGCTCCGGTGAATCGTGTCGGGATGTCTTAACGGACCGGCAGTGCGCTTTCCATTACTGCTGACCATGAAACATCTTGCTTTCTTCCTTGCCCCGCTGCTTCCAACGCTGGCCCAAGCCCAGAATCCGGATGTTGAAATGCGCCCGGTGATCCTGGTTACAGATGCCTCCATTCAGGCAGGACAGGCAGTAACCTGGACCGCTAAGAATGTATACAGGCTGGACGAGCTCGTCATCGTTGAAGAGGGAGCCGTACTGACAATTGAGGCCGGCACGGTCATTAAGGCCGAAGACACACAGAATGTGGATGCCGCCGGTCTGGTGATCGCTCGCGGCGGCAGGATTATGGCCGAGGGTACCGCCGACAAGCCCATTATCTTCACGTCAGTCCAGGACAATATTTCCGGACCGGACCTGTTGGATTACACTGATCGCGGCCTGTGGGGCGGCGTGGTCATTCTGGGCCGTGCGCAAACCAATAACCCGGGCGATGCGAATGGTGATTTCAGGGAGATTGAAGGGGTCAACGAGGTGCTGGCGGATGGCGACACTCGTGCGGAATACGGCGGCAACCATGACGACGACGATTCCGGGGTGATGCGCTATGCGTCCATCCGCCATACTGGGATCAACATTGGGGAAAGCGATGGCAATGAAATCCAGGGCCTCACGCTTGGCGCGGTCGGCAGCGGTACCACGCTGGAGTACATTGAGGTCTATGCCAGTGGTGACGATGGCGTGGAATTCTTCGGCGGCACGGTCAGCATCAGGTACTTCGTGAGCGTCTTTAATTCCGACGATGCCGTGGACTGGGATCAGGGCTGGCGGGGAAACGGCCAGTTCTGGTTTGTACTTCAGGCACCCGACAAGGCCGGAGCAGCGGCCGAGCAGGATGGGGCCAGCGGAGATGAGCACTTCCAACCGTATGCCCGTCCCACCATCTACAATGCCACTTATGTCGGCGCAGGCTCGTCGGCGTCCCCTGAGTCGGATCGCGGCGAAATGCTCATGTTCCGCGACAATACCGGTGGTTTCTATCACAACTCCATTTTCACGCAATTCAATTCAAGCAAAGGTGGATTTGCCCTGCATATTGAGGACATTGATAACACGGGATCCAAGACGGAGGACAGCCGCCAGCGCTTTGAGGCCGGGGATCTTGCCCTGCACCACAACCTATGGTGGGATTTCGGTGCAGGCCCGGACCTGACCAGTTGGATTGATGTGGACGATCCGGCCTTCGGTGCGGCGGTGCTCGGGCATCTGCGGGCCAACGGCAACGTAGCCGCCGACCCGATGCTCCGCGGGATCGACCGTGGTGTTGAAGGCCCCTTCGGCCTTGAGGGAGGCGGCATGCTGGATCCGCGTCCATTCAGTGAAAGCCCGGCCTTTTCCATGGCGCGCTCTCCGTATCCGGCCAATGACACATTTTTTACCGAGGTCAGTTTTGTCGGTGCCTTCGGAGCTGATCACTGGCTGACGGGATGGACCGCGCTCAATGAACTGGGTTTTGTGGGAGACTTTGCGGTAGCGGTCGAGGGCGTGGACGGGCCGGTTCCGGCGGACATTGGATTGGGAGAGAATTATCCCAATCCCTTCAACCCGAGCACGACGATCGAATTTGGTCTGGATCAGGCCCAATCCGTACGCCTTACGGTCTACGACCTGATGGGACGCGCAATCAGCGTCCTGGTGGATGAGCAGATGGCGGCCGGCACCTATAAAGTGACCTATGATGCCTCTCATCTGCCCAGCGGGCTGTACATGTACAGATTGGATACCGAATCCGGCAGCATGGCCCACACGATGACACTGGTAAAGTAGTCCTGCTCTTGCCCCACGATAACCGCCCGAATTTATGAGTCGGTCCGCCACATTGCTGCGCATTCTGGCCCTCCTAGCCGTGCTGCTGTTGTTCTTCGCGAGTCTTGAGCTTATGGGGGAGTCGGTCAAGCTCCTCGGATCCGGGTTCGCGGAACGTCTGATTCAGTCCACGGCCAATCCGTTTGTGGGCCTGTTTGTGGGCATTCTGGCCACTTCGCTGGTGCAGAGCTCATCCACGGTTACGTCCCTGGTGGTCGGCTTGGTGGCTGCAGGCGGACTCACCGTGCCGGGGGCGATTCCTATTATGCTGGGGGCCAACGTCGGCACCAGCGTGACCAATACCATCGTATCGCTGGGACATATCGTCCGTAAGGATGAATTCGGGCGTGCGATGGGTGCGGCGACAGTGCATGATTTTTTCAATCTCATGGCCGTAGCCATCTTTTTTCCGCTGGAGCTGGTCACGGGCTTTCTGTCTCGTTCCGCGGATGGCCTGGCAAACGCGCTGTCAGATGTAGGCGGAACTGAGCTGCTCAACTTTGTTGAGGTGCTGACCGCTCCGGTAGTAGGGTTGATGATCGACCTGATGGGCCAGAACGGCGTATTGGTACTGATCGTCGGCGTAACATGCCTGTTCCTATCACTCCGTTATCTGGTGATCATGCTGCGCGCCCTGCTGTTGGGACGGTCCGAACGTCTGATCAACAATTATCTGTTCGGTCCCGCCGTTGTCGCTTTGCTGTTTGGTACACTGGTCACGGTGATGGTGCAGAGCTCGTCCATTACCACCTCGGTCACGGTGCCGCTGGTGGGTGCCGGGATCGTAACGGTGTCTCAGATTTTCCCCTTTGTCCTGGGTGCGAATATCGGCACCACAATTACCGCACTGTTAGCCGCACTGGTCTTTGCCGGTGGCGGCAGTGAGCACGGTATGTTTGCGCTGCAGGTCGCGCTGGCGCATCTGATGTTCAATTGCTGCGGCGTATTGCTATTCCTGCCGTTCAAGCGCCTGCGACAGATCCCGATAGTCCTGGCCGAATGGCTAGGTAGACTCGTGGTGAAAAACAGGGCCTATGCGTTCGGGTATATTGCGCTGATATTCTTTGTGCTGCCCCTGCTCATTATTCTGGCCACCCGCAATCTGGACACCTCCTTCTACGGCGGCAACAGCCCCGCCGTTGAACAGGTGGAGCAGCCCTGACCGACACGCCGTATTGAACGGCAGGTGCTAACACCCCCCTGCTACTGCCAGCCGCGGCGCTCCCTTAGCGACTGAATATGAGCAATGTGATGCTTTCCATGCCACGCGTACACCGCCAGAAAATCCTCAAGTGACCTCGGACCATCCTCGGGATGCACGCAGGTCCGTTTCCAGTCTTCCTCATTCAGCGACCGCAGCAGGACCACCCAGCGCCGGTGCAGGGCTTCCAGCAGATTCAGGGAAAGCTCAATATCACCCGACTTACCATCCGGCAATTCCGCCCACTGTGCTTCGCGGTAGGTCTTGATGACCGGTGCCTCTTCCGTCAGGGTCCAACGGAAGCGGATATAGGCGTTCATATGGCTGTCCGGCAGGTGGTGCACCACCTGCCGGATGGTCCACCCGCCCGGCCGATAGGGAGTGTCCAGTTGGTTTTGCGTGAGATCGGCGACCGCATTGCGCAGGGCACCGGGTGCCGCCCTGATCTCCTCGATCCATGCAGCCCGATGGGCCGACGTTACTACGGACGGTTTCTCACGGTACCCAATGGGATACCGCAATGAGGCAGACTGATCCATTTTGCGGGCAATTTGATTTAGGATCCGTGGATCCATCTATCTGCGATCCTCCGACAAATCGATTCAAAATGAGCTGATGAACTTGTCAAATGACCCCCTAGCGTTCCTATTGGCCTCTTCAATTTTGTCCAAGGGCACCATTAGCCTCATCCGGCGGCTGGAGGACCCAAAGTCCCCTACAATTCCAGATCGCTGCAGCACGGGTAATTCCTTGTTGAAGAAATAGCCCGCCTTCCCGCCGAGTCTGGTGCGGATCGTCTGTTCCGGCAGCGAGGTCGCTCTCAGGAACATGTTGAGGAATTTAAGGGCTATATCCAGCTTGAAATCGTTCCTGATGGAGTCTCCGCCGCGTCCTCGTCCTGGCCCTGCGCACCAAGGCTGAATCCGTGATGATTGAGTTGCCAGCGAATATCCGCAGTATCAAAGTAAGAGCGCATCTCACCACCGCTTTGGCCTATTGCGATCGAATCCAGTTGGCACTCATTCAGCTCCGTATGCTGAATGTCCCGTGGTTCATCGATAACCAGCCTCTCAAAGCGGCAGCGACTAAAGGTGCACCGGTGCAGTTGAGTGTCCTTAAGTCTGGTCGCAGCAAAAGATGAATCTTTCACGACGAGACCTGAAAAACTGCGTCCCGCCAGAGAATCCAGTCCAAAAGTACCCCTCCTGATGGTGTGCCCGATACCCAGATTGTCAAGCAGTGAAAGCAGGAGCATTCCCGCGTTTTCTCTGAGATATGACACCTGAGATGCATACTTAAGGGTCTCATCCAGGAGGTCCAACACTTCGCGCGCGGCCGTGGGTCTGGCCTGTCGTACGAGACGGGTCGCTTCAGCGATAGCTGGTGCGGTCAGAGTCTTAGTATCCAAGATCTGTTCGACGGATGTAGCATCAGCATTAACCAAAGCGTGTCCAAGGGTCTGCCCCAAATAGAACAAGCGGAAGTCATCGTGATCAAATTCCACGGTGTCACGTCTATTCTCTCTCTGCACATGCAGGAGAGCGTGGTCACCAATGCGCTCACGTACCTGCCATGCAACAGAGGGTGGAAGATCCTGATCTTCCGCGAAAATCTCCACCACCATGTCCAGCATCTCCCTCCCCAGCATTTCAACTGAGCACAGCCACATCTCGCCTGCCAACATGGAGAGCAGCTGATGGTGCTGCTCCAGACTCAGTAGGCGGGCATTCTTGTCCCCCGACAGATCATGCCATTTGTACTCAACTTCCCGCCTAACGATGCTTTCAACGAATTCATAAAAATAATTCGTCTGATCTTCGCTGATTCGGGCAAGGAACGCCGAAAGGTCATTCTCCTCCAGCGCTACATCAATCAAGCGCCTCACCAACACCGCTCGGGTCAGCACTGGATGCTTGGGGGTGCGCAGCTGTTCCGTCACATCCTCATAAAGTGCCTCGGGCAGGATTACCTGCCTCTTTCGTGCATACCGGAGAAACACGCTCTTATCCCATCTATTGAGAGCCAATCGACGCAACTGCACATCCTGACCCGGAGATTCAGCCTTCCACAGGTCCGCTTGGCTTCCAAATGACAGGTCAACAAATGCCCGACGCGCGGCAACGAGAATACTGCCTTGGGATTCCAGCTCGCCAATCAGATGTTTGAAAGCGGACCTTGCCGCTTGAGACCGCGAGTCTGCGATCATATCCTCAAAGCCATCGAACGCGGGCACAATAGCTCCCAGGCGCACGAGCTCAATGAACCCCCCGTAATACCAGTATGGGAATTTGAGCCTGTTTACGTACGCAGCAACAATAGCATCATCAAGTCGTAGGAATGGCCTGCCTCCGAGAGGTACCGGCAGCAGAAGCCAATCTGCCTTCTTCTTCAAGTATGCCTCGGCCTGTTGCACGGCAACCTGCTCTATCAGGGATGTCTTACCTTCACCGGCTTCGGAAGTCAGATAGAGGACAGATGTAGTCCCGGCCAGGGGTCGTCCCAAGACATTTCGCAATGTGCCGCACGCATCATCAATCGTTCGTTCGGTGCCATCAGGATCCACATCCACACCATCAACGAGTTTGCCGCGCGGGGACACAAAATGCTCCGGCGGATGAACGAGGTCAACGATCCTGCGTGCCAGTAATTCCAGCTTAGCAAGGTCCTTGTAGATCCATTCTGTAGCCGGCAACGCACCTCCGTCTCTGGTCACTGTGATTCCTTTGGGAGTGGCGGTAACGGAAACCTCTACGAGTTCGTCACCGCGTTCCATTATGAGAATTCCACGCCGAAAATCGTAATCGTCCACGAAACTCGTAACAATGCGCTCAAAGGAAGCAAGATCTGTCATTACTGGCGTAGCTAAATGTTGACCCGGGAATACAGGTTCGTCGTCAACCCCTTATATGCTCTAGAACGATACTTGTGCCCATCGGGAACGATGTGCGTCACACGCACTCCGCTAAGTAACGCTAGGCGGATTCCGGGCCACAGGTCATCATCACCAGACACTACCGCAACAGGCCGCGCTGGATTATTGGCGTAATGGGCCAGATCCGCCACCATCATGGAATCAACCAGCTTTTGCTCCGAGCGCCTGAGCACTTGAGGTAGTCTCGTTTCGCACTTTTTGCCGGGGCACTGACTGCGTTGGACTAGTTTACGGACTGCCCATAGCCTACAGTCGTGCATGTACGCACACCCATCGAACGGCATTTTACGGCAAGTGAGTTTCCGAGGTGGACGATTGTGCCTGAAGGTATGGGTGAGCACCTGCGTGGGGTCGCAGGCCAGCGATTTGGCCAATTCTACATGGACCATCACCCTATCACCACTACCTGGAATCCTGCGCGACCTGGGGAACTCGCTGGAGGAGATTTGTGTCAACAATTCCGCGGCCTGGTATGAGGGCCGAACGTTAAAGAACCATCCTCCGTAGAGCCTAAATCTGACCTCGCTCCCACTGCGGACCTCCGAGGCGTAGAGTCTGTCAGTCAACAGGTCGATCACCTGTGACAAGCGCCCACTACGCCATTGTCCCCGCAAATTGTCGAAATCAACCAGTACAATCATGTCGTAAGATGCCATTGCCTGTTCCAGCACTCATCCTTTTGACAATCAATCTGGCCGGAGCCAATTGCCGAAATCATCAATCTTTGAAAACCGTGTCCCGTCAATGATAAAGTGATCAGCCGCAGGATTTTACGCTGGATTGTTACGGTTTTGGAAAAACCGGCCCCAGCCCTGTCAACACCCGTCATCCCAACCTCAGATATCACCCTCCTGTGGGCGAAGCACGATGCCTTCAACCACCGTCCGGTGACTTAAGCGCCAGATGTCCACGACCGTCTGGGCGATGTCCGCGGCATCCATGAGCCTGGACGGGGGCAGCTGGGAGCCATCCCAACTGGGAGTCAGCGTAGCGCCCGGCATCAGGGTCGTCACGCGGAGTCCGGCGGACTTGGTCTCCTGACGTAAACAGCGGGCCAGCCCCAGGAGCCCGTGCTTAGCGGCACAATAGGCGGCGGCCCCCGGATAGGCCTTGATGGAGGCGACCGATCCCATGAAAAACAAGTGCCCCGCCCCCTGCTCCAGCATCGCAGGCAGAAACGCCCGGGTCACCATATAACCACTCACCAGATTGACCTCCAACTGATCCATGAATGCTGATGTGTCGGTGTCCATAATGGATCCCGGAACAAACCGGCCCGCATTGTTGACCAGCACGGCAGGCGCGCCAAACCGCGTAATGACCTCCTGAGCCATTGCACTGACTGCGTCGCCGCGGGTAACATCACAAGAAAAAGTCACTCCTCGGGTCTGATCGGCCACCCGATCCAAGTTGCTCTGCGTCCGCGCCACCAGCGCGATCGGCAAATCTGCTGATTCGGCGAATGCAGCTGCAATCGCCGCTCCAATTCCCTGACTGGCTCCCGTTACCACCACACACGACATAGATCAGACCGCTTTATCCCAAGTACGAGCACAATAGATCGGGCACCCGAATCCTCTACCGTGCCCGGCGTGCAAGCATCCAATATATTAAGCTGCAGCACAATGTCGCAGACACCGTGAGTCAGATCGCCGCAAGACAAACCGTCACGCTGGACAGGATCGCCGGGGCCATCCGCTCAGCCCCCTTACCTGATGCGGACCGGGTCGTGGGGATTGGATCCGGTGGAATCGTGCCCGCCACCCTGATTGCGTTCCATCTTGATCTGCCCCTTTCGATCCTCTGGCTCAATTACCGTGACCGTCAGAACCGCCCACGATATGCAGACCCCAAACTGATCGCCCAATGGGCACCTCCGTCGGATGGCGGGACCCTACTGCTGGTGGATGATGTTTCCGTGTCGGGGAAGACGCTGGCCACTGCCAGAAAACTCCTGGAGGACAGCCACATTACCACGGTGGTCATGAAGGGCAGAGCAGATTATGTGATGCTGCCCGGTATTGAGACTTGCGTCAATTGGCCGTGGTCCGAGCCAACCCAATAATGACCCCATGAATCGAAGAGAATTTTTCCAGTGGGCTGCTGCAGCTGGCATCATGGTGCCGGCAGTCTCCCGCCAAGTTCCTGCTGATGATGAGCTACCCCGCCGGCGCCTGGGCAGTACGGACGAATATGTGACCATGCTGGGATTGGGCGGCTGGCACTTGGGGCGCATGAATGAGCGCGTCGCTGAGGAGGCAGTGGAGGTTGCCATGGCTGGAGGCATCCGTTTCTATGATTCAGCCGAGTCGTACCAATCCGGCGGAAGCGAGCGCTACCTTGGCCGTTTCCTGTCCCCGAAGTATCGGGATCAGGTATACCTGATGACAAAGACCACCGCACGGACAGGGCGGGCTGCCCGAAGGCATCTGGAGGCCTCATTGAAGCGCATGAATACCGACTACCTGGACTTATGGCAGGTGCATGCTATCATGACACCGCAGGATGTGGATGGCCGAATTGCAGGCGGCCTGCTGGATACCGCACTGGAGGCGGTACGTGAAGGCAAGACCCGCCATATCGGATTTACAGGACACAACGATCCGGCCGCTCACCGCCACATGCTGGCCTCAACAGATATCTTCCAGACGGTCCAAATGCCGGTGAATGTCGCGGATGTGAGTTATAAGAGCTTTGTGCGCACCGTACTACCGGAACTGGTGGACCGGGACATAGGAGTCATCGCTATGAAAACGCTGGCCAACGGAGGATTCTTCGGCGGCAGCAGTCATGGCCAGCACGGCAGCAATCCGAGGGTGGTACCCAACAGAATCTCCATCAGAGATGCCCTGTACTTCGCATGGTCCCTTCCGATCAGCGTGCTGGTTACCGGGCCTGACAATATCAACCAGCTTCAGGAAAAAATTGAACTGGCCCGATCCTTCACGGCCCTGACCGAAGAGGAGCGTGGCACGCTTATTGAGCGTGTTGTCGATATGGCCGGAAGACGGGTTGAATTCTACAAATCATAGCTGATGCGCCGTACACTCCTGCTGCTCTTGCTTACCGTGCCGGCAGGGACCGCCCTGTCTCAGATTGCCGCCACGCTTAGCGGCACGGTGACCGACACCACCGGAGCTCCCATATCCAACGCTAATGTCTTTATCGCCACCTCCACGGTCGGCACCACAACAGACGATGCCGGCCGATACACGATCCCCGGCGTAGGGTTGGGTACGCTGCGCCTGGTGGTTTCGAGTGTTGGGTATCAGTCGCAGCATGAAGACCTCTTTGTCCGCGAAGCCCGCGTGTACACGCGGGATTTTCAGCTGCACGAAAAGGTCTACGAACTGGGTGCGCTTACTGTAACTGCGGACAATCGGCGGTGGAAACGGCAGCTGGAGCGGTTCACGGAGCTGTTTATCGGTGAAAGCCCCAATGCTCGGCAAACGAAGATCCTCAACCCCGAGGTGATTGATTTTTCCGGGCGCGGCGGGGAATTCCGGGCGCAGTCCAGCGAACCGCTGATCATAGAGAACAGGGGACTGGGATACAAACTGACATATTTTCTGAATGAGTTTGTTTCTGAGCCCACCAGTACGCGGTGGGATGGCGAGCCCCTGTTTGAGCCGCTGGAGCCTTCAAGTGCCGAGGAATCTGCTCAATGGAATGCCCGGAGGGATTCCGCCTTCTACGGCTCGTTCCGACACTTCCTGCTAGCAGTGATCAACGATCAGGTTGAAGAGCAGGGGTACAGGATTTACAGCAGTCCGGGATCGGGCGGGACACCTGCCCTGCAACGGGGACAGGCCGGATTCGGCAATACCAGCAACCGATTCCCGATCAAGGCCAGCGAAATCATTCGTGCCGGCAGCGGACCTGATGAACGCATTCTTGACTTCCAGGGATTCATTGACATTGTGTATGTGAATGAACTTGAGACCGCCGCCTTCCTGGCGCTCCAGCGCCGCACCGGACGAGCACGATACCAGACTTCCACCATCAGGCTGGACAAGGGGGCCACGGTCGTGGACCTGAAGGGGGATACGCTTGATCCGTACGGCGTAACATTCTACGGAGGGTATTTTGCGTATGAACGCGTGGGTGACCAAATGCCCAGGGAGTATCGTCCCTGGATCGCGGATAGCAGCTACTAAGGGCCTGCTGCTGGCGGTATGCCTGTGCTTCGCCGATCCTGTATACGCGCAATACGCCACCTTTGAGGGCACGGTGGTGGATTCCGCCTCCGGTATGCCGCTGCAGGATGCTCATGTGTTCATCGCCTCCTCACTGCTGGGCACCTCATCCGATGCCCATGGACGATTTGCCCTCAGCCGGGTGCCGCCCGGATCCCATCGGCTGATGATCACGATGCTCGGCTATGCGCCGGCTATCCGCGATACGCTCATCCGCGCCGACCAACGCTACGAGTTCTCCTTCAGTCTGCCGAGTAAAGCCGTTCCGTTAGAGGAAGTAGTGGTAAATGCCCGGCAGGCCCGGCGCTGGCAGCGGCGGCTGCTCAAATTTGAGCGCCTGTTTCTTGGCGAAACAACCAACAGCTCCGAGACCACCATCGTCAATCCCCATGTCCTCAGTTTCAAGAGCAGACTGGGTAATCTGTCGGCTTCCGCCAGTGCACCCCTGATTATTGAAAATCGCGCCCTCGGGTACCACATCCGGTACTACCTGAAGGAATTCGAGCATTTCGGAAGCACGATCAAATACGATGGTGACCCCTCCTACACCGAGCTTGAACCGGCGGACAGCGCGCAGGCGGCCTTCTGGGAGGCCGGCCGGCGACAGGCTTTTCTGGGCTCGCAGCGTCATTTTCTTCTGGCTCTGATTGCGCAACGTACCGCAGACGAGGGATTTGAAGTCTTGCGGCGCTCTTCGTTTGACCGCAGTGCCGGAAGATTCCGGGTGGACCCCGGCACCCTCCTTGAACCCGGCCCTACCCCGCTGGAGCATCTGCTCACGTTTCACGGCATACTTGAGATCGTATACACCGGAGAGTTTGAGACCGAAGCATTCCGGCGCTGGCAGCGGATGGCTGAATGGGCGCGACCAGGCCCTCAGCGTTCATTCATGGAGCTGAACCACGGACCCACATTGGTGGATCAGAACGGAGAAGTGATCGACCCGTACGGCGTGGTGGTGTACGGGTACTATGCCTTTGAACGTATTGCGGATCAGGCCCCGAAAGAGTACCGCCCGCCTGAATGGGCCCCTCGTTAGGGATCCAGCAGCACGGTCCTGCCGCTCTTGGCAGACCCCACCGCAGCATCCAGAATCTCCATGACCACCATATTGACAGGCAGCGAGTAAAGATCGTTGCCAGGGTCAATTTGGCCGCGAACCACCCCAGCCAGATAGACGAAAGGGTCGGTCATCTCACTATCCAGCTCAAAATGGGCTTCTGAATCGGCTCCGATTCGGACGCGTCCCCGTTTGGCATCATCGGCCATAATGTACCCTGCCGTACCGTACACTGACATATCCTTGCGGCTGAAGGGCCAATTCCAGGATGCCTGAATGATCGCCTGTGCGTCGGGGTAGGTGAGAATGATAGTGGCTTCATCATCAACCTCGCCATAGGGCACCTCCTTGAACACCTGGGTCACCGCGGTCACTGAGGTTGGCCGTGCGCCATCCATGAGCCAGGTTGACAAATTTGCCCCGTAGCACCCGAAATCCATGATTGCGCCGCCGCCGTTTTTCTCTTCCGTCAGCAGCCACGAGGAAAACTCCTCACCGACCCCTATTTCAATGGGTCCCTCGTGGCCATCCCGGATGACGATCTTCCGCAACTGTCCCAAGTCCCGGAGGCGATTCTTGGTGTAATGAACGGTGGGGTACCAGGTGGTTTCGTAGTTGGTGAGCAGGTGGATGCCAGCAGAATCGGCCAGTGCCTTCATTTGCAAGGCATGATCCAACGAGACCGCCAGCGGTTTTTCCACCATCACATGTACGCCGCGCTTCGCGGCCGCTTCGGTCGCCGCCAGATGGTCATGAATGTTGGAAAACACGGTGATGGCTTCCGGTTGGGTCGCGTCCAACATTTCGTCCACGGTACTGTAGACCATCCGCATGTTGAAGCCAAACCGTTCTGCAAATCGCTGTGCGAGTTCCCGGTCGGCCTCGGCGATACCCACCACCTCCACATCCTGCAGATCCTCCCGCCCCAGAATCCACCCCACATGACCGTGCACCAGCCCTACGACCCCAATGCGCACCGGGGTTGGCCGCGGCTCCCATCCAGACAGCAATAGCAGAAGTGCCACGGAAAATCTGAGGGTTTCGCTTAATTGCATTTTGCCCAATTCCTGACCATGGTGGCAACCCGGGATGTGCGCGTGCTGAACCGTTCGGGCGCGGACCACCTGAAACCGGTAAAACCGAAAAGCTCACAGCGAGCACTAACAACATACAAGAAATTGGGCTCTTCCCTCATGCCTGTGGGTAGAGTATTCAATGGGGGTATTGCTCCAGCTTTTGGGGATGGCAATCTTCGCCAGCTCTGCTGAGGCAGGCCATGTAACTCACGGAGTCGTAAGTGATTACGGGAGAGATCGGGTGGCATATAGTAACTGAGCTGTTGCCGCCTGGCTTCTGCAAACGAAGGGTCGCCTACCGTACCATGGGCACTCTCGGGGTTTAGATCAAGGCCGCCCAATTGAGGGTAGATAGCAGACCGTTTTTGTTGCAAAGGCCTTTGGGATACCCAGTGAATGCAATGGCCCGTGGATTGCCCACTCCGGCACTTGCCGGGCATCAGTTCTGACGCACCGCGGTTTCGCAATCGGAATCACCGATGGCTGATGGTCAAAAGTCGTCCACCGAGCGGTAAGCGGCAATCAGGGCCTCCTCACCCTCCTTGCCGGACTGATAGTTGCCGTGCTCCATGCCCAAAATACCCGTAAAGCCCTTGGAGTGAATGTGCTTGAACACATTCCTATAATTGATCTCGCCGGTGGTAGGCTCCTTGCGGCCGGGATTGTCACCAATCTGGAAATACGCGGTCTCACTCCAGGCCCGATCAATGTTCGGGATCAGGTTGCCCTCGGTGATCTGCTGGTGATACAGATCATTGAGAATCTTGCAGGCCGGACTGTCCACCGCGCGGCATACCTGGTAGGCCTGCGGAATCTTGGTCAGAAACAGGCCCGGATGATTGAGCGGATTGAGCGGCTCCAACACCATCACCAGACCATGCGGCTCCAGTATGTCACTGGCCCGGCGCAGGCTTTCCACCACATTTGCGGTCTGATAGCCCATGTCCAGCCGCAAATCCACAAAGCCGGGCACCACGGTCATCCAAGTGGCGTTGACACGCTTAGCCACTTCTACGGATTCCTCAATCTCATTCAAAAACTGCGCCCGCAGATCTTCATCACCCCCCGCCAGATTCGGCTCGCGCCAGTGAATCGTGTGTGCCACAAAGACACCCATCTGCATGTCCCGCTGCGCCATCGCCCGGGCAATGCGCTCCTGCACCTCTACTGAGCGGCCCTTCATCCCGTTGTCCTCCCAAGCGGTAAAGCCCTGGTCGGCGGCAAACATGATCTGGTCCACCAGATCACCGCCCGCACTGTTGCTGAACATCCCAAAATGCGGGGCATACTTCAGTTTGAAGGCAGCCCCCGACTCATGGGCCTGCATCGTGCCGCAGCCCAATGCCGCCGCACCCATTAATCCGGTGGAAACAAAATCACGCCTGTTCATGACAAAATTCTTTGATTGAGCTGACTGTACCTACACGTCACACGTATGGACCGCCTCCCGAAGAGAAATCAGCGGTGTCCGACTCGGCACAAATTCCTGCCCCACAAATCCGGTGTACCCGGATTCTACAATGGCCCGCATGATTGCCGGATAATTGAGCTCCTGCGAGTCATCAATCTCGTTACGGCCCGGATTGCCGCCGGTGTGGTAATGCCCGATGTAGGGATGGAACTCCCGGATTGTGCGGATCACATCCCCCTCCATGATCTGCATATGGTAAATGTCGTAAAGCAGCTTGAATCGGTCGGAATTAACCCGATCACACAGCTCCACACCCCAAGAGGTCCGGTCGCACATGTAGGCCGCATGATCAACCCTGCTGTTAAGCAGCTCCATACAGACCGTGACACCCATACGCTCCGCGGTAGGAATAATGTGCTTTAGCCCGGCCACGCAGTTTTCAAGGCCCGTCTCATCATCCATGCCCCGGCGGTTCCCGGAAAAACAGATCACACTGGGATACCCTGCCTCCGCCACCTGGGCAATCCGCTCATTGAACATCGGAATGAGCCACTCGTGGTTGGTCGGATCATTGAAGCCATCCGGGATGCGGCGCTTGCCATCAATGACCGGACCAAACGGCAACGCACACGTAAGGTTGTACTTATTGAGTACCGGCCACTCCTCCGGGTGCAGCAGCTCAACGGACTTTATGCCCATGGTCGCCGCAGCCTGTGCCAGTTCCTCAACCGTCAGGTCAGGATAACACCACTTGCACACGGAATGATTGATGTTGCCTTTCAGCGGTGTTGATGCAGGCCCAAAGCCAGCCGCAACGGCACCCAGCAGGCCGGTCCTGACAAATTCGCGTCGTTCCATTGAGGATTGATTACTTCTGAACGGTGGGCAGGATGCGATTCATCCGCTCGGCGATTTCACGCAGCCGCTCGGTGTCGCCGCCTGCAATTTCAGCCGTAGCCCAGCCTTCATACCCGATATCGTCCAATGCCTTGACAACTTCCGGCCAATCACAGTCTCCCTCTCCCAGCGGCACCCTGAAGCCGGCATAGGGTCCTTCCTGATCCCGTTTGCTGCGGCTGTACTCCTTTATATCGAGCTTCAGGATCCGATGACCGAGTGTCCTGATCCAGTGTTCCGGCCACCCGTAATTGACAATATTGCCGACATCGAAATACCAGCCAATGGCATCGGTTTCGAACTCGTCCACATACCGGGCGCACTCCAGCGGACTGAGCAGAAACATGTTCCACACGTTTTCAATGGCAATCCTGACACCCAGCTCCTCAGCCATCGGAAGCACCTTACGGATTTCCGCCTGCGAGCGTGTGTAGGCATCCGCATAGGACACATTCTTGTTCACCACCGCAGGAACCAACAGTACCGTGGACGCGCCGTACGCGGCCGCATCATCCAACGCCGTACGCAATCCGGCCACCCCTTCCGCCCGAACCGCAGGATCCGCATCAGACAGCGTTTTCTGCCAGTGCACCGAATCGACCACGCCGTGGATCGGAAGGCCTACTGCATCCCGGGCGGCGATCACTTCATCGCGGTCCAGACTGCTGGGACTGTCCATTTCCACCCCGTCAAACCCCAGATCATTCAGTAGCTGAAACTTCTCCAATATGGACATGCCCTCTTCCTCCACCATACCGAACTTAACCGCTTTGCGGATCGTGCCGGCGTGCCAGCGGGGTTCCGCGAAGGCCAGGCCGGTCAGCCCGATGGCGGAGGTCTTCAGGAAATCACGGCGTCTCATCTATGGTCGGTTGCAGATGCGCGCTCACCCGGCGGACGCGGTAAAATCCTGCCAGACGGGCGCGCGGTTGAGTTTGGTTTTGCCCGGTACCGGCACCGGTGGCAGCGGCATGCTGCCGAACGCAAATTTCTTCGGTACCAGATCCTGATTGGAATCAAGCAGGTCCTGCCAGGAAAGCAGCTGTCCCGTGTAGGCGCTCTCACGGCCCAACACCGCCGTCAGCGTGCTCTCGGCAATCTGGCGCGCCTCATTTATGGGCGTTCCCGTACGAATGGCCCTGATCAGATCCGCGTGCTCCTGCACGTACCCGTTGTTGCCAGGCTCCGTCATCTCATACAGGAGTGAACCTGAGTGCGAAGTTAATTTTGAATACCGCGGGTGCAGTTCCGCTACGCCTTCGGTACCGACGATCCTGTTGGTGACACGATTGGTCGCCTGGTTGATCTGGCGACACTTAGCCTCCACCGGGATGCCGCCCAGATACAGATACTCCACACTGAAATGATCATAAATGTGACCGTATGACGGATCCACGCGCTCAATGCGTCCGCCCATAGCAAGCGCCGACTCCGGATGGGCCTGGAGGACCCAGTTGAGCACATCCAGATTGTGCACGAACTGCTCCACAATGTGGTCGCCGCTGAGCCAGGTGAAGTAGTACCAGTTGCGGCATTGCCACTCCATATCCGACATCCCGCTCTTGCGGGGCCTGAGCCAGATCGGACCGGTCATGTAGTATTCCTGGGCCGCTACGATCTGACCGATCATGCCATCATGGATGCGGCGCACTGCCTCCACAAAGCTGTTCTGCCGGCGGTACAGGGTGCCGGCGACCACAGACAGCCCTTTCTCCGTAGCCACTTTGCCGGTTTTTACAATCTCAACGGCCCCGGCGACATCCACCGAAACCGGTTTTTCCATGAAGACATGCTTGCCGGCTTCCACGGCCGCCGAAAAATGCATCGGCCGGAATCCCGGGGGCGTAGCCAGAATAATCATGTCCACATCGCTGGCGATGACATGCTGATAGGCATCAAATCCCACAAACTTGTGATCCTTATCCACCTGGAAGGCATTGCCGATTTCATCGCGCAGGTTCTCTATGGACGCGTCCAGTCTGTTTTCAAACAGATCGCCCATAGCTGTAATCTGCACCTGCTCCGCCGATACGACAGCGTCCCGGGCTGCGCCGGTCCCGCGACCGCCGCAACCAATCACCCCCACCTTGAGCACATCACTGCCCCCCGCATAGGCAAAATTGCCCGATGCCATCAGCCCCAGCGTACCGGCAGCCGAAGCCTTCAAAAAAGTCCGCCTTGTAAGATCCAATGATTTATCCATGAAATCCTGCATTTAGCCAGACCAATATACACTATCGTATACATATCTACTCCGGCACGCGATTCCGGCTGACCCACATCCGCTCCTTTCCGCCTGAACGCTGTACCAGGTACAGATCCAATTGCGCCTGATACACGGCATGATCCGCCGCGGCCTCCATGACACTGTAGGCTGAGGCCCAGGCATCCGCCTGCATCCCGCTGGAGGCGACAACAGTAACGATCCGATCAAAGGTGATCCCCATGCCGGTTAGTGGGCTTACTATGTGGGAAAAGCGTGTGCCTTCGTGCTCAATGAACCGGTATGTGGCCCCGGATGCGGCCACGCCGCAGTGGGCCAGGATCAGTTCCTTCCGCACGCGGCGGCCGGTCGAATCGGCAACCGTAATCTGCACAGGCCAACCTGCGCTGTTCGGCGGTGGTGCGCCGATGGCCATATCTCCTCCGGCATCCACCGTAGATGCCGCGTAGCCCAGCTCCTGCAAAACACGTAAAGCCTCATCGGCGGCATACCCTTTGGCAATTCCCCCCAGGTCCAGTCGCATGCCCGATCGCAAGAGCCGCGCGGTCTGATGAAGAGCATCCAAGTCCAGATACCGGTAGCCCACCGAGCGTAGCGCTTTCTCCACCTCCGCCGGGTTCGGCAGCTGATTCCTGCGCATCCCCCAGCGCCACAATCGCGTGAGCGGACCCACAGTCACATCAAAATGCCCCTCGGAGGCCGCTGCGATCGCTTGGGCCGTACTCAAAACCATCCAGAGATCATCGCTTACCTGAACAGGCTGACCATAAGTCCTGGACAGCCGATTGAGCTCACTGTCCTGAATCCAGTCGCTCAAATGTGCGTTCAGCGAGTCTATCCGAGCGAATGCGGCTGCGGCGGCCTGGTGCGCCCGCACTGAATCCGGCGCATAGAGCACCACGCGGACCACGGCCCCCATCTGGGGGCGGTCAAACAAAAACCGCTCCAAGGGCTGCCCAAGGGCTGCACCGGCTGCCAACCATGACAGCGTGCAGCACAACGACATCACGCTACGCGTCGGGCTTAGCAACGCCCGGAAGAGGGATCTTGTACCGGCCATGCTTATCCGGCATCACAGGCGGATCCACATCCCACGCCAATTTGTCCGGGACCAGCTGCACATCGTCGTTGATGGCATCTTCCCAGGTAATCACCTGCCCGGTATAGGTGGCCATACGTCCCATAATGGAGCTCATCGTGGCCTCCGCACCGTTTTGGGTATCCTCGTACTTGAATTCCCCGGCGTTGATGGCTGCGAACAGCTCATCGTGTTCAACCTGATAGGGATTGGGGTCATCTTTGTCACGATGCTTGTAAATCACATTGCCGAACGTACCGATGATCTCTCCAGGACTGGGCGCGGCACCGCGGCTGCCATGAAAGCCTTCCGATACGCGATTCATGCAGTCCGGCATATGGCGGCACTGGCTCAGCACCCGGGCTCCACTGGCATACTCAAATTCCACAAAGTGGTGGTCATAGATCTCGCCGTGATCCATACCGGTACGTACCAGCCGGCCGCCCTGACCCTGGGCGCGCACGGGATGACCCTTCATCACCCAGTTGCCGACATCAATGTTGTGGATGTGCTGCTCCACAATATGATCGCCGCACAGCCAATTGAAGTAATACCAGTTCCGCATCTGGTACTCCATTTCGGTGATCTTGCGCTGAGCTTCCTCTTCAAGCGAGGCCCGGTCACGGACCCACACGCCGCCGCCATTCCAGTAAACGCGTCCCAAGATAATGTCCCCAATCGCGCCCGCATGCAGACGGCTGACCCACTCGCGGTAAACCGTCTGATAGTGGCGCTGCAGGCCAACCACCACATTAAGCTTCCTGGCCCGCGCCTTCTCTCCGGTAGCCAGGATCTGGCGCACACCTGGCGCGTCAGTGGCCAGCGGTTTCTCCATGAACACCTGCTTTCCGGCTTCCACGGCCGCATCAAAATGCACCGGCCGGAATCCCGGAGGTGTCGTCAGGATTACCACATCCACCAGCGGGAGCACCTTCTGGTAGCCATCAAACCCATCAAACATGTGCTCTTTGGGCACCTGCACGCGCGCCAGCACATCTTCCGGCAGCGGATCCGAATTCTCCGGTGCGACGATATTGCCGTAACTTTCTTCCACGCGGTCCATAAAGGCATCGCACATAGCGACCAGCTGCACGTTTTCAGCGGCCTGAAGTGCCTGTACGGCCGCGCCTGTGCCGCGGCCTCCGCACCCAATCAGCCCGACGCGGATGGTATCGTCCACCCCGTAGTAGGCGCTGGCCCTGAGCGGGAACTGGCTCGCAACCGCGGATCCCACGACCGCGGCGGTGCCGCCTTTGACGAAGTCGCGGCGGGTCCAGGAGGCAGGTCTGTTCTTGGTGTCCATAATCAGTCCGATTTCTATGTTAACGCAGTGAATTTACCAAGTTATCGCAACAGTTGCCGAATTATCCGCCCAATACGGTCAACCAGAACATTTCCTGCTCTTCGGCAGATGGCGGCGCAGCCGGCCGTATGATTCGGAAGCCCACGAACGGTGAATCGGTGTTCCACCACATACTGCGGGGGATTTGCGGATCGCGCCGTTTCCAACGCAGCGTTGACTCAAGGCGCGCGCCGCAGCGCAGGGCTTCGGGGTCATCATCGTAGGCCCCACCCCGCACGGTACGCGGATGCAGACGTGTCGGCTCTGACCAAGGGTCAACGGCCGGTTCAGCCTCCAGGTCCTTGAGGAACGATGCCGCGTACTGATCCAGGGTCCATTCCGCGGCATTGCCGTGCATGTCAAACAACCCCCAGGGATTGGGGGCTTTCTCTCCGACCGCATGGTACACTTCGCCGCTGTTGCCGTAATGCCAGGCATGGGCCTCCAGGTCTGCGACTTCGTCGCCGAAACTGAAGGCTGTTTGCGTGCCAGCCCGGCAGGCGTATTCCCACTCCGCTTCTGTCGGCAGCCGGTAGAACTGACCCGTTTTTTCCGACAGCCAGCGCGCATATTGGAGCGCGCTCCACTGCGTCATGCCGACCGCCGGATGCCCTGTCGTGCCCATACCATGGGCGGGATCCTCATAGGGAGGGCTGGGGCGCGCTACCAGATCCGGATCGAATTGAGTCCCGGGAGCACTTGCGAAACTGTCGCTGTCGCGGCTCTTGAACACGGCGAAAGCTTCGTAAGTCACCTCATGGGTGGCCATATAAAAGGCACCCACCTGCACCTGGCGCACCGGCCCCTCGTCCTCGTCACGCCCGGATTCATCGTCCGGCGTACCCATTACAAACATGCCGCCGGGCAGATGTACCAGCGAAAACGTAACCCCGGCACCGGGGATGGTATCGGTTACCACTTCAAGGGTGGCCGCCTCCTGTGCGGCTGAGTCTGCGGCCCAGATGCCCAGCAGCACCCCAAGTCCCGCGCAAACGGCTTTAGTTGGCAAACGCAGCATCGAACGCTGCCGCTGAGGGCTTGAAGTCGACGTTTCTGACGAACGCGCAGGCCTCTTCGGCCCCATGCTCACGGTCCATGCCTCCGTCTTCCCATTCTATGGACAGCGGGCCCTGATATCCGATCCTGTTGAGTGCCCGGATGATTGCTTCAAAGTCAATCCGACCCCGCCCGATGGACCGAAAGTCCCAGAACCGCCCGGGCGTATTGAAGTCGGTATGCCCTCCAAACACGCCCGCCCGCATAGGGCGGTCTGACCACCAGACATCCTTCATGTGCGCATGGTAGATGCGGTCTGCAAACGAGTCAATAAAGGCCACATAGTCCACGCCCTGATACCCGAAATGACTCGGATCGTAGTTGAACCCAAATGCTTCGCGGTGTCCAATCGCCTCCAGCGCGCGCTCGGCGCTGGCAATGTCAAAGGCAATTTCCGTGGGATGCACCTCAAGTCCGAATTTGACCCCTACTTCGTCAAACACGTCCATAATCGGATTCCAACGCAGCGCAAAGTCCTCAAACCCTGCGTCAATCATGGAGGGCGCATTCGGTGGGAACGAGTACAAAAGCGGCCAGATACTGCTTCCGGTAAACCCGTTGACCACACCAACGCCCAGCTTTGCCGCCGCGCGTGCGGTATCCATCATTTCCCGGGCGGCCCGCGTGCGCACCCCTTCCGGATCCCCATCCTGCCACACATGCGGCGGGATGATTGCCTGATGCCGCCCGTCAATCAGGTCGCAGACAGCCTGTCCGACCAGGTGATTGCTGATTGCGTGCACCTGCAGGCCGTGCCGGGCCAGCAGCTCATGCCGCTCCTGGCAGTAATCCTCTTCGTTCAGGGCCCGTTGGACATCAAAATGATCGCCCCAGCAGGCCAGCTCCAGGCCATCATAGCCCCAGGAGGCCGCTTTGGCGGCCAGGATGTCCAGCGTCAGATCGGCCCACTGGCCGGTAAAGAGTGTGACAGGTCGTGCCATATATACTGAAAAGTTTGAATATGAGATTGCCCCAAGATAGGCGGTTTAGACTGAAGAGCCTTTTGCAAGACTCTGGAACCGGACATTTGCCGACTCATTAAGAGCACGCCCCCGGCCGAGCAGCAAATGCTGCCGGGCTGTTCCAGAATGATACCATGGCCGCTGCTGGACTCAACGCATCAACCGCCGAATAGTGCTACGGCACCAGCGAGTACCGAATGTGGACAGGATCGGTCGCGGGCTACCAGCGGCTCGACCGGTTGGCCGGTGCCATCCGCTTTGTTTGGAACTACCTGCTGAGCGAAAACAATGAGCAGTACGCTGAGGCAAAAGCGCACTGCACGAGGAAGCCCCGTACCTCTGCGCG
>JAPPNA010000089.1 GCA_028873925.1 Bacteroidota bacterium | reverse complement strand
CCTCCAACATGACTGACTCGCTGGACGCAGCCTCTTCCTCAACAGCCCTGCAGTCTGCGCTGTCGGTCTCCTGAGTATCTGCCTCCAACATGACTGACTCGCTGGACACAGCCTCTTTTGGGTCGGGCAGGTTGTCTTCACTCGGCACCTGTGCCCCATTTTCAGAGAGTGCGTCCTTCTCGGTCTGCTGCGCGATGTGAATAAGTTCGTACACAAGCATACGGAGCTGGAGTCGTCCTGACTTGGACTCCCTCCTGCCGTCCCAAGTGGGGTGGTGCCCATTGGTGGCGAGTTTTCCCCTTTCCCACCCGGATTTCCCTTGTCGCCATCGTGCTGGCCTGCAGGGATCGGACAGATTCTGATTGACTCATGCTGAAAAAGATTATCTCGGATTCATCAAGATGCCCGTTCACTCGTGCAGCTCTCTCGTTGGTCGGAGCGATACTTTTCGCGGCCCTAACAGTTGAAGTAATGGCGGAAAAGCGCTGGATCATCACGAAATCCCGGCAATTTCGGCTGAGGAGGTCCATGCATTCACGGCCGGCATGCACCGATCACGATATTTTTGCAAGAGGCTCCAATTTGTATATTGGGGCCGCTCAATTCCGGGCTCTTCATTCAATAACTGATCACTGAAAGATGGAATCACGGCTAAACACGGTGCTAACCGCCGTTGCCGGGCTGAAAGTCCGGCTGCTGCTGGTTGTCGCGGGGCTGGCTTGCGCCCTGATGGTCTCCGCGCTGATCTATCCCGCGCTCCTCTCCCCGCCCACCATCGATGGTGCTGAGCTGGCGAGTACGGCGGCCAAGAAGGAAAGGGTGAAAAGGAAAAAGACCTCCAACCCCGAGTGCACGAATTGCCAGACGAGCATACTCGTGAAGTGCGGGGATGAGGAGTGCGGATGGTGGTATGACATATGGCACGATTGCTGCAACAAAGGCGATGTGGAGACTGAAGAAACTTGCCTGAATTGTGATTAACCCTCCATGTGTCACCTAACAGGCCATTACGCCGCCCTTTTACTGCTAACGTTTGTGGCCGGGTGCGCCTCCGAAGTGGCCCGGCCACATACGGTGGTAGAGCCGCCCCTTGTGCCGTTTGAGCAGGTTTTTGCGGTCGCCGACACTGTGCGCCTTGACAGCACAATCGTAGTGGGGAGTATTCACTATGTGGATGCCAACCCCAGCGGGGACCTGCTCGTGTCGGACCCGTATGGGGCCGTGTACATGTTTGACCGGCACGGGCAGATCGTACGCACTTTTCGGCCCGAGGACTGTCTGATAGGCCGGCGCGGGGGGCGAATGGGCGCAGCCCAATTTGGCCCAGCAGGCACCACCATAGTGTACCACGGAGCCATAGGCATGGTGGTATTTGATGCTCAAGGCCGATGTCTGGCATCTGACGCAGAGGCTCGTGACCTGGCAGCTGCATGCAGCTTGGCGGACACCATTCACACAATCCCCGGAACGTCCCCGCACGCCAGAGAAGCGGTCACATACACCCTGGGTTTAGAGAGAATCGGGGTCACAAAAACTCTCCCGCCCAAGTTCCGCCGGCTCCGTGCGATATTTTCGCCCCTGTATGGGCTTGCCCTGGCCTGCTTTGACGATGGCCCCTACTACACCACATTGTCCCGCCCAGACGCATGGCCGGTGCGCGAGCATACGCACCCAACCCAAGCACACCCAAGATTCTTTGAGGAACGAGAGCGGGACCTCTCTCTGACACGGGACGATGCTGCCGAAACCCGACAGATAGTGTCCGCCCCTATAAACGGCGGGGTGTTCGCGCTTGAGCCAGAAACGCGCATGGTGATCTATTTATACCTGCAAGGCAAATGGAGGTCGGTGCCCCACGACCGCCCAATAGGCATCGGCTTAGGCATAGCCAGCAACACGAACAAGTTTACGCCAGTCAGCACCTTGTCCCAAGTGTATCCCCTCGGGGCGAGAGATGGCTATATATACAGCGCGGGCGACAACGAACAGTTGCCTAATGGGGACATGGGCAACCCGGTAGTCCTGCGACACAGATTCATTCCTCCAACAGATGCGACTCCGTAAGCATGCTTACACGGCCCTCTGGTTCGCCATCCCATTCGTGGTGGGGATAGGGCTGTTCACGGGAGCGAGGGCCTTCTTTTCTACCCCTGCAACTATTACGGCCCCGAATGGCGGCCCTGAAGTTAATTACCCTATGCTGGGGCAGGAGATTTCTGCAGATAAACTCATCGCACCCCGAACACGGGAGCCCATATCAGAGCAGACATGGTCGATGCCGGACGCTTTCATTGCTATCCTTCTCGGCGGGGTCGGATGCTCCGGGAACCAAGTAGCGGCCCTGCGCCGGTGGTCAGAACTGCCTCCAGAGTCGCAATGGAGCGATTACCCCGTCATAGCCATATACTCGGATCCCTTGCTGGGCGAAGAAACCGGGATACACGATGCGTTGGTACTGCGACGGATCAGCCGGGCACGCTTCCCATTCTTCGTGTCGCGAGACAGCACATTTAGCCCCGGGGCCGCGGGGCTGCGCACTCCACAGGTGGTCCTTGTCAAATCGGGCCGCATAGCGGATGTGCTCAATGTGCCTGCTACCAGGCGGGATTGACCGACACGACGCAGAAACGACCTCTGTGAGCACCCAACTCTATGATCTGGCGGGTGTATTCGGGCTTCTGTAGTTCCCTTCGCAGCCCTGGTATTGGGCCTAACTAGCCCTTAACGCGCTGACGGGCTTAATATGGGCGCTGCAGCGCTGGATCGGTCCTCAATAGATCGTCCCTGTGCTCGTAAACTCGCTCGCGGCCTTGTAATCATACGTTCACCGGCTTTACGCGGTATCTACTGGATTGGGCTGAATGCACTAATCCTCTGCCCCGCGGTGTTCCGTTTAATCGGCTGGCCGGGTCCGTCCGAATATTGAACCGGTCCACCATCAACTGTTTGGCCTTGCGCTCAGGCTGCTATAAATCGCTCCTGTGCGCCTGTAAGCGGCCCGCCGGTAGTTTACCCTCATTTGCAAGCAACGCGTTAAATGGCCCCAAATGCGCAATTCCGGCCGTCCGCGGCGGCCACAAGATCGCCCTGAACGCAGCTAACTCGGTTTTGTATGGGTGCAGCTACGTTTGCGGCTGCGTGGCCGCAGTGCGGGCGGTAATCGGGGGCGGTTGTGTTTTTGGCTCAGGGTGAACGCGACATAATCTCTCTTATGTAGCGTTTTTTGGGGGGGGGGGTCCATAAGCGCTAACTGGTTGGGAAACCCGAGAAATATGCTTCTATTTGGCCCTTTCTGTGGCGGTTGGAGTCAGCCAGGACGGCTGAGATCGCTGTCCAGTGCTTGATCAT
>JAPPNA010000104.1:503-35117 GCA_028873925.1 Bacteroidota bacterium | reverse complement strand
CATCTTTGGAAAGCTTGAACGCCTTACTACGCGTATTTGCGGAACACCAGACTAGGTCCGTGCGTATCTTTGTTATGGATGCTATAACTTGCGAACGCAGAAATCAGTCTGCCTTCTCCCCGGGGCACCTGGGCCGTTACGCTGAGGTGTCCGCAGATTGTTCGTTGGTTTGGATGGCAGAAGGGCATGCTCGCGGGGTAGATTCCGCAGCATTTACGCCCGATGGCTTGAATGTAGCCTCCGCACCTGGATGTAAAGGCATCCGTTCGGTACCTGCAATTGCTCAATATGCAGGCCAACGCCCGAGTGCGATGCGGCCGGTCCTGTTGGATCTCGCCCCGCAGTGGAATGATTCTTGCCATAAATACGATGCGCAGCCGTCTGCGATGGGGACCAAGTTGCGCGTGCACCAGATAGCTGAAGCCGGTTGCGGACACATTCGCAGTTGCCGAGTCTGCCGGATAATATTTGCCCGAAATGCTCTTGGGTCGCATCCGCGTGGACTGGGCAGCTTAGGCGGGGGGGGGCGTTGTGTGTGATGCCCCTGAAACCCTCTCTTGCGGCGTAGGTTGAAAGCGGGCATGTCATCGTGGCCAATGATAAAACGAAAAAGCGGTTCGCCCCCGAACTCCAAACCCCGCGTGCGGACCAGGCGGGTAAGGGTTGACGGGGATATAGTTGAGCGCATGAAGGGAACGGCCGCGAAACGCGGCAGGACATTCGACGAGTTGCTCCAGCATGCCGTGGTGCTGGGCTACTTCAAGCAGGTAATCATGTTTGATGTTGAGGATTTTTTGAGCGAGGCAGGAGCGCCCTGTCCCGGTGCATCTGAGGACGGTGAGCATCTGCTGTATCTGTATTTGGCACGTGACCGCGAACTCGGAGGGCCTGGAGTGAGCGAGTACGAATTTTTTGACGCATTATCGTTCATGTACCGCGATAAGGCCAAGATGTGCTTTACCGATGGCGTTTTGCACAACTTCCGACTCAACTGAATGAACACAACTGTACAGCACTGAATTGGGCAAGCGAGAACGCCATCTTTCGGTCAACACGGACATCCCGACCAATCCGGGCATCCCGTGGCGCGTCACGGGTACAGATCACTTGATGGCGGAATTCGGGATTTGGGAGTTGGGTGGTGGCTGTATTGCGCTGCAATTCATCCGCGGACACCCTAGGTCCGATCTTCAGGGATGCTTCGTCCCGCGCAACGCTGCAGTAACCATTGCTCACAGGCAAGATCGGGCCGCTGGCTGGGCAGCCGCGGTGGAAGCCGAGCAGCAGGTGCGCCCCATGCTGCCGATCATGCTGTGGCCTCTGGAGTATGCTGGCAATGGGATCAGCCTGCCCGAAAACAAAAGCCCGCAAAACCAGAGACTGGCGAACCAAGCCCATAATTCTAATGGTAGATAAGAAGGATTTCACGGTCCAAGCGCTTGAGATTGATTCGGCGCACATCGAGAACGCTAACCTGCTGGCGCAGGTCACGGGCGCACCGGTAAGCGAGCTGTTCAATCACTGTCTGGAGGTGGGACTGGACCGGGTGCGCTTTGCGATAACGGTGGCGGCCTGGCTGGAATTATCTACGAATCCGTCCCCTGGCGGGCGTGCAACGGTTTCTGAAATGCACCACGCCTTTCTCAGCTACGCCGTTAGCAAGGGTTATGATGATGCCCGCAGCATACCTTTTTTGGAGTTTGCCGCATTGCTGGAACGGATCTGCAAGGCTATGGACCACCTGGGTTGGTCAATGGACGATATGAGTGTGGTGGGGCTCCAGATCAAATCGGGGGTGGCATCCAAGAAACCTGCTACGCCGTCCAATACGAGCGAATCTGAAGACGGATGGGAGGATGATGTGCCATTGATGGTTCGATGGGATCGGACGGCCCGGGACCTTGGGGTAGCGTGATTCGCAGTATACCGAATGTCATGAGGGGCCTTTCCATCTGCTGTATAGTTGCGCGCGATGCAAGCCAAAGTGCGGCATGAGCTCACAAACTGAACGGCAAATGCGGCTGAAGAAAGAGGCGGCCGCGTAACGGGCCTCTACCCAAGCAGACCCTTACGCTTTTGAGTGCCGCGAGCTCAAAGCGAAGATGTAATCATTCTGGGGCAGTGGCCCTGTTTGACGCGATGATGGATTCATGATTTCTCACGAGGGTCCGGTCCTGCGCAATGCCGGGCTCATATGGATGGCAAGTCAGGATTTGTGCCATCATTCGGCAGCCACTCCCCTTTGAGGACATGGGAGTGGATCATGTCAGGCCTTGGTCAGAGGGTGGGGATGTGACCAATCGGTACTTGGGCTTTCTGACAATTGTGGAACTTAACCGTCCCGTCTACACACTTGGACCCATCCTTCAAATCGATCAGTCAAAGGCGCTTGGCTGAAGACATCGCACCCCCAACAGCCGGATCCGACTATGCCGCGGATCGTCTGACTGCCATGGAATCCGAAGTTCGATGTCTGTGCAAGCGCACCTACGAGCGTTTTGAGGCGCAGAGCCGGGATGCTGCGGGTTTGCGCGAGCACAGGGATGCCCGGTTTGATGGAGTTTATAAGCGCTTTACGATGTCTATGTGGATACTCGGGGGCGTACCCGCTGCCAGCTTGACCCCTGCTGGGGCTAATCCTGCAGAAATGGCTTGGGCTCTGACACGCTGGTCCGTTCAGGCTGGGTCTTGACTCAATCCAGCACAAGGACTGTGGTCTGTGGCCCCTTTCTGACGAGCGTGGCGGGCGGCTCAAATCGCCCAATCAGCCTTTTGGCGCGGTAACGCTCGGGTTTCAGATTTCGTGGTAAATCTGCACATGCAGCCACCATTCAGCCTAGTCATGTTGTTGACGATGACGAATGGAGCTTCCGGGTGAGAGCAGCCCCAAAGATGTCGCTTGGAATCAGTATCGCCGGACCCGGTAGCGCAATGGTTTCGGTCATGAATTGCGGTGGGAATGGCTGCTTGAGCTGCCGGAATGAATCGCACTATTCGCTTTGCAGATGTTGCTATCAACAATTGGGCCGGATGGGGGCAGCTGTGAGCCGCGCGGTGGCAGACCACGGCCCGCACATCGCGTTGGACTTGTCGGAATGTCGCCGCCTGATCCCCAGTGCCGCCCGAGCTCCGTGGTACCCACCATGGTGTTCTGTGCGGCTTGTTTTTTCGGCCGCTCTGGCAAGAATGCCGATGTGTTCGTTGCGACCGCCAGTCCGTAGATTATATCCAAGCGCGCCAGGACCCATGGAAGATGTGGATTTTGCTGTATCTCGCATTCCGGTTGTGAATGTGGCGAGCGTACCACAGCGTAGCCCGCTGAGGTACCCCGGCGGAAAGACATGGTTTGTACCTCATGTAAGAGAGTGGCTTAAGCTGAATCGGTCCGAAGTGCTGATTGAGCCTTTTGCCGGAGGGGGTGTGGTGGCCCTTACGGCAGTTATGGAGGACCTTGTGGATCGAGTATTGCTGGTGGAACTGGATCGCGAAGTGGCTGCATTCTGGCGTGCAGCCCTTGAAAGTCCGGACGGATTGATTGAGCGTATCGGAGCATTTGATCCCACTCCAGATTCCATGAGAAATCTTATGGAGGCCACCCCGAAGTCGGTCCTGGATCAG
The DNA here is from genome assembly GCA_028873925.1 of Bacteroidota bacterium. Lineage (GTDB taxonomy): Bacteria > Bacteroidota > Rhodothermia > Rhodothermales > Bin80 > JAPPNA01. Next base: position 31,499 of record JAPPNA010000104.1, on the reverse strand, counting down.
GGATTTCGAACACTTGTGCTCAACAGGACTCGGCGGGGCGGTATTCTCGCGCAGGGGGCTTCATTATTGAGCCATGGCGAAGGCGGGCGAGGGCTGCGTTCAAGGTGGTATCCGAGCACCCTGTGTGCCCGTCTGGAGGCTATCCGCAAGGTGGAGGATCGAATTTCATTTGTAGAGGGCGATGCTATGAAGCTGCTGCCTTTCATTCTCCGAGGATGGGGGAGCCGAGCAGCCGTATTTGTCGATCCACCTTACACCGCAAAGGGTGGCAAACAAGCGGGCCTACGATTGTACGCTCATGCCGGTGTTGATCACCGAGCACTGTTCAGCCTTATGGCTAAGTTTCAGAATAATTTCCTCATGACGTACGATGCGGTGCCTGAGATTAAGTCCATGGTTCGGCATTTCGGCTTTCACGCGGTAACGCTTTCGATGAAGAATACCCATCGTCGCAAGCAACTTGAGCTCGTCATCACTCCGAAACCGCTCTTTGAATAATGGCTCGATACCAAATCGCTGAGTGGTTTGGTCGCCCACTTGAGAGTCTGCCAGCCCCGGAAAGGCAATCTCTAGCCAAATCTGCCTTACAGGGGACCGAATTGCCCATTTATCCAAAGGAATTCGCCGTGCAGCAAGAAGGGCGGTGTCTGCTCGATCCGGGGCCCCAGCGGCCCGCCTGTGACCATTTGCCCCAAGCGGCTGGGAGAGGCGGATATTGTGCCGAAATGGCTTGCCCGAATAGCGGGCTTCAGGGAGGTGCACATGGCATGTGAAGTTCCATTCATGAAATCCCCGATCACTGGGAGACCTGCAGGTCGAATTGATTTGGTCATCGCAGGCGATAGAGAGGCAGCATCATGGTTCGGGCTTGAGGTTCAGGCTGTCTATTTTTCGGGCTCGGGTATGCGGGCAGATTTTGAGCAATTGCTGTCAAGCGATACTGCGGAGGTACCGCAGCCAACACCAAATCGGCATCCCGACTGGCGGTATTCAAGCGCTCAGCGACTCATGCCGCAGCTGCAGGTGAAGGGTCCAACCATGCGGCGTTGGGGAGCGAAGCTTGCCGTGGCGGTTGATCAACCGCTTTTTGAAGCTACCGGAGGACAATTCGGAGCTGAGTCTACGGACCTGAATGATGGTGACATCATCTGGCTTCTAGTACGCGTGAATCCCAGATTACGGTTGGTACCGCATCACTGGGAAGTCGTATCTTTGGAGTGTACTTCAGCATGCGGAATTCCGCAGAGACCATTAGGTGCCATGAGTCCGAAAGCAATTTGCGGCAGAGACTCCCCCGATTGCCATGAGAAAAAGCCTGAAACCCAAAATGGCCACGGGAAGCACTAACCCAGGCCCACTCTGGCACCTGACCGAGAGTGCCCGACTCAGGGATCTCTGTCTTGCAGACTTATGGGCATGGCATCAATTCAACCAAGTAAATCCCGCATCATGACCGATTTGGATGTCATTGAACGCCCCCCTTGTGCTCTATACTTTGACCCCGAAAACCCGCGGTTGGTGGACAAGAGTTTCGCGATTGAGGATCAGGAGAAGATCCTCGGCTGGCTCTGGCGAAATAAGTCGGTGAACGAGTTGGTGGATTCAATCCTTGCAAACGGCTTTTGGAAGCATGAAGAGCTATTCGTAATTGAGGAGGGCGGGCACCTGATTGTGGTTGAGGGCAACCGACGACTCGCGGCAGTGAAGATCCTTTCGGATCCAGCCCTCCGCAAGCAATTGAGGATCCAATTGGAGAGCGACCCAACACAGGAGGTACTTGATTCAATCCAGACGCTGCCGGTGATTCGCGCTACAAGAGAGCGGCTGTGGGGGTTCGTCGGATTCAAGCATATCAATGGAGCGCAGGCGTGGGACTCAATTGCTAAGGCCGAATACGTATTCCGAGTGAGAAGAGATTTCGGCCTCAGTCTCGCGAAAATTGCGTCGGGGATCGGCGACCGCCACGAAACAGTGACTCGCCTTTACCGGGGTTATGTGGTCCTCCGGCAGGCACAAGACGAGATCAACTTTGATCCGAATGATACTCTGCATCGCCGATTCCCCTTTTCCCATCTGTGGACTGCATTGGGCTATAGGTCCGTGCGGGAATACCTTAGTGTTGGAGCGGCGGACCTTGAGAATGAGGCTCCAGTCCCACACGAACGCCGAGGCGCTCTGGAACACCTAATGCGCTGGCTCTTCGGAAGTGTGAGCCAGGAAATTGAGCCGAAGATTCGCCGTCAGAATCCTGATCTGCGTCACCTTGCACAGGCCCTATCGGAGCCAAAGGGTGTAGCGTTACTGGAGGACGGGAACCAGCTTTCTGTAGCGCTGGACGCTTCGCGCGGCGATGCACGTCTTTTCCGTGCAGCGCTGACCAGGGCCGAGACAAGCGCGAAGGAATCCATGCGATTTGTTTCAACTGGGTTCAGCGGCGAGGAGGACTTAGTTGAAACAGCGAAAAAGTTGGTAAAACTTGCGAAATCGCTCCACCGGCACATGACATCAAATGAGTCATAATGGTGGATCCTAGCTTGGCGGAGGAGGACACTGTCGATCTCCTTGAATGGGCGTGCATGGCCGACCCTGAAGGTTTTGTGGCTTGGACAGATATTATCGGGCAGCTGCGGAGTGCGATGTCAGAGGACGAAGCGACTGAAACCCTTCAAGAACCTGCAAACGGTATCACAGCCGAGGGGGAGCGGAGCATGGAACCGTACGAGACCATCCTCAATAATTGGGAGGAGGTCCTCACCTACCGGGCAAAGGCCTGTGGGTTGGATATGAGATATCCTTTCTTCGTGACGAAAGAGGGGATTGAGTTTCGGGATGGTGTTTCGCCCGCCTACGCGTTCCAACTCCTGGTATCCCTTGGCAGCAATGATGCCCATCACGATGGAACATCCGTCTACAAACTGTTTGAGGAATTGAGTGCCTCGGCGGCTGGCCAGTATCTCGGTAGCGGCAATATGGCCGTAGTATTCGGATGGCCCAGGAGGCACCCCCTCTCAACGGGATTCCGTGATGCGGTGAGAGACTTGGTCGGGCTTCTGCGTGAAGGGGAAGGGTGCAAGGACCGCGAAGGATTACATCAGTTAAAGGACGATGGCCTTGATATCGTGGCGTGGCGAGAATTCCCCGACCGAAGAGCCTCCAAGCTCATACTTTTTGGCCAGTGCGCTACCGGCAGAAGGTGGAAGGAAAAGGCACATGAGTTGCGCCCGGACGTGTGGTGCAAGAATAACCTCATTGGAACATTTGCGGTGGATCCAGTTCCGGCTTTCTTCGTCCCAAGAGCCCTGTCGGAAAAAGACGCAGACCATTACGGGAAGAATCAGATCCTGCTTGACCGCTGTCGCATCTCGGCATTGTACTCTGGATCATCAGTTGACGGACTTGATGAACGGCTGCGGGAATGGATCGCAGCTGCCCGCGACAGGGGCGTGGACATTGACGTTAAATAGCTGTTAACGGCTCGGTTGACCGTATTCCGTAACCCCACTTATCCGAGGAATACTCAACCCGACCTACCAGGTGAGCCAGCCCGTTGAGAGTCGTTCGGTGCGGATCGCGGGATGGTGAGGCGGCAATGCACAGGGGCGGCTTCGGCCTACGGTCTCCGCGCCGTTTTGAGGTGCCTGCCGAGACCTACTCTCCAGAATCCTGACCGCCTCACGGGGCATCACGCAGCGGTTTTTGCAGAATCGTTACAATTGATGGTGCCCGGGGCGGTGATGGACGGGCAATTTGTGGTATCTTGCAACGTTCCAACAAAAGATCGACACAGATTCATGGAAGCGGCACGAGAGAAAGCGCTTGACCAGGCGCTCAAGAGCATTGAGCGGCAGTACGGCAGAGGCTCCATCATGCGCATGGGGGACGCGCCACCCGTGGCTGCGTCGGTAATCTCCACTGGCTCCATCGCGCTGGATTCTGCACTGGGTGTGGGCGGACTGCCGCGTGGGAGAATTGTGGAGGTGTTCGGGCCTGAGTCTTCCGGCAAGACCACCATAGCTACCCACTGCATTGCGGAGGCGCAAAAAATCGGAGGCGTATGTGCCTTTATTGATGCCGAGCACGCCTTTGATGTGGTCTATGCGGAACAACTGGGCGTTGATATTGATGCGCTGCTGATGTCACAGCCCGACACCGGAGAACAGGCCCTGAGCATCTGCGAAATGCTCGTACGCAGTGGTGCGCTGGACATGATTGTGGTGGATTCCGTGGCGGCACTGGTACCCTCGGCGGAAATTGAAGGCGATATGGGTGACAGCCATGTCGGGCTCCAGGCCCGCCTTATGAGTCAGGCGCTCAGGAAGCTGACCGGCGTGATCAGCCGAACCAATACCGTGCTGATCTTCATCAATCAGCTGCGAGAGAAAATCGGTGTCATGTTCGGTAACCCCGAGGTCACCCCCGGTGGGCGGGCGCTCAAGTTTCACAGTTCAGTGCGCCTGGATATCCGGCGTATTTCCTCCATCAAGAGCGGCGTGGAGGTAGTAGGCAACAAGACGCGCGTACGAGTCGTCAAGAATAAAGTGGCCCCACCGTTCCGTACGGCGGAGTTTGACATCGTTTTCGGAGAAGGTGTCTCTCTGCTGGGTGAGCTGGTTGATCTGGGTGTTAAGAACGAAGTACTGCGCAAGAGCGGTTCCTGGTACAGCTACGGGACCGTGCGTATCGGGCAGGGCCGGGAGGCTGTTAAGAACTGGCTGGCCGAAAACGCCGACATGCAGGCGGAGGTGAGACAACGCGTCCGCGCCGCAGAGGGACTCTCCAATGGGGCTGAGCCGGCTGCCAGCTCGTGAGACGCAACTGCGCGGGCTGGCTTTCGCGCAGGTGATTCACCATAGCCTTCAGGTCTTCGATGTGCAGTAACCCAAGCAGGCTGGCGGCGATTCGGCCCTGCGGGTCAACAAGGATGGTGGTCGGCAGGGCATCCAACGCCGAAACTATCGGGACAGTCGGGTGGATACGCAGGCTCCCTATGCGCAGGGATAAACGCGCGGGAAGCTGACTGTAGGCATCCGTAAGACTGTGATTCGCCACGATTACCGGGTAACTGACGCTCAATCGCTCCACAAAATGACTGATGAACGACGGATCGGCAGTGTCCACGGAAACCCCCACAATGGACACCCCCTGCGAGGCCATCGTACGGTGTAATTCCTCCAGTGCCGGCATCTCCTTAAGGCAGGGTTTGCACCAGGTGGCCCAGAAATTGAGTACCACGACCCGGCCGCGCAGGGAAGATAAGGTAAGGGAGTCTCCGGCCAGAGTAGGCAAATGAAAATCCGGTGCCGGCACACGCTCCGACGCGTCTGCCAAAGCCCGCGCGGCCCCGGCGGCCCCGGTTTGGGAGTCAGCCTGATGGCATCGGGCACAAATAATCAGGGCCAGCACCACCCAGGCCCACCTCATGACACCGGTCGGACCGCGTCGGCTGCGTCGTGGATTGCCGCAGCTGTTACGCCCCGGTGAGACGCATCGAACACCGGTCGACCCCGATAAAGCACGATCACCTGCGGGGTCTCGTGCCGGATACCCAGAACCTGCTCTATATGATTGGAAAGCGGTCGGGCCGTCTGGACTACCACTTCAAAGATCGGGAGGCGAACAGATTGCACCTGTTGCCAGGCCATGGCGGACAGCTCGCACAACTGGCTGTGCTTGAATACTACGATCGGCTGGCTGTGCGACTGCTCAACGGCAGCGGCATATTCCGGCTCGCCGGAGATCTGCTGGTAAGCGCTCATCTTTTCCGTTGCGTTTTGACATTTCAAGTATACTTGAAGAATTCAATTTTGATGCATTCGGGTCTTTCCCCAAGTTGATTATCTTGGGCCTCACATCCGCTGAAACATGATCGATTCCCTACCGACGGGGGCAGAACAGGTCCGCTGGGATCTTTCGGACCTGTATCCCGCCCCGGATGCGCTGGAGGAGGACCTCCAGACCGCTCATCAGTCCGCCCGCACATTTGCCGAACAATACCACGACCGCGTGCGGCAATTGAATGTGACGGAAATGAGAACCGCGCTGGAGCACTTGGAGGACGTTCACGAACGCGCAGGTCGCGCCGCTACCTACGCCTATTTGTCCTGGGCGACCGCAACTAACGACGCGGCGCGCGGTGCGCTGCTGCAGCATGTCCGGGAAGCCAGTGCCGCCATTAATCAGCAGGTGCTGTTCTTTGAGCTCGAGTGGAGGAAGGTCCCCTCAGACCGGGCCGCGATGCTGCTCGCCCGAACGGAGCTGGACCGGTATCGTCATCATCTGACGCGTGAGCGGCTGTTTGAGCCGTACTCCCTTTCCGAACCCGAAGAAAAAATCCTGCAGGAGACTGGCGTGACCGGGCGCAACGCCTGGAAGCGTTTCTTTGCTGAATCGGTCGGCGCGATCCGGTATGACTACGAGGATACATCGGTCACGCAGCAGGAAATCCTGGCCAAACTGTATGAGTCCGACCGAAGCGTACGCCGCAAGGCGGCCCTGAGCTTTACCGATGGACTGCAGGCCGCAGCGCGGCCCCTGACCTACATTTTTAATACGCTGCTGGCCGACAAAGCGTCCCGTGACCGCCTCCGCCATCTGCCCTCATGGATCGCCGGGCGGCATCTGGCAAATGAGATCACAGATGCCATGGCGCAGGCATTGATCGACGCGGTCACCTCCCGGTATGATCTGGTTGCACGGTATTACAGGCTCAAGCGGAAGGTGCTGCAGCTTGAAGAACTGCATGATTACGACCGCTACGCGCCGGTAGCCGAAAGCGCGACATTCTATTCGTGGAGTGATGCGCGCGATCTGACCCTGAGCAGTTACCAAAGCTTCCATCCACGGATGGGGCAGATCGCCGAACGGTTTTTTGCCGAAAACTGGATCGATGCGGCCGTTGTGGAGGGTAAGCAGGCAGGTGCGTTCAGCCACGGCGCAGTACCTTCGGTGCATCCGTATGTGCTGCTCAACTATACCGGCCGGGCCCGTGATGTACAGACGCTCGCCCATGAGCTGGGCCACGGCATCCATCAGTATCTGGCATCGGAACAGGGCCTTTTTCAGGCGGGTACGCCGCTTACCACGGCCGAAACAGCCTCCGTCTTCGGCGAAATGCTGGTGTTTCAACAACTCCTGTCTGCGGAGTCCGGTGCCGACGGGCAGCTGGCCCTGCTGATGGGGAAGATTGATGATACTATGGCCACGGTATTCAGGCAGATCGCCATGAACCGCTTTGAAGATGCCATCCATACCGCCCGGCGCAACAGCGGGGAACTCTCCATGGAGCAGTTTGGTGACCTGTGGATGGCGACGCAATCGGAAATGTTTCAGGGGAGCGTAACCCTGGGCGAACACTATCGGCACTGGTGGAGCTACATTCCGCATTTTCTGCACACACCGGGCTATGTGTATGCGTATGCCTTCGGGGAACTGCTGGTGCTAGCGCTGCATGGCCGGTACCAGTCAGCACCGGAAGATTTCCCGCACCGCTATTTGCAGCTGTTGGCCGCCGGGGGCTCAGACTGGCCCCATGTGCTGGTGGGGTCACTGGGTGTGGACCTCAAGAGTCCTTCCTTCTGGCTGCAGGGCCTCGCGACCATTGAGGCCATGATCGGCCAGGCCGAGTCGCTCTACGCGGCCGCCTGATAACTGCGCACCAGAGCACGCCGTTTTTCGTACGCCTCCCGCGCAATCCGGATGTCTTCAATGAACAACGGGAGTTCCTCGGGCAGCAGGGCCTGAGGACCATCCACCAAGGCCTTGCTGGGTCTGGGGTGGAAGTCAACCAAAACCATGTTGGCACCGGCAATGACCCCCTGCGCCGTTACATGCATCACATCCAGAATACCATCGGGGCTCTTGTGGCGGCTGCCCACAGAATGCGACGGATCAATGCAGACGGGCATTCGGGTGAGCCGATGGACTACCGGAACGTGAGAAAAATCGACCATGTTGCGGTGTGGGTCTCCCAGATTGGTCTTCATGCCGCGCAGCGCGAAAATCACCTTGCTGTTACCTTCGCTGGCCAGATATTCCGCCGCGTTCAAAGACTCGTTCAGCGTAATGCCGAACCCGCGTTTGATCAGTACGGGGTGCTCCTGCTGGCGACCGGCACACTTGAGCAGCTCAAAATTCTGCGTGTTGCGCGTGCCGATCTGCAGCAGTACACCGGTGGGATGCCCCGCCTGGGTCAGCGCTTCATCGATCTCCGCAATGTGGGATTCATGGGTTACCTCCATGGCGATGATCCGAATGCCGTACTTGCCTGCCAGCTCAAAAACATAGGGCAGGCAGACCTTGCCGTGGCCTTGGAATGAATAGGGACTGGTCCGAGGCTTGTAAGCCCCCATGCGGGTGCAGACCTGCCCATGCTGCTTCAGCGTGCGCATCATCATTTCCACATGCTCACGCGTATCCACCGCGCAGAGCCCGGCAAAAATGTGCAGACTGTCCTGATCGAATCGCACGCCCTTGTATTCAAAACTGTACGGAAAATCATCCTGCCCGTGCCGGCCAAGCACCCGGTAGGCTTCCTGGACCCGGACCACGCGACGGACACACGGGAGGCTCTTCATGAAGTTCAGCGAAAGCCGTGCCGTATCGCCGAGCAGGTAGATTTCGGTCAGTCGCTGCTCGGTACCTTGGACATGACGGACCTTTTGGGTGATGCCGCTGAGGGAGTCCAGATAGCGTATGAGCAGCTGATAATCAGCTGAACTATGCTCGGCATCAGGTTTGAGAATCAGGATCACGGGACTTACAGTTTGGTGGACTATGACAGATCGCCGGCGGCAGCCGTATCCAGCAGTACATGCACCGAGTGATGCGTCTGGAGGCAGCTGGCAGGCACATTGACCGAGGGACGCTCCTGGAATGCGGCCGCTACAGCTGCCGCTTTATTGGCACCGTTGGCCATAAGGATGATATGACGCGCCTGAAGTATGGTGGCAATACCCATGGTAATCGCCTGGCGGGGCACTTCGTCGGAATGATCAAAAAAGCGGGCATTGTCCCGGATCGTGGATTCGGCCAGTTCAACCACACGCGTTTTTGAGTCAAACGCCGCTCCGGGCTCATTGAAACCGATATGCCCGTTGGCTCCAATACCGAGAATCTGCACGTCCAGTCCGCCGGACCGCATGATCTGCAGGTCATATTGCGTACCCGACTTATCCGTGTCCGGGAAATGCCGCCGGGCAGGCGGAATGTCCACATGGTCAAACAGGTGCTTCTGCATGAACACATGGTAGCTCTGAGGGTGGTCCTTGGGTATTCCCACATACTCATCCAGGTTGAATGTGGTCACCCGGGACAGGCTCAGCTTTCCGCGCCGGTGCTGGTCGATGAGGCGGGCATACAATCCTATCGGGGTGCTGCCGGTCGCGAGTCCCAGGAGGGTCAGAGGATTATGCTTGATCTGGCGGATAATACGTTCGGCGGCTGCTTTACTGAGTGAAAAGTAGTCCGGAAAGACGGTGTACTTGATCATGGAACCTATTCAGCCAGAAGCCGGAGCAGCCCGGCAAGCGTACTCCGCAGATGTCGGCGATCAACGATCAAATCCACAAAGCCATGCTCCTTCAGGAATTCTGAGCTCTGGAATCCGGGCGGCAGATCCTGCCCAATAGTCTCACGGATCACCCTCGGGCCGGCAAATCCGATCAGGGCCCCCGGCTCGGCGATCGCAATATCCCCAAGCATGGCAAATGACGCGGTAACTCCGCCGGTGGTCGGATTCGTCAATACCGCGATGTAGGGGAGTTTCTTGGCGTGGAGGCGCGTCAGATTGGCGCTCGTCTTGGCCATCTGCATCAGGCTGAGGGCACCCTCCATCATTCGTGCACCGCCGCTCTGGGCAATCACAATCAGCGGGATTTCCAGGTCCGTGGCCCGCCGGATGGCGCGGGCGATGAGTTCGCCGACCACCGAGCCCATTGAGCCGCCGATAAACCGGAAGTCCATGCAGGCGATGGAGACCTTGTGGTCCTCAATGAATCCGACCGCACTGAGTACGGCATCACTGAGTTTCGTCTTGGCCGCAGCCGCCTGGAGGCGGTCCGCATAGGACTTGCGGTCCTTGAACCCAAGCGGGTCCGTAGATCGGACATCCCGGTCCTGCAGCTCAGCGGAGCCCTCGTTCAGCAGCAGGTTGAAATAGTCCTCAGCTCCCAGCCGCATGTGAAAATTGCATTTGCCGCAAACCCAGAGCGTGTTCTTGAACTCGTGGTGGTTGTACACCTGCGTGCAACCGCGGCACTTGATCCAGTAACCGTCCGGAATCTCCTGCTGCCCTTTTTGTCGGGTCAGGATCCCCTTATCTTTACGATGGAACCAGGCCATACACGCGCATCATTCTACAGGAACACAGGCGCTAAGACTGCCGCGCACAACTGCCTATGTTACGAAAGGGTACTGTGCAGAATGCATTAATTCGACCGGAAGCCGCACGTTAGGTCCGTATTTAATGCGCGTGGCTTATATTTTGGCCGTTGAATGCCCGATGGTTCCCATGAAAGACGCAGAATGAAGGTATACGAGACCGCGCAAATCCGCAATATCGTCCTGGTTGGACATCAGGGAAGCGGTAAGACCTCTCTGGCTGAGTCCATGCTGCTCGCGAGCGGCAGAATCCGCAGGCTCGGCAGCATTGCCGATGGCAATACCGTAAGCGACTATCACCCCAGTGAGAAGGAGCGGCAGATGTCAATCTTCTCCTCCCTGCTGAACGCCGAGTGGAAGGGGCAAAAAGTCAATATCCTGGACACACCCGGCTACCCGGACTTTGTAGGAGAGGTGGCCGCGTCCATGCGCGTGGCCGACACCGCCGTATTCGTCATGAATGCTCAGGAGGGTATTGAGGTCGGAACCGAGCTTGCGTGGGCATATGCGGCGGAAAACAGCAGGCCGTCCATGTTCGTGATCAATCAGATTGATCGCCAGCACGCGGATCCCGACCGACTCATCGGGCTGATGAAGGAGCGATTCGGAGCGGGGGCATCGGTAGTGCAGTTTGCGGGTGCGGATGGTGCCATTATTGATGTGCTGCTGATGAAACAGCTCACCTTTACGGATACCGGAGCGATGGCGGCGGAGGCAATTCCGGATGAATTCCAGGACCGCGCGGAAGAGTTGCACAGCGCCTTGGTGGAGGACATCGCGGTCAATGATGAAGAGCTGATGGAGCTCTATTTTGAAAACGGTGAGCTGACCGAAGAGGAGATGCGGGGCGGACTCAGAGAGGCGATGCTGTCAAGAGCTCTGTTTCCAGTTTTCTGCTGCGCCTCATCCACATCTGCGGGTGCGGCGCGGCTGTTGGACTTTGTGATCAGCGTTACGCCCTCACCGGATCTGATGCCGCCGCCCCTCACGGAGTCGGAAGGCGAGCTGACCGGTACGCCGGATGGTAGCCCGGTAGCCCTGGTCTACCGCACTATGGCGGAACACCATGTCGGAGATTATTCCTACTTCCGGGTGTACCGCGGCACACTGGAGTCAGGTATGGACCTGGAGAACGCCCAATCCGGTTCATCAGAGCGTCTGGGGCAGATCTATACGCTCTGCGGGCGGGATCGGGACACGGTTTCCCGCCTGATTACCGGAGATATGGGTACGCTGGTGAAGCTCCGGTCCACCAACACCAACGATACGCTGCGCAAAAAGGGGGATCGCACGGTCATACAGCTGATTGACTTTCCGCAGCCCAGATATCGGGCGGCCATCCGCCCGATGGCGGAGGGCGAAGAGGAAAAACTGGCCCAGGGACTGCACCAGATCACGGCCGAGGACCCTTCACTTCAGGTGGTCCATGATCCGCATCTGAGTCAGATCACACTTGGTGGGCAGGGCGAGCTGCATTTGCGCGTCGCCCAGTATCGGCTCAAAAACAAGGTCAATGTGGAGGTTGCATTCAGCCGCCCCAAGGTAGCCTATCGCGAAACCGTAACCCGCGAAGCCCGCTCGTCATACCGCCACAAGAAGCAGACCGGCGGTGCGGGACAGTTTGCGGACATTTCGGTGCTGATTGAGCCGCTGGATGGTGATTTTCAGCCGCGACCGGATATTTCGGTGCGCAATACCGTCCAGGCGACCACCGGTTGGGGGTCCACCATTGAGTTTATTGATGCCATTGTCGGGGGTGTCATTGATATGCGCCGATTTTTCGGAGCCATCCAGAAGGGGGTGTTGGAGGGCATGCAGAAGGGCCCGGTCGCAGCCTATCCGGTCGGTAACGTGAGACTCGTCATTTATGATGGCGGCATGCACTCGGTAGACTCCAATGAGAATGCCTTCAGGACGGCGGCGCGGATGTGCTTCCGGCAGGCCTTCAATGATGCGCGACCCGTGATTCTTGAGCCGATTCATGATGTGACGGTTTCCATTCCGGACACCTATACCGGTGATGTGATGGGGGACTTGAATACGCGCCGGGCGCGGATCAAAGGCATTGAGGCGGAGGGGACTATGCAGAAGATCCTGGCTGATGTACCGGAGGCGGAGTTGTATCAGTATTCTACAGCGGTACGGTCGATGACGCAGGGGCGCGGCATTCACAGTTCGGTCTTCAGCCGGTATGAGCCCATGCCGCGCAATGTTCAGCAGAAGGTCGTCGCAGACGCTGCAAGGGAAAAGGATAACGCGTAAAGCGGCGGTCCGCCTTCTGAATCAGTCGCAGGGTGGCCGCCCTATCGGGCGCAGCTGCTGGATGTGTTGGGCCAGGGCCAGGAGGCCTGCCTCTTCACCGGGACACCCGATAAGCTGCAGTCCCGTCGGCATCTGACGTGCATCCAGCCCGCAAGGCACACTCACGGCAGGATATCCGGTGACGGAGAACACTGAAGTTGGTGCCAGCCAGTCGTAATATTTCTCCATCGTGCGGCCGTCAATCCGGTCGGGGTAGGGGGCTTCAACCGGGAATGGGGCTACCGCCGTGGTTGGGGTAATCAGGCAGTCAATGCGTCTGAACAGGGTGCGCATCCGTTCCCACAATCGGCTGCGAACACGCACCGCAGCGGCCGTCTCCAGGCTGGTAATACGCTCCGCTTCGCGCAGATTGCCGCTCAGGTGGGGTCCCAGTGCGCGCGTGTCGTGATGCCGGTCATAATGGACAGCCAGCAGATGATGGCCCCGCAGCACCGCGAATGCCTCCCGGGCCTCCGACAGGTCAAGCACCGGCTCTTCCACCGACCAGCCCTCCCGATTGAGTTGACGGACTGTTTCAAGACAGGGGTTCAGCACGTCCGATTCAATACCGATGCCGGACGGATCAGGACACCACGCCAGTCGAAGATCCGCCCGCGGTCCCTGGTGCACCGCGGTCAGGTAATCGATGCGGCCGTTCGGCGGGTTGACCGCGCATTCCGGTGCGGACAATGCGGTGGTCTGCAGAAAGAGCGCCACATCTTCCGCGGTGCGCCCCATGCCGCCAGCCACCGAAAGCGTATCCCATACGTCGGGGGTCGGATACATCGGTACCTGCCCGGCAGTCGGACGGATACCCACCACGCCGCAAAATGCGGCAGGAATGCGAAGGGAACCGCCCAGGTCGGTGCCGTCAGCCAGTGCAACCATGCCGGCTGCCAGCGCGGCGGCACCCCCTCCGGTAGAGCCTCCGGGCGTGAGTGCTGTGTTCCACGGATTGCGGGTATGACCGAAAACGGCATTCCAGGTTACCGCACCGGCGGCAAAAGTTGATGTATTGGTCTTGCCCAGCACGAGGGCACCCTGGGCCTTAAGATGTCGAACCACGAGCGCGTCCCGGGCCGGTGTATTGTTTTTCAGTGCGACTGAGCCGAAGGTGGTGCGCAGCCCGCGCGTATCGGTAGTATCCTTGAGGCCGACAGGCAGACCGTACAGCATTCCCTGTACTGGCTCTTGGGCAAGTGCTCGGGCCTCGTCCAGCAGTCGGTCGTTGAGCGTCACGACCGCATTCAGTACCGGATTATGGCGTGTAATCTGCTCCAGGCACGCCTCGGCCACATCAACCGGAGACAATGTGCGATCGCGAAGGTGTTGCCGCAGGCGGCACGCAGGCCAGAAGGCCGGAGAGTCCTCCGCGCTCATTTTCTGCGCGGCGGGCGCTGTCGTTTCTTCCGGGGAAGCACTTCCACATCCTCCACCGGCACATCATCGATGATCTGCTCTTCCTTGTAATGTACCAGAACGGTGCGCGCAAAGATATCCACCTTATCCACAAAGCCGATCCCGGCGGGTGTCTGTACGCGCGCGTTTATACGGGGGAAGTCCTTCAAGGCGGCCAAGTAATGGTCAAGCTCATAGTTGAGGCAGCACTTGAGCTGATTGCAGCGTCCATAAAGGCGCTCAGGATTCAGTGGCAGCAGTTGCTTCCGTGCATGGTCATAGGGCACACGCGGGAAGGACTGCATCCAGGATGAGCAGCACAATTCACGTCCGCAGACACCTATACCGCCGACACGCGCGGCCTCACGGCGAGGGCTAAGCCGCCGCAATTCCACGCGGGCATGGTGCTTCTTGTAACGGAAAATAAACTCGCCGATGAGCTTCTTCAGATCCAGGTTTCTCCGCTCCGCCACATAGTAGAAGGAGATCCGCTTGCGGTCAAACTGCCATTCGGCATCTACGACTTTCATGGGCAGGCCTCTTCTGCGCACCGACTGTTGAGCCATGGCCAATGCCTCCTCCTCATCCAACCGGTTGATCTCATAACGTTCAACATCCCTGTCTGTGGCCAGCCGGATAATAGTGCCGGAGCTCTTGGTGGATCTGGTGCGCAACTGGACCGAGCGCCCGGTCAGGGTTACCTGTCCGTAATCCACCCCGCGGGGTGCAGTTACCACGACACCGCTGCCTGCCCGTACCGGCAGCTGGCTCCGGTTTCGATAGATGCTGGTGCGGCGGGCCTTGAAGACGACTTCCACAAAGTGATGGTGGTCAACCTGCGCCTGGCGGGCTGAAGCCGGCAGCCAGTCGTATACATTCACTGACGGGCAGCCATCTCCACAAGATGTATACCCGCCCGGCTTGCTGCTGCATCCGCATCCTGCGCCGCCGCTGCATGTTCCGCACGCCATCCACTGAACCCGTTTTTTGGACTGTACGAAGTTGCGCCTGCTACGTTCACGCGGGGGGCGGATCTTTCTGCAGATTACCGGGCCGGGAGGACCTGGGTGAGGGGTTCCGCCAGTGTGTCCGGCAAGGGTCCTCGCATGGCCTGTCCCAGACTTTGGATCAGAGCAATGATGATCAGCCGTGGCTGCACTCTGAATTCCACCAGATCCCGCGCTCGTTGAATCAGCCGGGCCATGGCCTCCAGGTCCGCATTCGGCAGGTTCATACAGAATCGCTTGAGCTGGGGCAGCTGGTCCCGGTTGAGTACCGGCGCATCCTCCTGAATCTCCCGAAAAAGAACAGCATCCCGAACCCAGCTCAACATTAGCGAGAATTGATTCTTCAGATGCTCCCGGCTGGCACCGGAGAGATCCTCAACGAGAGCAGCCTGATCCCGGATCCTGCCGGTCCAGGCTAATCGGAATAACAGCAGTACGTTTTCCCGGTCGACCTGGAGCTCTGAATTGCGTGCCAGTTCCAGTGCACGGCTGTAAGACCCATCGGCCAGTATAGCCGCGGTCTGAGCTTCGGATTCCGCAAGGGACAACTGACGGATCAGGGCATCGCGGATGGTGTCCTGTGAAAGCGGTGCAAACATGATCTTCTGACAACGCGAGAGGATAGTGGGCAGCAGCACATCCGGTCGGCTGGTTGTCAGGACAAAGCAGGTCTGCGGTCCGGGCTCTTCAAGCAATTTCAAGAACGCGTTGGCGGCCTGTGTCTGCAGCGCGTCCGCGTCCGTTATGATGGCCATACGGCAGTGCCCTTCCCGCGGACGCCTGACCATGACCCGTCGAATTGATGAATTGATGCGATCTATCGTGTAAAGTGCCTGCTTATTTGAGGCGGTAGGCGTTAGGCCTTCAATTACGGGCGATCGCACAAAATCAACGAATGCGTAGTTGTTTCGGGCCAGCAGCTGAATGCGCTCGGCTACCGCTTCTACGGCCGCATCCGTAGGCTGGGGCATGTAATAGTCCACATCCGGGTGCTCAAAGCGCATGACTTTCAGGCACGCCGCACACGGCAGGGTTTCTGAGCAGCCTTCACACTGCAGTGCACGGGCAAGCGCAAGGGCCACCGCCCGTTTCCCGACCCCATCGGGTCCGTGAAACAGGTAAGCATGGGCGACGCGGCCCGATTCAAGGGCCCGCTGAAGCAAATCAATCACCTTACGCTGATTGATTATGTCGGTCCAGTGCATGGATAATCGGGTATATGCAGGTGGCTCGCGGTGCAACCGGGAATTCGGCTGGTGCGTTAAACGGTGTGATCGGCGTGGTAGCTCAGTCGGTTAGAGCGTGCGACTCATAATCGCAAGGTCGAGAGTTCGAGTCTCTCCCACGCCACCCACTGCGGTCGGGTCCGCCATTGTGGGTCTACCGGCTGCTCTCGTCCAACAGTTCGCTCAGCACATCCTCCCGAGCCTGCCGGACAAGCACCAGAATCGCGTGGTGCGGCATAACGAGATATTTCTTCTGGTGGTAGAGAAATTCAATGGACTCCTTGCGCACGAAGTATGCGTGGTCTCCCGGGCTGGCCTGCAGGGGCAGATAGCGGCCCAACTGTTTCGGTTTGCTCCAGGGCTCTTCTTCGGTGTATTCGGGATTGGGAATCAAATGCCCCGGACCCACGCGTACGATCCGGCCGGACCCGACGGACTCTCTTTCCGCGACCGATGCCGGAAGCAGGAGACCGGAGTCCGTCTGTCGGTCCCCCTCATCGGGCTCAACAAGTACACGGTCACCTACTACGATAAGTTCAGGCATCAGCAATCAGGCAGGTTGACGGTGCCCCAGCGCCCACCAGAGATAACTGGCCGAGCCGGCGATCAGGCACATGCATAATAGACCCGGAAGCGTCCGGCCCATCAGTATATATCCGGTGCCGAACAGGGAGCTGTAAACCAATATAACGCCTGCCAGCCAGTGCCTGGCCATCTGGATGACAGATTCGGCGGGCCGGATATCGGGATGAAGGCCGGCAACCGGATGCCATCCCGGCCCGGCGGGACGCACGGAGGCATAAAAGCGGTTAAGCACCTGGGGATCCGTTGGCGCAGTCAGATACGTGACCGCAAGCCAGCAGGCGGTCGTTACGGCGACGACGATGAACAGATTGTTCGGGAAGGGTGCCTCCAGCCCGGGAACCGGCACGCCCAGCAACTGGAGGGTAACCATCGCGATCGGTACCAGCGTCGCAGTAAGCTCGGACCAGGCATTGACGCGCCACCAGTACCAGCGCAGAATCAGCACCAGGCCAAGCCCCGCAGACGCGGTCAATATCAGGGTCCAAGCCTCGCTGATGGAGTTCAGACGGGTGGCAACGATAATGCTTACGCCACCCAGCAGCACCGTGAACAGGCGGGAAAGGCCGACATAGTAGCGTTCGGACCGGTCCCGCTGGATAAACCGGCGCCAGCCATCATTAATCAGATAGGACACGCCCCAGTTGAGTTGGGTGGACACGGTACTCATGAAGGCCGCCAGGAATGCAGCCACCATAAGTCCAAGCACACCGGCGGGCAGGATGTCCCGCATAACCAGGACAAACCCGGCACGGCTGTCGGTCAGGTCCGGATACAAGACCAGGGCAGCCAGCGCGACCAGAATCCAGGGCCACGGGCGGATGCAGTAATGGGCAATCGTATAGAGCAGCGCGGCAAACATGGACCCGCGCTCATCCGGCGTACCCAGCATGCGCTGGGCCACATAACCGCCACCGCCCGGCTCTGACCCCGGATACCAGCTGCTCCACCACTGCATGCCGATAAAGGCGATAAACGCCGGAACAGACAATGCAAGTACGCCGGCAGCCTCAACAGATCCGCCAAGGGTAGGCAGAAAGCGGAATGTTTCGGCAGGCAGCTGAGCCTTCAGCCCTGCAATGCCGCCGACCGCCGGATCTCTCAGCACCAGGATCGCCATCAGGATGCAGCCGCCCATTGCCAGTACAAACTGAACCACATCAGTCACCGCTACGCCCCACAATCCGGAAAGCAGCGCGTAGACAGAAACCAGCACTACCAGGGCAGCGACGATGGCCAGTGCACTGGATACCTCTATCGGGCCGAAGGTGAATGCTTCGTGCCCGAACAGGGTCAGATCCGGCATCAGGATTTCAATGACGGTCTCCATGGCCAGGGAAACCCAGCCGATAATGACGACATTCATCAGCAGTCCGAAGTACATCGCCTTGATCCCCCGCAGCCAGGCTGCCGCACGGCCCGAATACCGGTATTCCACAAATTCAACATCGGTCTGAATCCCGCAGCGGCGCCAGAGCCGTGCGAAGAAGAACACCGTAAGCATCCCGCCCAGGGCAAAATTCCACCAGAGCCAATTGCCGGCGATGCCGTTCTGGGCAACGAGCTCCGTAACCGCCAGCGGGGTATCCGCGGCAAAAGTGGTGGCCACCATGCTGATACCGGCCAGCCACCAGGGCATCTGATGCCCACCGAGGAAGAATTCAGTCGTATTTTGGCTGGCACGGCGATAGTAGTAAACCGCAATGAAGGAGGCGAATAGGAAGTAGCAGCCAATGATGGTCCAGTCCAATAGCGTCATGCGGTCAATTGAGATTCTCCATGAATGTAGCGCATTGCGGGCGCATTGTCTGCACGGACCGCCTGTAACGGCCCCAAGACCCTCCGTCGGATGTTTCCCGGTGCAGGCGGCATACTGTTACCATCAAGAACCTGATCCATCATGTCAGACCTGACGCAGCGGCCGGCGCTGCAATTTGTCACCAACCTGTGGGATGCAAGCAAGGCCCGCGGGATGATTCCGCTGGATCGCCTGGTGTACCGGTCCAACCTGCTGGGGCAGGATGTGCGCATTGTAAACACGGGTGGCGGCAACACCTCCAGCAAGGTTATGGAAACCGACCCCATCACCGGCAGGTCCGTGCCTGTTCTCTGGATCAAAGGGTCGGGCGGTGATTTGCGCACCGCGCGGCGGGCGAATTTTGCCTCGCTCTACCAGGAACGTATGCTGGCGCTGCAGGACATCTACCTGCGCAAACCGAATCGCGGCCCCAAGACCGAGGCCGAGGACGAGATGGTGCAGACGTACGCACATTGTGTCTTCAATCTCAATCCCCGTGCGCCATCGATTGACACGCCGCTACACAGTTTTGTCCCGTATTCCCATGTGGATCATACCCATCCGATTGCCTGTATTGCGCTGGCCACCGCAAAGGATGGCCCGGAACTGACCCGCGAGATTTACGGAGGGGATGTCATTTGGGTGGACTGGCAGCGCCCGGGATTCGAATTGGGGTTGCAGATGCAGGAGGTCTGCCGCCGATATCCGGCAGCTAAAGGCGTGCTGCTTGGCGGGCATGGTTTGATCAACTGGGCCGACACCGATCGGGCCTGCTACGAATTGTCACTGGCGCTCATTGATCGTGCAGAGGCGTTCCTGGCGACCCGGGGTGCACCGAAGTACGCGTTTGGCGGCGAGTGCCGCGGCGATATTGGGGATACCGAACGTCAGCGGATGCTGGTGGACCTGCTGCCGTGGTTGCGCGGCCGGCTCAGCACACCACGAAAGGTGATTGCCACCCTGGAGACCGACGCGCTGGTGCGGAAGCTGGCCGGTTCCCGTGACGCGGAGCGGCTGGCCAATCTGGGTACTTCCTGTCCGGATCATTTCCTGCGCACCAAAATCAAGCCCCTTCTGGTTGACTGGGATCCTGCCGACAATGATGTGGAAGGTCTCAAGCGGGCGCTGGATGCAGGACTGGAGCGTTACAGAGCGGACTATGCCGCGTACTACCGGACCTGTAAGCGCCCGGATTCGCCTCCGGTACGTGCCGTTTCTCCGACCGTGATTCTGATACCGGGCTTGGGCATGGTGGCCTGGGGCAAGAGCAAGAGCGAAAGCCGTGTTACCGCAGAGTTCTACAAGGCGGCTGCCGGTGTGATGCAGGGGGCGGAATGTGTTTCGTCGTACACGGCGCTGGACCGGCAGGAGGCATTTGATATTGAGTACTGGCAGCTGGAGGAGGCGAAACTGCGCCGAATGCCGCCGGAACAGCCGATGTCTCGTCAGATAGCCGCCGTATTCGGTGCCGGCAGCGGTATCGGCCGGCACACGGCCGAAAGGCTGGCACAGCAGGGGGCGGTGGTCGCTGCCATTGATTTGGATGCGGAGGCCGCGCAGCAGACGGCTGACCGAATATTGTCCGACATAGGTCAGGGTATCGGAGTGGCTGGCAGCGGAATTGCCGGTTGCGGCAACGTCATCGGGCTGCAGTGTGATGTAACTGACCGTGAAGCTGTACGTAAAACGCTGGGTCAGGTGGTCACCGCTTATGGCGGACTGGATCATGTCATCATTACGGCAGGCCTGTACATCAGCCCGGGTCAGGACGGGAATGTACCGGATCGGGCTTGGGATGCCATGTATGCGGTCAACGTAAAGGGTCCGTTTATGGTCGCCATGGAAGCGGCCCGAATCTGGACAGCCCAGAATCTGCGCGGCAGTCTGGTTATCGCCAGCAGCGTTAATGCCGTTGTGCCCAAAGCGGGCAGTCTGGCGTACGATGCCAGCAAAAGCGCGGTTAACCATCTGATCCGTGAGCTGGCGCTGATACTGGCCCCTAATGTCCGGGTAAACGGGCTGGCACCGGCTACGGTAATTGCTGGCAGCAGCATGTTCAGCCGTTCCAGGGTGGAAGCGTCGCTGACCAAGTACGGACTGTCGTTCGGGCCTGAGGAAGACGACAAACAGTTGACCGACCGCCTTGCGGCATTTTATGCGTCACGGACGCTGACCCGACAGTCGGTCACGGTTGAAGATCAGGCCCGGGCGATTTCATTATTGGTCGGCGACCAGTTGTCCAAGACCACCGGGCAGATTCTGACCGTGGATGGCGGCATTAAGGAAGCATTTCTGCGCTGAGAATTACGGTATACACAGTGGGGCATTCCACCCGGACGACCGAGGCGTTTCTTCGGCTGCTGGGTCTGCACCAGGTGGCGGTACTGGCCGATGTCCGGTCAATGCCCTACAGTCGGTACAATCCCCAGTTCAATCGTGAGCCCCTTGCAGATTCGGTGCGCGAGGCTGGCCTGACGTATCTGTACCTGGGGGATGCGCTGGGTGGCCTGTTGACCGGCGACCTGGCAAACGGTGATCGATACAGCGGCTATGCGGCGGTGCGCTGTACCGGGTTATTTCAGACGGGCCTAAAGACGCTAACGCGGACTGCAGCCGCTACGCCCACCGCTGTGATGTGCGCCGAGCAGGATCCCATGAGCTGTCACCGCACCTTTCTGGTGTCAGAGGCGCTTGCGGGTGAAGGGGTCCATGTCCAGCACATCCTCAGGAGCGGGCAGCTGGAGAGCCACCATGACCTGATGGAGCGGCTGCTGCAGCGATTCGGATTGGATGCCTCGGCGGAAGCGGGACAGCTGTTTCCGCGGGCCCGGCGCGAGCGCGTGGAACTGGCGCTCCGGCACTACCTGAATGCCTGATACGCGGCGGTAATGAGCAGGGCGGCTTCACGGGGGGCAGACTAAATTGTTTAGGCAATTTGGCGCGGTAGCATCAAAAAAGTGCGTATAATTGTGGAGATTCTGTAAAAAGTGCGGTGGTTTCGGCAAATTTCCGTAATTTCTGAATCCATTCAATGTGCTGATTCGTATCTTGGGCGCGTTGAGATTTTTCCACCAAACCTGAGTTCAGCAATGAGCGATCACCTGTTTAATCTGTCCGCTGCGACGAAAGCCCGCACGCATGATCTGATGGCCATCGAGCCGCCCCATCTGGAGGATGATTTTGCGCAGAACACCTTCAGTCTGGAGGAGATGCGCAAGCGGCTGCCGAAGGATGTGTTTGTGGGTATGCGCAACTCCATTGAATTGAGTGCACCGCTGGCTTCAAAGCATGCCGAGATTGTGGCGCTGACGATGAAGGAGTGGGCGATTGAGCGTGGAGCGACGCACTTTGTGCACTGGTTTCAGCCACTGACCGGCGGGACTGCCGGCAAGCATGACAGCTTCATCAATCCGTCGTCAGTCGGTAAGGCGGTGACCGCGCTGCGCGGTGCGGATCTGATTCGGGGCGAGCCGGATGCCTCAAGTTTCCCCAATGGCGGCCTGCGAGGTACGCACGAGGCTCGGGGCTATACCGTGTGGGATCCTTCCTCACCTGCATTTCTGGTGGAGAATGTGAACGGCTGTTATCTGGCGATCCCCACCTGCTTTGTGTCCTGGAAGGGCGATGCGCTGGATCACAAGACCCCGCTGCTGCGGTCTATTGATGCCTTGGACCGCCATGCCCGGCGTGTGCTGGCGCTCTTCGGCGAAGACGTTACGCGGGTGCAGACCACCTGCGGGCCTGAGCAGGAGTACTACTTCATTGACGAGGAATATTATTATAGGCGCCCTGACCTGGTCAACTGCGGTCGGACTTTGATTGGGGCGGCACCCCCCAAGGGGCAGCAGCTGGATGACCATTACTTCGGCGAAATTCCGGCCCGTATTCTGGCCTGTATGCTGGAAGTGGAAAAGGAGCTGTACAAGCTCGGCATCCCGGTCAAGACCCGGCACAATGAGGTCGCGCCGAGCCAGTACGAGGTTGCCCCGGTGTTTGAGACCTCCGGCATCGCTGCGGACCATCAGCAGCTGATGATGATCACGCTCAAGAGTGTGGCGCGGAAGCACGGCCTGGTGTGTCTGCTTCATGAGAAACCGTTTGCGGGCATCAACGGCTCCGGCAAGCATGTCAACTGGTCCATTGGTACCAACTCCGGCAGGAACCTGTTGGACCCGGGGGATAAGCCGCACGAGAATCTCATATTTCTTGTGTTTTGCGCGGCGGTCGTCCGGGCTGTCTATCGGCATCAGGACCTGCTGAGAAGTGCGGTGGCATCCGCCGCCAATGATCATCGCCTGGGGGCCAACGAAGCACCGCCGGCGATTCTGAGTGTATTTCTGGGCAAGGCGCTGAAAGGGATTTTTGATCAGCTGATCAATGGTGATCCGCTGAGCAGCGCGAAAGCGCTGGACCTGTTCCTGGGTGTGACGATGCTGTCTCTGGTCCCGAGCCATACGGGGGACCGCAATCGGACCTCACCGTTTGCCTTTACCGGCAATAAGTTCGAGTTCCGGTCGGTGGGATCAAGTCAGTCGATTGCCTTTCCTAATGTCGTGCTTAATCTTGCGGTGGCCGAGTCGCTGGACTATGTAGCCAACAAGCTCCGGGATGCGCTGAAGAGGGCCGGCGATGGCAACGGAGCCCAGTTCAGGACCGTTGTGCTGGACCTGATTGCGGACATGGCTCGGGAGTCCGAGGCCATCCTGTTTGAAGGGGACAACTATGCAACGGCCTGGCATGAGGAGGCTGAGCGTCGCGGGCTTTTGAATCTGCGCACTACTGTGGACGCGCTCACGGTGATGACGAGCAGGAAGAATGTGGATCTGTTCGATCGGTATGGTGTGCTCTCGGAAGAAGAATTGCACAGCCGCCAGGAAGTGGCTCTGGAGCAGTATGAAATCGCACTTGATATTGAGGGGCGTACCGCGGAATCCATGGCACGCACACGCGTGCTCCCGGCCGCCGCAGGATACCTGCACGAGCTGCTGCAGACGGTGCTCAATGCCAGTCAGGCGAATGTGGAGGCCGATGGGGTTCACGCCACGGCTGAAGAGCTGAGCAAGGGCATTACGGCCTTGCGGGCAGCAATTGAGGAGCTTAAGGCCGCTCTGGGGCATGGCAGCGATGACTTGTTCGCCGAAGCGACGCGGAAACGGGATGAGGTCATTCCTGCCATGAACAAGGTTCGCGAGGCATGCGATCATCTGGAAGGACTGGTGCCGGCCGACAGGTGGACGCTGCCGACGTATACCGAAATGCTGTTTGTGAACTGAGTCCGGCGGCATCGGCAGTTGAATTGACCCATCTATTGATCGCAAGGCGGTATTTTTGCGATCAGGCCAATCAACTGTTGTTATGAGCCAACGACTTCGCATCGCCGTACTCGGAGCCGGCCGTATCGGGTCCATGCATGCCGAGCATGTTGCCCGGCGGGTGGCCCGCGCGGAACTGGTAACTGTAGTGGACCTGAAGGGCGAGCTCGCGCAGTCCTGCGCACGGTCCTGCGGGATTGACGATTACGGGGAGTCGGTAGCAGATGTGCTGTCGCGGCCGGATGTGGAGGCGGTTGCGATCTGTACCTCCAGCCCCACCCATACCGATATCATTGAGCAGGCAGCCTCGGCTGGCAAGCATATCTTCTGTGAAAAGCCCATCGATCTGGATCTGAGCCGGATTGACCGGGCACTGGAGGCGGTGGAAAAGGCCGGGATCCTGCTGCAGGTCGGATTCCAGAAGAGGTTTGATCCCAGTTACCGGCGGGTGCGCCAGGCTATTGATTCCGGAGAAATCGGTGAGCCCCATGCCGCTCACTTATCCAGCCGCGATCCGGCTCCGCCGCCGATAGAGTTTTTGCGCTCGTCCGGCGGGTTGTTCCTGGACATGATGATCCATGACTTTGACATGGTTTGCTATTTGTTGGGCCATGAAGTAGCATCGGTGTACGCGGCGGGCTCGGTGCGTGTGGATCCAGCGATCGGCGAGATCAACGATGTGGATACCGCAACGGTCGTGGTACAGTATCACAATGGCACACTGGTAACCATCCAGAACAGCCGCCTCTGCACGTTCGGGTATGATCAGCGTGTAGAGGTATTCGGCAGTCGGGGCAGTGTGCGTATCGGTCACGCTTATCCCCACACCGCGGTGGTATCCTCAAAGCAGGGCATCCAGAGGGATGTGCCGTTTCATTTTTTCCTGGATCGGTACAAGGATGCGTACATCGCCGAGCTGCAGGCATTTGTGGATGCGGTATTGGATGGCAGTGACTCTGCGCTGTCTGGAATGGAAGGCCGCATGCCGGTGGTATTGGGGCTGGCTGCGCAGCGATCCCTGGAGTCGGGTCGCCCGGTACCGCTGACGGAAATCACGGCCGCGTAGCCATGGATGTGGCGGCGGTGCTGGGTGATGAGGCGGAGGTGCTGCTTGAGCACACCTGCAGTTGTATCCCGGCGGATCATATTGAGGTGCCGGGGCCGGATCATCTGGATTGCAGCGATGGCAATCCATCGACACGGTCATCGCTGCACCGGCTGTACGATTCCGGGCGGCTGGCTGGTACGGGCTATTTGAGTCTGCTGCCGGTGGATCACGGAATCGCCCACACCGCGGGCATGGTGTTCGCGCCGAATCCCGCTTATCTGGATCCCCGGGCGATGGTGGAATTAGCACTCGCCGGCGGCAGCAGCGGAATTGTAACCACCTATGGGGTGCTGGGTGCTATAGCGCGGAGCGCGGCCCACCGGCTGCCGCTGATTCTCAAACTCAACCATGACATGCAGTTTGTCGGACTCAGCCATCATGAGAACATTCTTTTTGCCCGATTAAAGGGTGCACTGAACCTGGGGGCCGCCGGAGTCGCGGCTACGGTATACTTCGGCGGGCCGAATGCGCGGCGCGAGCTTCAGCTGGTGTCCAGCGTATTCTCCTCCGCCCGACGGGCGGGGCTGTTTACCATGCTGTTCTGTTATCTGCACCCCGGGCTGTTCAAGAATCAGGATCTGATGTTCGCGGCCGATCTGACCGCGGAAGCCAATCATCAGGGGGTAACCATCGGGGCGGACCTGATCAAGCAGAAGCAGCCGCGCTCCACGGGTGGGTTCATGGCTGTGGACAGCAATTACGGACGCACGGTGCCGGCCATGTACGAGGAGCTGACCACGGCACATCCGATAGATCTGACGCGGTACCAGGTACTTCTTAGCTATTGCGGGCGCAGCGGTCTCATTCATTCCGGCGGCGAACGAAGCGGCAATGCACTCAAGTCGGCGGTGCGGGCTGCGGTGATCAACAAGCGCGGTGGCGGGACTGGACTGATTGCCGGACGCAAGGCGTTCCAGGCACCTTTGGCGGAGGGTGTCCGACTGCTGCACGCCATCCAGGATGTCTACCTCAGTGATGAGGTGACTGTGGCGTAGCCGCTACCGGCCCCCGATCATGTCCACCAGATCATAGATCAATTCATTCGGAACCGGCAGGGTCAGGTGATACTGGGCCACTTTCCAGACACCTTCCTCCATGACCAGAACACCTGTGCCGCGCGTGCGGCCGAAGCTCGCATTGTGGAGAATCTCGTCAAACCAGGCGGTTTGCTGATCCCCGGCCACATACACAAATCGCTCTTCGGGCACATACGACCATCCATTTCCAGCCTCAAAATGGGGGCGCGCGTATTCCTTGAATTCCTCTACGGTCCAACGCTCTGTGATGTCGGTGCCGATGAAGATGCTTTCCAGGGCAAAGTGGCCGAAGTACCGTTCAAAGTCCGCATCAGAGGCGGCCAGATGAAAGTCATCCAGCACGGTATCCACATCGCCCTGTGCCAGGGCACCAGGGACCAGCAGTACGAGAAGGAGTAGGGAGGCAAGTCGCATGATTACATTGTGCTTTTGAGATGATCGCCGACGCGCAGGGCCTGTGCGGCAATTGTCAGGGCCGGATTCATGGCGGCAGATGACGGAAAAAATGATGCATCCACCACATATAAGTTCGCAATATCGTGCGTTCTGCACCACGGGTCAACCACGCTGGTAGTCGGGTCTGCGCCCATGCGCAGCGTACCGCACTGATGAGAATTGGTCGCGATACCCATGGTTTCCACAAATGTAACCGGATAACCGGCACGGCGCATTATCCGGCGCGTACACTTTAACAGATGGCGGTGGGATCTGGTGTTGGTGGGTGTCCAATGGATGCGGATGCGCCCGGAGGAAGTGAGCGTGACCCGATTGTCTGCAATCGGCAGATCTTCACTCATAACCCACCAGTCCATGCTGTGGCGGGCCAGCCACGAAAGCAGAGGATGCGGCACCCTCGGACGGGCGGCTCTGAGCATGGATGCCTGGACTTTGCCGATCAGTTGGAGGTTGCCCAGCGGCCAGGGCCAGTCGGGGCCTTCCAGATACCAGTCATTGATGGATAGCGTCTTCTGGAAGGTCGTTGAATTGCGTTCCCAGGGGCGGATGGTCATCAGCGCTGAATTGTTGTGCACCATGTAGTTGCGGCCCACCTGGTCGGATGAGTTGGCCAGGTTGTCGGATTGAAGCAGCAGTGCAGCCGAATTGACCGCGCCGCAGGCCACCACATAGGTGTCTGCACTGATACGTTGGGTGGTACCCTCCCGGTTGACTTCAAGGGCCGCTACCCGATTATCGCAGGCCACAAGCCGCACAGCCAGCGTATTGGTCCACAACGTAACTTTGGGGTGCTGGCTGGCCGGGCGCACGCAGCACACTTCGGCATCGCTCTTGGCGTGCACAAAGCACGGGAAGCCGTCGCAGGTATGGCAGCGAATACACTTGCCGCCAAGATCGATGCCCATCGGCAAATGAAACGGTTTCAGCCCCTGCGACCGGAAGGCTTCGGACATGCGCTTGAGTTGAGGCTCATGGGGCACCGCCGGATGAGGATACGGCGGCGCGGGTTGCGGCTCGGTAGGGTCTTCACCCCGATTGCCACGCACCTGATAGAGCTGTTCGGCCTGCGTATAGTAGGGGGCAAGATCTTCGTAGGTGATCGGCCATGCCGGACTGGTGCCGCCTTCGTGCTCAAGGGCATCAAAATCCTCCCGCCGGAAACGCGGCAATGCCGCTCCGTACACCTTGGTGTTGCCGCCCACACAGTAATGGACCCCAGGCTTGAATGATTCCCCCGATGCGGATTCCCACGTCTCATTCGGCTTGTAGCGCTGCTGGCCGAAGACTTCTCCAGCCTTCCAGTTCTGCGGCTCTTGCGGTAAGAAGCCGCCACGGTCAAGCACAAGTATTCGGGCCGCCGAGTCCCGCAGCGCCCAGGCCAGCGTGCCGCCGCCGGCACCGGTTCCGACAATGATAATGTCAAATGATGTCATGCCTTGACCGCGCCGGATACCAGCCCCCTGACAAACAGTCGCCCCAGGCCCAGATAGATCAGGGCGGTGGGAAGCGCGGCAACCACCGCACCCGCCATCACCACATTCCAATCCACCGAGAAGGAGCCGGAGAGGTTGTTGAGCGCGATTGTGATCGGTTGGGACTGGGGATTAGGCACCACCGTGATGCCGAATAGGAAATCATTCCAGATGTTGGTGAACTGGAATATGAGTGTGACTGCGAATGCTGGCAGCGACAGCGGCAGCATGACCTTACGGAACGTCTGCATTACGCCCGCTCCATCAACGGTTGCGGCCTCAACGATCGAATTGGGCACATTGATATAGAAATTGCGGAATATCAGCGTCGTCACAGAAATCCCGTATACCACATGCGTCAATACCAGACCCGGTATGGTTCCATACAGATTGATCCACTGGAGAAACCGCACCAGCGGCAGAAGGATGGCTTGGTAGGGAATAAAGAAACCGAAGAGAAGCAGGGCAAAGAGGACTTCCGACCCCCGAAAACGCCATTTGGAGAAGACGTAGCCGTTGAGGGCTCCCACCAGGGAGGAAAGCAGGGCTGCCGGGATCACCATGACCAGGCTGTTGCGCATATTGGGGGACAGCATGGCCCAGGCTTCCGCGAAGCCCCCGCTGCTCAGTTTCCCGGGCAGTGTCCACATCGTCGCCAGGCTCACGCTGGTAGCATCTTTAAGGCCGTTAATGACCATCACATAGACGGGCAGCGCGTAAAAGATCAGCGCAATCCCCAGTACCCCCCACAACAGTATTCGGTGGGTTCCTTTCATTCGCGGCTTTTGAAAGTGTGAATGAGGTAGGGGACAATAACTAGGCAGGAAGCGGCCAGCATGACGATGGAGGCGGCCGTTCCGAGATTATAGCGGGCGGCGGTGAACATCATTTCAAAGACGAAGATGGCGGGCACATCGGTAGCGAAGCCGGGCCCGACACCGGACATGGCGAACACCAGATCAAAGATCTTCAGCGACACATGCAGCAGGATAATGGCCGTGGAGATCGTAATGGGGGTCAGCATGGGAATAATCACTGATCGGTAGGTGCGCCATTCACCGGCACCATCGATACGGGCGGCATCTCGTACCGACGCTTCAATGCTCGCCAGCCCACCTAGGTACATTGCCATGACAAAACCGGAAAGCTGCCAGGTGGCTGCGATGGCCACCGGGATCAGAGCGACCGGGATGCCCCATTCTATCTGAAAGCTGGCCCCACCCGGCCACAGTGCGGCCAGAGCCTGATTGATAGACAGGATTACTTCAGGATCAGTGGTCCAGCCGGGGCTGAGCGGATCCATCCCCAAAGCTTCAAGGCCCCGGTTGATGCCCAACATGTCAAAGAACAGGTTGATGCCAGTCTCAGGGTTGAAGATCCAGCGCCAGACGACTCCGGTCACGATGAATGATAGGGCGTAGGGGAACAGGAAGGCACTCCGAAAGAAACTGCGTCCTTTAAACTGCCGGTCCAGCAGAATGGCAAGGAAGAGGCCCAACGCAATCGCCAGGGCGATAAACAGCACGGTAAAGACGACCGTATTGCGCAGATCGGCCTGAAACCGGGGCATGGCCATCATGTCGGCATACGTCTGCCAGATGGGATCCCGGAGGCTCAGGTCGACTGCGAGCGTGCGCCAGTTGGTAAGTGAAAAAAAGAAGCTGGTGCCGATGAAGCCGTACACAAATATGGCTGTAAGCAGCAGCGAAGGCACCAGAATGATGAGTGCCTTGTGGCGAGATGCCCATAGCCGAACGGCTGCTGTCGGCATGCGACTACTGCCCGAAGCCGGATGCCTTGGCTTCACGCGCCAGTGTAGCGGCAAACGCTTCTTCATCGCGTCGGACCACAAAATCCGTCAGTGCATCATTAAGTGCCTGCCGGAAATCAGCCGGAGCCGCAGATCCGTGCACTACGGTGGGGATACTGACGGTTGTATTGTAGGAATCCATGGCCCATTGGAGGTAAGGGGAAAACGCGGAACGGTCACAGTCGGACCGCGCACAAATGGACCCCTTCAGCAGGTTGAATTCCTGCTGTACGGCACGCTGTCCCATAACGCGCAGCATATTGCGCGCGGCTTCGGGATTCGGCGCTCCTTTCGCGAGCGTAAAGCCATCGGTTACCAGGATGTTCGTGTTTTCGGTGCCGGGGTGGGGGACCCATCCGAAGTCTTCATGGTCAATCATCCCGGCCTGGGTGAGTTCACCGTAGGCCCAGTCCCCCATGGAATAGAATGCGCAGCCGCCATCCAGCAGCTTATCTACGGCCTGATCCCAGGATAGGGCGGCATGATCCGCATTGAGGTAGTCCAAAAGCCGGCTGTAGGTGGTGATAGCCTGCCGAATGTCGGCATCAGTAAAGGCGGTAGTGCCCTCCCAGAGTCCGAGATACCGCTCAGGCCCCATGACTCCGACAAGCGTGTTTTCGAACATGATGCCGTTG
The DNA here is from genome assembly GCA_028873925.1 of Bacteroidota bacterium. GTDB lineage: Bacteria > Bacteroidota > Rhodothermia > Rhodothermales > Bin80 > JAPPNA01. The sequence goes on along the minus strand of JAPPNA010000104.1, from coordinate 980 downwards.
GCCCAGATACCTGCATCCCCCATGCACAGCGCGGCTACCCCGGAATTTTGCAGGTGGTCGGCGATCTCAAAGAGCTCGTCATAACTGAGTGTCTCGCCCACCCGTACGGCATGTTCGATCAGGAGCGGTTTGTTGTACCACAGTATGTTGCTGCGGTGCAGGTTGATGAGCACCATATGCGGCACGCCGTCATGGCTTACGGTTTGGAGCAGCTCCGGTGTGAACAGCTCGTACCAGCCCTCCTCCACATAGAGATCGTGCAGAGACTCCGTAAAGCCGGGGCCGATGTACTGAGTCTGGACTTCCGCTCCGTGATGGGTCTGCCAGGTATCCGGCGGATTGCCGCCCACGAGTCGTGTCTGGAGTACCGGACGGGGGGGGGGGGGGCCCCCCCCCCCGGCGGGGGGGGGGGGTGTTTGGGGTTTGGGGTTTGGGGGGGGGGAGGGGCCGAAAAATGGGTGGAAGTGGGCCGCGGGG
>JAPPNA010000104.1:0-493 GCA_028873925.1 Bacteroidota bacterium | reverse complement strand
GGGCCGTTTTACTGTGTCTGCACTTCCGCTCCTTGTTGGGTCGCCCAGGTACCCGGGGTATTGCCGCCCACGAGTGGGGGGGGCGCCCCCCCGGGGGCGGCGGAGCCGCCGCCCCCTGCTATGGACGCGTTGATGATGTCCGTATTCGGATACTGGGTGCGGAAGGCCTCAAAGATGGCTTCCAGTGCAGCCGCTTCACTGCCGGAGGTCCACCAGGAGAACACTTCCACATGCTGATTGGGTGTTTCCGGTTCAGACTGGCAGGCCCCCAGCCCCAAGCACAGGATAAGCCCGATTATCCAACTGAAATGGCCCCCATGGGCGTGATGACCGGGTCGGGCGTGCGGGCGGGAAGAACTGAACGTACGAGGCATACGACGGGCAATTGAACAGCTGCGCCTCAAGTTACTGATCGCAGCCGGAATTGTGGGACAAAGGGAGCCTCTTGCAAAACTATGGAACCGAACGTTGTCCGACTCATAAGAGGACGGGC
>JAPPNA010000176.1 GCA_028873925.1 Bacteroidota bacterium | reverse complement strand
GATGGCCATCAGCACTCAACAAAGTGCCTTGAACATCGATCTGCGCGTTGGATACTGCCGGAGCCAGCAGTACCACACAAATCCACAGTCGGGCAAGCACTGGCCGGATGTGCATAGCGCTGAACAGTTACTACTGCCCCATACGACGTTCCTGCCGAATAGTTTCCCCTGCAAACGGCCTGCGCAGGACACAACGGCCAATACCTCCATGGTGTGCGATGCAATCCGCAGAAAAAGGGCTGAATGGGCGCAGTCTCATCGGCACCCTGCAGGTGCTGGCCGAAACTGCCAATCCCTCCTTGAAATTTTCTGAAGCACCCAACCCGGACGTACATCGCCGAAACGCGGACACCGATCTTTTGCACGACGACCCCGCCTGTTCACAGGGTCGGGTACGGCCTGCACCGGGAATCGGGACCAGGTCGGTCATGCGCCGTCAGTCGGGAATGGACCTCGCCTCGGACACCTCGGTGATGGCTGCGCCGGGGGCCTAAGCGGTACCATTCGGACCTGCCTGCCGGGTCCTGCGCTGCCGTTGAGGTCGCGGCCGCCTGTAATCCGGCCTACGCCGGGCTTGCGAGGGATGCAGGTGGACTGCCGGGGACCTGATCATCCCCTGAATGGGGCAGCGTAGGCATTTTCGCCGAATCTCAACCCGGTAAGCTGAATCTTTATTGACCTGCAGCGTACTATGGAGAGATCCATATTGAACCGGATGCAGTCTATAAGGTGGTTGGGCTTACTTGGTCTTCTGCAACTGTGCATGCTACCAGCTAAGGGCCAGCAGTTTGCCACCCTCAGCGGATTCGTGGCAGACTCCTCCAACGGGGAGTGGCTCATTGGGGCCAATGTCATTCTGGAGGGCACCGGCAAGGGTGCCTCTGCCAATTCTTCAGGGTTCTTTGCCATCACGCGCGTTGAGGCTGGCGAATATATCGTGATCTGCTCGTACATCGGATTTGAGCCATTCAGGCAGGTTGTTACCGTGGCACCCGGTGAAAGCCGCCGCCTGGATATTCAGCTGACACCGGAAGCGGAGTTTCTGGAGGAAGTCGTCGTCTCGGCCGGTCGACTGGCTGAAGAAGAAAGCCGGAATATCGGTGTCGGCCAGATCTCAATTCAGACCGTTAAGGAGCTGCCCACCATCCTGGAGCCAGATGTGTTTCGCACACTTCAGCTGCTGCCAGGTGTCACGGCCGCCTCAGACTACTCCAGCGGACTCTACATACGCGGGGGCAATCCGGGCCAGACACTCATTCTGCTGGACCGCACCAAGATCTATAACCCCAGCCATGTGTTCGGCTTTTTCTCCACCTTCAATCCGGATGCCATCAAGGACCTCCGGCTCCACAAAGGCGGCTATCCCGCCTTCTACGGTGGAAGTCTCGGAGCTGTGCTGGATGTCAATAACAAAGATGGCAATCGCCTTAAGCACCACGGTGGCCTTAGCTTGGGCCTGCTGGCATCACGTGCCTTTGTCGAAGGACCCTACAGCAAAGGGTCATGGATGCTGGCAGTCCGCCGATCGACGCTGGAGCCGTTGCTGGCTGCCCTGGATGACGTTGACGGAATCCCCGATGCCTTCCACTTCTATGACGTAAACGGTAAGTTCAATTTGGATGCCACGCAGAATGATCGCGTCTCCATTTCGTTCTATGTGGGGTCGGACCACCTCAGATTCGGATTCTATGAGGACACCAGCATCGGGCTGGATTACGGAAACGCCACGCTGACCGGCACTTGGGTGCACCTGTTCTCCAGTAAGTTGCTCGCCAACTTTACCGCCACCACATCGCGCTACAATTCAACCCCGCGCGTTGTCATCGCCGGAACCGAAATCAGGCAGGAAAACTCCATCTACGAAACGTCTCTGCGGGTGGATTTTGAGTACTTCTCCGACCGACAGCATGACATCAAGACCGGAATCTGGGCCGGCCGCTTTCTGGCTCCGCTCAAGACATTCTTTGATGGACAGGATTCCTTTACATCCCGCAACCGCGTGGAACACGCCGCTGCGTATGTTCAGGACACCTGGAGACCCAGTCCGCAATGGCTCATGACCGGTGGACTGCGTGCCACCTACTTCGCAAATGGTGATCATTTTACCCTTGCACCCCGATTCTCCATTGAACACCGCCTCAATCCGGACATCCGGCTGCAGGCCAGCGTTGGCCGATACTATCAGTTCCAGACGCTGGTCACTAATGAATCTTTCAGCGGATTCGATTACTGGCTCACCAGCGGCAGAGGGGTTAAGCCCGCCTTCGGCAATCAATACATCATGGGTGCTAAGACCAATCTTCCGGCCGGATTTGCGCTGGATACGGAGGTATACTACCGCACCATGCGCGACCTCTTTGAACCGGATCCATTCCTCGCTGACCCCTCAGGGCTGGAATACCGGGATCTGTTCACCTTCGGTGAAGGGACCGCCCAAGGTCTGGAAGTGCAGCTGATGCGCAATGTCGGACGACTCTACGGCTTCCTCGCCTATACGCTGGGAGCCACCAACCGCAGCTTTGATGGCATCAACACGGACGGACAACGACAACCCCGTACGTTCAAGCCCAAACACGATCGGCTCCATGACTTCAATGGTGTCGTAAGCTGGGATATTGGACGGCGATGGACCCTGAATGCCGTGTTTTCCTACGCAACCGGACAGGCTTATACCAACCCGGAGGCACGCTATCAGCTGCAGAACACCGACGAGATCACCGGTGTTGCCACCACCGATGTTCTGCTCTCACGGGGCCTGAACGGGGCACGCCTGCCTGACTACCACCGGCTGGATATCGGTGCCACATGGAAGGGCGGCTTTTTCGGGTTTGCCGACTATGAACTGCAACTGCAGGTCATTAACGCGTATGCGCGCCGCAACACCTGGTTTATCTCGCATCAGTTTCAGCCGGACGGAACGGTCGATAATGTGGATGTGCCGCAGATTCCGATTCCGCTGCCCAATATTGCGTTCACGCTCAAATTCTGACCGTACGATGAATCCCTTCAAATCGCCGACGCTGGTAATGGCCGCAGTCCTGCTGATCCCGCTTTTGGCCGGGTGTGACAGTATGACCTACGATGCGCTGGACTCGGATGTGGTCGTCGAAATGGTGCTCATCGCGGATGAACCCCTGCCACCGCTGTGGCTCAGCCGCACCGTGGCCCTGGAGCAGACCATTGATCTTGAAGCTCAGGCGATTGGTGATGCGGAAGTTACGGTGTCCCTGCGCGGCTCCGCGCAGGCACCGGTGCGATTTCTGGAAAAACCGGGCCAGCGTGGACACTACTATCCGACTGCGGACGATCACCTTGTTGAGCCGGGCGGTACCTATGATCTGAACGTGCTGATCCCCGGCGAGTCCATTTCCTCAAGTACTACGGTACCCGGGCGGTTTGAGCTGCTCAGCGCGTCCCTGGACTCCGCAGTCTACCAGTCAGATGAACAGCTGCTGCTGACCATCACCCAAAGCACGCATCCCGGCCGGGAGCTGAACTATTTCACCATCGTGACCGAATCATTGGACTTGCGGGCGGAGCAGCTCGTGCCGCTTGCCGTGGATGTCTTGGAAACTGATGAGGAAGCGACCCTGGAAGACTTTCGGTTCAATGGATCCCCACTGGTGAGTTCCGGGAATTTTGATGTACATCCGGATGGTACGATCACCATCAGATACCCCTGGATCGGCGTGATCGCTTACGGACCCAACCGCCTGAGCATCAACGCGGTTGACGACAATCTGTATGATCTGATTCGGTCCCAGAGCGTACAGCAAGGCGGGTCAACCTTCGGCCCCGGCGAAATACCGAACCCTATTGAGAACATCCAGGGTGCACACGGCATCTTCGGCAGTATGGCGCGTGTGACGTATGATTTTGTCGTGCTGCGCCCGGACGGGGCCAGCTCATAAGCCGTGCATGGTTTCGGCAATCAGCATTTCCACCACGGCCTTGATGGCCGCGCGTTCGGACCCGGTCTCTTCAAGGGTCTCATTGAAGGTCCTGATCTGCCAGTGAGCACTGGTGCCGCGGGCCAGAATCGCACGAGCATGCTGCACCTCCTCAACACACCCGAAATGCTCCGCATCGGGCATGATCTTGCCCAGCAGCTCCTCAATGAGCTCGTCATACCGGACCGCCACACCGCGTCCGAAGTCAATCAGAGTGCCATCGGTACCGTAACGCTGCGCCCGCCATCGGTTTTCGTAAATCAGCATATTGGCGTAGCTGCGCCACCGCTGATTCCGACGCCGGAGCCGCCAGAGCATATGCAGCCAGCACTTGTACAAGGCCGCGATACATACCGCGTCTTCCACGCGCGTACATGTGTCCGCCACGCGCATTTCCAGGGTGGGAAACCGCTTGCTGGGCCGGATATCCCACCAGATTTTCGAGCTGTCCTCAATGACCCCCGCATACACGAGCGCCATAACATGGCGCTCATATTCCGCGTAGCTCTCAAAGGCCTCCGGCAGGCCGGTCCGGGGCAGCTCATTCCACACCGCGATACGGTAGGACTTCAGCCCGGTGTAGACTCCCTCCCAGAACGGGGATGAAGTGCTCAGCGCCAGCAGATGCGGCAGCACATACGCGGTCTGGTTCATCAGGTCGATCCGAAGATCATCATCCTCTATGCCGGCGTGAACATGCATGCCGCTGATCACCATGCGCCGGCCTACCACGGCCATATTCTGCGCAAGTACCTGGTAGCGTTCGCGCGGCGTATGGAGCTGCGTGGCGTAGGAGGCATTCGGGTGCGTTGATGCCGCAATAATGGCAAACCCATAAGGTTCCACCACTTCCGACACACCCCGGCGCAGCCGTACCAGTTCACTGCGCGCCTCACTGACGGTACGACAGACCCGCGTGCCTACTTCAATTTGTGACTGAAAAAATTCCGGTGCCACTTGGTTTTCCAGCACAGCCTCCGCGTCCTTGAGCAGTTGACGGGGGGCTTCCCTGATCAAATCTCCGGTTTCCCGGTCCACAATCATATACTCCTCCTCAATCCCTATCGTCAGGCTGGGCTCCTGGAGGAGGTCCTCCACACTGGTCATTTGCAGTCAAAGTCAATTATCAAATGGCGGCCAGAACGTCAACCACTCGCGTCACTTCGGCCCGCGTGTTGTACACATGTGGACATAATCGGAGCCATTCCGGCCCGATCTGCGCGCCGGCAATCCGGTGATCTTCGTACAGTCTCTCAAAAACGGCCCCATGATCCCACCCGGCCACCGAGAATACAACCACACCCCCGCTGAGGGCTTCATCTTCAGGCGTAATGAGCTTCGCGCCTTTGACTGATGTTAGAATGCCTGATTTCAGTGATGCGGCCAGACTGCGCACGCGCGCCTCAATTCTGGCATTGCCGACGGATTCAAGAAAACCTACCGCCTCAATCATGGATGCATACATGGCATCATCACGCTGTCCCAATGTGGCAAAGCGACCTGCGCCCTCCAGTTCCTCACTCCATCCCACCCCCACTACCGAGGGCCACAACCGCCGCGCACTGGTCCGCCGCACATACAACAGCCCGCCTTCCTTGGGTCCCATGAACCACTTATGGGCGCTGCCCGTGTAGAAATCGCAACCTATCGCGTGCAGATCAACTTCGTGCACCCCAAAGGTCTGCGCCCCGTCAATGAGCGTCAGAATGTCCCGGTCACGAGCAAAGGCGCAAAGCTCCGCTACCGGCAGTGCTACACCCGTTACGTTGGAGACATGGGAAAAGCTCAGTACCCGGGTACGGGGAGTAACGGTCTCGGCAAAAGCCGCAAACAACTGCTCTGAATCCGTGGGATCAGCGCCAGTTGTAACGCGGCGCACCCCAAATCCCCTTCGCCGGGCCGCCACATCCCAGGACAGGTTGTTGGACGGATGGTTTTCGTCCCAGAGCAACACCTCGTCCTCTGGACCCAGCTCCAGTCCTGCCACGACCTGATTGTTGCCCTCAGTCGTATTGCGAACAATGGCTATCTCGTCACTGTCTGCACCCATATACCGGGCCAGAAGACCCGTCGCGCGGTCCAGATATACGGCATACTTGCTACGATTCTGGAATGAGGCATCCGCATCGATGTCCCGTGTATAGGCGCGCACCGCCTCGGACACTTGGATCGGAGACGGGCACAGGTTGGCCGCATTCATCAGGATAAAGCCCGAACGCAACGGGAATTGGCGCCGGATCTGCCGCCAGTAGGCCTCATCATCGAGGCCCCCCAGTGCCGTAGGAGCACAGGTAACGGCGGCTGCGGCTGCGGCTGCGCCCAGCCCGCCCAAAAAACTCCGCCGGCTGACGCGACCCGCCGAAGTCTGAGGGGATTTCACAGGGAAGTAAGGCATCGTTCAATGGCCGAGGGAACCGTAATTTAGGGTGCTGGCTGTGCGTAATCAATCTGCAGAAGAGCAGGTTTCACCGGCCATCTTCCCATAATATTGACAATTCTGTTAGCAGTGACCCTATGTTCGCAGAGCTGAATTTCAACGACCGTCTCCGTGAGGCGCAGAGCAGAAAAGAATCCATTCTGTGCGTCGGATTGGACCCGGATGTGGACCGCCTGCCGCGTCACCTGCTGCGGGGGAACTCGGAAGCAGAAGCTGTCCTGCAATTCAACCGGACCATTATTGCGTCCACCCACCCTTACGCCTGCGCATTCAAATTGAATCTCGCCTTTTATGAAGTGCTGGGCCGCCGCGGCTTTGAGGTACTCCAAAAAACGCGCCACATGATTCCGGCGGACTGTCTGACCATTGCGGATGCCAAGCGGGGGGATATCGGCAATACCGCCCGCAAGTACGCCCAGGCTATCTTTGAACAGCTGAATTTTGATGCCTGTACGATCGCGCCCTACATGGGGCGTGATGCCGCGCTGCCGTTCCTGGAGTATCCCGGCAAAGCAGTCTTCATTCTGGTCCGCACTTCCAATTACAGCAGCATTGAGTTTCAGTCCTGGCCAGTGGAGGGCGTGCCCTTTTATGAGCTGGTAGCCCGGCATGCTGTGCGATGGAATATGGATATGCCGGGTACCATCGGCATGGTAGTTGGAGGGACCCACACAGAAGCGCCTGCGCATCTGCGGGCCAAATTTCCGACCGTACCGTTTCTGATCCCCGGTATCGGAGCTCAGGGCGGCTCAATGCAGGCGGCTACGCAGGCCGCCACGATTAAGGGCCGTATTCTGGTCAACAGCAGCCGCAATATACTCTACCAGGCATCCGGGGCGAACTTTGCAACCCGGGCCAGCCAGGTCGCCATGGAAACTCAGCATCGCCTCAACCAACTGCTGACTCCTTATCAGCCATGACGATTCGTATCGTACAGCTCTGTATCCGTCCGGAATGGGTGAAGGAATTTCTGAGCGTCTTCGGCGAGGCGGCTCCACACATCCGTGCCTTTCCCGGGTGCATTCGACTGGAGCTGTGGCGGCAGGCGGATCTGGATGGCGGATTTGCCACCTGCAGCCACTGGGAAAACGACGATGCCCTGGAGGCCTATCGCAACAGCAGCCTTTTCAAAGCCCGATGGGCCGCTATCAAACCCATGTTTGCGGCGAAGCCCCGGGCGTACAGCTACCGCCGTTGGGGTCAGAAAGATACTTGGACACCCAAGTAAACCTCACGGCCGGGTCCGGGCAGTCCCAGTTGCGGCAGCTCGGTGTCGTCAGTCAGGTTATTGACGCGTCCGAAGACTTCCAGCACAACCTGATTCAGCAGCAGCAGCCAGGACACCCGCGCATTAAGTATGGCGGAGGCCGGAAGCGTCACGAACTGATTGTTGGTCGCCAGACCGTGAGCCTGCCCGGTAATGAACGATTCCGCAGTGATGGCCAGCCCCGGTTTCAAGGTGTAGCCGAGGTTGCAACCTCCCAGCAGGTTGGGCTTCTCCGCAAGCGGCACTGTCCTCCCATTTTCCAATGCGCGTACATGCATCCAGGTAAGATTGCAGTTGCCGCGCAGGCTCGGACTGAGTCTTGAGGCAAGGATCAGCTCAAGCCCACCCATGCGGCTCCCCTCCAGATTGATCCGCTGACGCAATGCCCGCGAATCTCCGGGCAGCACCACCATATGCTGTCCAATGGTGTCGTAGGTACGGGTGAAAAAAACGATGGTCTCAAAGTCGGTGGATCCCCCCTCCACATGCAGGCCCAACTCGCTTAGAATGGAAGACTCCGGCCGCAGGGCCGGATTAACGAGAAATCGCCCGAGTGCCTCGCCGAACAGCTCCCGCATGGTCGGGAATCGCACCTTCCGCCCGACACTCGCCCGCAGGGCGACACCGGATCGGCGGGTATACGTCGCGCCGGTGGTAATCCCCAACGCACTTTGGGACGGGCGGGGCGGCTTGTCGCCGGTCCTCGGCGTGGTCAGGACATCCCCACTGGCACCGAAACTCACCTCAACAGCACCTTCGCGGACATACTCTACGCCCCCGCTGTATACCCGCTGCACGAATTCAAGCGGCGCACCAATCCCCCCTCCCCCCTTGTTCTGCTGCCAGTGTTCAGAGGCAAGCATGCTGAAGGCACCCCGCAGCCTGCCGATGGCCCCAGCAGGCTGCATAAAGGTCATCCGGATGCCGAAGGTGTCATCTTCATCCTCCTGTGATTCCACCTGTGACCGGTAGGAGTGATCTTCAAACTTATCAATGCGTTGGCCGAAACGGCTCACCCACATTGCACCCCGCACATTCCCGGTCCCCAGCGGAACCTGACTGCTGATAATGACCATGTTCGTGGCCCAGTCAGGGTATCGCCAGTAGCGCACGCGGGCGCGTGCCGGATCGAGATGCCCTTCCGGGGCTACCCCTTTGCGCCCACCAAAGCGCAGCAGGGACAACCCGACACTCACGCCACTTTCGGATTCAAAGGCACCCTGCGCAAACACCGAGTGCATGTCGCGGTCCGTATTGGTCCGCAGGCTGCCCTCGGTCTGGCTGTAGGGTAATACAGCGTCTCCGGGTATGCCCGTCCCATCACTGCGGGACAATCCGCCAAATACAGTGGTCCGGAATCTGTTTCCACGCCGCAGCCAGGTGAGTCTGGATTGCGAAGTTCCATAGGAGCCGGTAATGCCGGAGAGCTGCAGATACGCTCCGGGGGCGCGAAGCTCGCGCGAAGCCATATCAATAGCACCCCCAAGCACATTCGGGCCGTAGAGCACAGACGGCACGCCTTTGGCAACGGTGATGTCGCCGACAACTTCCGATGGAATCAGGCTCAAATCCACCCGGTTGTCCCAAGGAACATTCAGCAGCGCCCCGTCAAAAAACAGGCTGATCTGACGTTCACCGCTCCCGCGAATATAGACGAGGCTTTCGCCGCGTGAATTCGTTTGGACCCGGGCGGCCGGGATAAGCCGCAAGACCTGATCGATGGAGGCCGCATCCGTCTGAGCGATACCCGCCAAGGCTACACGGTGCACCGTTGAGGCCGAACGACTGCGCTCAACAGCCCCATCTGCACTGATGACGATCTCCTCCATCGTGTAATGCGTCAACGTGTCGGAGGGGACCTGGGCGCTGGCGGAGCCAACCAATAATGCGCACAGTATCAATCGCAGGATCATGCATTACGGTTGTTGCCCTGCAGTCGCCACGATCTAATTGATGGCCGCCTGCCCCAGTTGGGCCAGCACATCGGTGAGATCCAGCGTGCGGCTGAACTGGTGATAATGATGCGGAACTATCTGATAGCGCCCTTCTTCGCGCGGTTGCGTCGGCTCCGCAAGCCCGAGCCTTGTGCCCAGATCGCGCGCCAGAATGGCCCGCCGATTGATCAGATGCTGACGTTCAGTAACCATGCTGCCGTAAATGCGATGCAATTGGCGGTATCGGTCCGGCCCCAGCCAGCGGGCACCCGGATTGTCGGTGACAACTGAAACCGCTGCAATTTCCGTGCCTAACGCCTGCAAACGCTCGGCCAGACGCTCCTGCTCCAGAGCCAGCACACCAGCCTGATCCGCAAACAGCTGGAGATCCGGATTGAGATCCGACGCACCGGCAAGCTTCACGGCATCCTGCTGCCACTGTGCCCCTTCCAGATCCACCTGGAGGACGGTTTCGTCAATGGTCCGCAGCAGCAGGTCCCGACTGGCCTGGCTGCCGTAGACGCGACAGCCGGAGAGCAGAGTCAGCACTGCCGCCATTGCCAGGCAACTGTTGGACACGATCAGCCGCATGCAGGTCAAATCACAGTGTTATCAGGTATTTCGGCGTTCTTTGGAATCACCACAATCCGGTCCCGAATATGGAAATTCCCGGCATCGTGCTCTTGTACGCCCTCGGTGTTGCGTATGATGCAATTGTTGCCTATCCGCACATTCTTGTCCACGATGGCACCTTCAATGTGCGTATAGTCTCCAATACCCGGGTGTTGCGGGCCTTCCACCCGTTCCCGCAATTGACGACCATGCCAAGGATAATAGTCGGCCCCCATAATGATGGAGTCCCGTATGGTGGCCCCGCTGCCGATAAAGGAGCGGATACCGATCACCGAATGCTCGATCGTGCTGCGACCAATGATGCTGCCCTCCGACACCAGGCTTTCGGTAACCTGCGCGCCGATCAGTTTGGCGGGGGCCAGCATCCGAGCATTGGTGTACATCCGCATCCTAGGGTTATAGATGTTGAAGCCGGGTTCATTTCCCGCCAGCATCAGGTTGGCCTCGTAAAAGGAATCAATGGTTCCGATGTCGCTCCAATAGCCCTCAAAGGGGTAGCTGACGACCTTCATGTTCTTGATGGCCCGGGGGATTACCTGTTTGCCGAAGTCATGGTCATCCGGATGGGCATCCAGAATGTCACACAACTCATCGCTGTTAAACACATAAATGCCCATGGAAGCAAGATACGTCCGACCTTCAGCCGCCATTTCAGGACTGACCGGGCTGCTCTTGCCGGTCAGATCTGCGGGTTTTTCGTGAAATTCGGTGATCTGGTGGTTATCGTCGGTCTTGAGGATGCCAAAGCTGCCCGCCTGCTCCGCAGTCACGGAAATTGAAGCCACCGTTACGGCCGCTTTATGCTTCTCATGATGAGCGACCAGCCTGCTGTAGTCCATCGCGTACAGCTGATCCCCGGACAGTATGAGCACCTTCTTGTGCCGGTAGACCGTAAAGTGCGGGATACTCTGCCGGACCGCATCCGCGGTGCCCTGAAACCACGAAAGGGATGTGCGGGTCTGTTCGGCCGCCATGATCGTCACGAACCCGCGGCGATACTTGTCAAACAGGTACGTCCGGGCCAGATGCCGATTCAAACTCGCCGAATTGAACTGCGTCAGCACGAAAATCCGGTACAGCTTTGAATTGATGCAGTTTGACACCGGCACATCAATGAGCCTATACTTGCCGGCCAGGGGTACGGCGGGCTTGCTTCGCACATGCGTCAGCGGAAACAGGCGGGAGCCCGTTCCGCCTCCGAGAATCAGAGCTATGCTGTCATCCATGAATCACCGACTTGGGATACTGCAAGATAAGCCAACTTCGGCGGGTCTTAGCGTTAAGTATTGACGAACTTGGAAACAGCCGCTTCACCCCCGGGTACATGACCAACCGATGGAGCCGGACCTTCAAAGCCTGATCGCGCCCGTAAAACGACGCCTGCGCACCATTTGGGGGCGGTGGGTGTGGGCCCGATTTGTGCAGGATGCGATTGTTGCTATGGGCGTGCTGTCCGCAGTGCTGCTGTGCCTGCTGGCCGCCGAAGCGGTTTTCTGGGTCCATTCCCCGTGGAGAACCGCCCTGTTCGTATTGTGGCTAGCGGCGGCGGCCGGACTCGTGGGTGTGCTGATTCTGCCACCGGTCATGGTCGGGTGGCGAAGAAGATCCCGATTCAGGCACATCGCACGCTGTATCGCGAATGAGGTCCCCGAAGCCGATGACCAACTGGTAAATCTCCTGGAATTGGGACGCGGTGATGCCAGTGCCGCACCGCCCGGGATCGTAATGCAGGCCGTACAGCGGCTGCATGATGATGTGGTCAGGCTGCCGCTTGAGCGAGCGGTCAACTTCAGGCGGTCCTTGCAGATTGCACGACTGGCGGTCGTGCCCGCAGCCGGGTTGCTGGTATTCCTGCTCGCAGCCCCGCAGGCCTTCCTGGGGGCCAGCCACCGGCTATTCTCACCCGGCGTGTCTTTTCAGCGGCCTGTTTCGTTCACCGTAGAGGTGGAGCCCGGGTCAGTCCGCGTCACCCGTGGCGAATCGCTCACCATCTCCGCGCGTCTGTCCGGCCAGCCGGTTCCGGAAGCAATCGCGCTTGAGATCCACCCGAGCGGTCAGCGGCGCGCACGCAGCGTCGTGCTGCGACCGGAGGGGAAGCAGCGGTTTGTTCATCAGCAATCCAATGTGCGGCAGGATTTCCGGTATCGGGTAGTGGCCTCCCCGCTGGTTTCGCCCTGGTACGAGGTCACGGTGCTGGATCGGCCTGTTCTGCGTAACCTCTCGGTGGATCTGATCCCGCCGGCCTACACCGGGCTGCCCCGACAATCCCTGACACCGGGAACCGGCAATATCACGGCCTTGGTCGGCACGCGGGCTGAAATCTCGGTACGCAGCAGCATAACCCCCGTAGCGGCCCGCCTGACCTTTGAGAGTGACCGGCCGGATGTGCCTATGCCGGAATTGAAGGGCACTTTCGTGGTACAGCAAAAAGATCACTACCGTATTGACCTGGTGAGCCCGGAGGGCATTGCCAGCAGTGATCCTGTCCGGTATTCTGTTACGCCGGTACCGGACCGGTATCCGTCCGTCCGTATTATCGCTCCAGAGCCGGAGGCGATTCTGGATGTCTCGTTAAACGTTCCCTTAGCCGCCCGGCTTGATGACGACTACGGCTTTACGCGCGTAGCCTTGTTCTGGCGCCTTGCCGAAAGCCGCTTCGATGAGACTATGGACGAATTTGAGAGCTTTGATCTGGCCGTACCGCTGGATCGTGCTCTCGTATATACCTGGCCGATCAATGCTACCACCGGACTCGATGTGATTCCCGGCGATGAGGTAGCGTATTATTTGCGCGTCTGGGATAATGATAACCTGAGCGGCCCGAAGGCCGCCAGCAGTGCCATCCACCGGATCCGGCTACCCTCTCTGACCGAGCACTACGATCAGTTGGGGGAGCTGCAGGATAATACGGAAGCGGACCTGGAATCTCTTCTTGAGTACGCCGCAGGTCTGCGTGAGCAATTTGACGAGCTCAGCGAGGAATTGCGCAGGAAGCAGGATGCGGACTGGGATGATCAGCGTCAGTTGGAAGATCTGACCGAGGCGCAGCAGTCCATGCAGTCACAGGTAGAGGCGCTCTCGGAGGCTATGGATCAGGCGGCCGAGCAGATGGAAGATCATGGCCTGATAAGCGATGAACTGCTGTCGATGTTTGAAGAGCTGCGTGAGGTCACCGATGAGATCAATGATCCCGCCCTGATGGAGGCGCTCCGGCAGCTGCAGGAGGCCCTTGAAGAGCTTGACCCGCAAAAGCTGCAGTCTTCCCTGGAAGACTTCGCCTTCAGCGAGGAGCAGTTCCAGGAACGCCTTGAGCGCACATTGGAGCTGTTTCGCAACTTCCAAGTGCAGCAGAAGCTGGATGAGGCGGCCTCCCGGGCCGAGGATCTGAAAGAGATTCAGGAAAATCTCGCTGAGCAGACCGCCCAGGACCCGGATTCCGTTCAGGCTGAGCCACTGGGCCGCCGGCAGCGTCAGGCCAGTGAGGACATGGAGGCGCTGGAAGAGCAGATGGCGGATATATCCGAACGGATGGACGAAATGCGTACCGCGCCGCAGGAGGAAATGGATCGGTTGAACGAGGAAACGCGCGCGCGTCAGCTTCCCGAGGCGATGATGGAGAATGCCCGGCAGATGCTCCAGAACCAAATGCAGCAGGCCAATCAGGGGCAGCAGCAGATGAGCCGGTCCATGCAGCAGTTACAGGGACAGCTGCAACAGATGCAGCAGAATATGCAGAGTCAGCAGATGGGCATGAATCTGACTGGCCTCAGCCAGGTCTTGAGCAATGTGCTTCTGCTGTCGCATGACCAGGAGGCACTCAGACAGCGTGTCGTCAGGACCACCCCGAACAGCACCCGGCTGCGCGAGTACGCGCGTCAGCAGGCCCAACTGGGCGACGGCGCGCGGTTGGTCATTGATTCGCTGCAGTCGCTCGGGCGCACACTGCCTCAGCTGACCCGGGATGCCCTCCAGTACGCCGGTTCCGCACTGCTGAGCATGGATGCGGCCACGGACGCACTCGTGGAACGCGACAGTCGCCAGGCGGAGGATACCGGACGGAATGCCATGACGCACTTGAATGAGCTCGCTTTGCTGCTGAGTGACCTCATGGCCCAGATGCAGAGTTCTGCTGCGTCGTCCAGCGGTGGCGGCATGTCCATGGAACAGATGATTGAGCAGCTGCAGCAGATGGCGGCCCAGCAGCGTGACCTGAACCGAGCGCTGGATGATCTCCTGGGTCAAATGGAGGGCGAACGACTCAGTGTGGACATGCAGGAAAGGCTGCAACAGCTGGCCGGTCAGCAGGAGCAGATGCGCCGGCAATTGGAACAGTTGAGTCGTGAACGGGACCTGGCCCGACGACTGGCGGGCGATCTGGATCAAATTGCCGCACAAATGGAAGAGTCAATACGTGAGCTGACCCTGCCGCAGACCCGACACCCGGAGGTCAGGGAACGCCAGCAGCAGATTCTGACGCGTCTGCTGAACGCGTCCCGCAGCATGACCGAGCGAGGTCAGCAGCGCAGACGGGAAGGAGAGCAGGCTGAAGAAACGGGCCGGGCCGGGCCGGATCTATTGAACCTTGTGCCTTCAGAGGAAGCGCTTCAGCGCGCGTTGCTCAAGGCGCTGGAAAGCGGATACGCCCGTGAATACCAAGCCCTTATCCGCCGGTATTTTGAGCTGCTTGAACAGCAGTAGTGCGGCGGCGGGCCACAAACCGATACGCTGCATTACGGACCGGCGCGGGAATCAGTCTCAGCAGGCGGGCCATCCGCCAGATTCCACCGAGATGCTCAACAGATCGCAGTATGGCGGTTGACTCAGTCCAGGTTCCGTCCGGATCCTTAAGGATCACGCTGTCCGACACACCATCCAGAGGCTCTAGGGAGAGGCGGCTGTGCTTGTCGCGGCGGGCCAGCCAGTCCATTGAACTCCGGCAGAATTGACATTGATGATCATAGCAAAGTGTAATATTCTGCCGCATATGATTCCGCTGTCCGATGGGTGACCTGATACGATTGTTTCTGAAGCTGGGTTTTATCGGCTTCGGCGGACCGGCGGCCGCCATTGCCATGATGGAGGATGAAGTGGTGGTGCGACGCAGGTGGCTCAGCCGCGAGCATTTCCTGGATCTGGTGGGCGCAACCAATCTGATTCCCGGGCCCAACTCCACGGAAATGGCCCTGCATATCGGCTATGAACGCAAGGGCTACGGGGGCCTGCTGGTTGCGGGTTGGTGCTTTATCCTGCCGGCCGCACTCATGACCGGAGTGCTTGGATGGCTGTACATGGCCTACGGGCAGGTCCCGGCGCTGGAACCGTTTCTGGCGGGCATAAAGCCGGCCGTAATTGTCATCATTCTGGGAGCGTTGTGGCGCTTGGGCAAGACGGCGGTCAGGCAGGTCAGTCTGGTCCCGATCGGTGCCGCTGTAGCGGCAGCACTGCTGTTGGGGGTCAACGAGGTGCTGGCACTCATCGGGGGCGGTCTGCTGGGACTGGCGGGCCTGTATGCCTGGCGCAGGCGCACGGTCATTATGGCGTTGCCGCTGATCGTGATGGGGGTGCTGCAATCCGGGCAGGTGGAGTATTCGCTCTTGAAGCTTGGGCTGTTTTTCCTGAAGGTCGGCTCGGTGCTCTACGGGAGCGGCTATGTTCTGATCGCGTTCCTGGATGGCGATCTAGTGCAGACGTACGGGTGGCTGTCTGAGCAACAGCTACTGGATGCGGTGGCCATTGGGCAGTTTACGCCGGGGCCCGTACTAACGACCGCCACCTTTATAGGCGTAATGCTGGGAGGATGGCAGGGGGGACTGGTGGCTACGGTAGCGATCTTTCTGCCCTCGTTCATTTTTGTCAGCATTTTGAATCCCCTGATCCCTCGCCTGCGTAAATCAAAGATAACGGCGGCATTCCTGGATGCCATCAATGTAAGTGCGGTGGCACTGATGCTGGTGGTCACGGTGCGTTTGGGCCTAGCAGTGCTGACGGGCTGGAGCCCGTGGATTGTTTTTGGGCTGGCGGCGCTGGCCACCTGGCGATTCCGATTGCATGCCGGATGGCTTGTGGCCGGAGGTGCGGCTGCGGGCTACCTGTTGGGAGAACTATCTGCTGCATTCTGATGAAATCCTACACGCTCAAGATTGAGGGCATGTCCTGCGGCCACTGCATCAAGGCAGTCATGACTGCCCTGCAATCGGTCCCTGACGTAATGGTCGCGGAGGTTGCTCTTGGCCATGCCCGAATCAACTGTTCGCCTGCGCGCTTGGGGCAGGCCGCCCGCGCGATACATGACCGTGGGTTTGACGTTGAGACGAAGGGCCATCAGGGTGCCGCGTAACAGCGCAGTATTTGGAGCTTTGCCAAGATGCCGCCTGCCGCCCGCATACCGGGGTGCTTTCAGCTGAATCCGGCACCGGGCGGCCCGAATCTGCGTTTTGTCGCAGGCCCTTTCGTGCGCTGGCTCTCCTATGGAAGATTCCAATCATCACTGCCACTCCGAAAATCTACGGCCCCATTGACTTAGCCACGCCTACCATCTCTAGCCAACCTCACGACAACATCAGCAATTTTGGCTCCAAAACCCCGCCTCATAAATCGGCGCAAGGATGCACTCCACCACCGCCTTTTGGACGATCTTGTCCTCCAATGCGATAATGCCGAGCTGTGCCGCTATCCGGTTTGGGTATCTGTACCCGCTGGCTTGGCATCGCCCGGTACGCTCCGCTGGTTACGCGGTCGCAGGTCCCGAAGCCCCGTCAGCAGACGTGGATCAACAAGCCCAAGAACGCCGCCAATCTGAGTGCGGGACAATTTGAAAACAAGAACGTAAAGGGTAATCGCGATCCGTCACAATGATCCCACCCTGACACACTGCAGCTAACTTCAAAGTGTCTCATTCTTGCGAGTCCATGCCATCCGGATCGCCATCCAATGGATGTCCCACCTTACGCGCAGTCTCCTACACCGTGTTGCTTGCACCAACCATATGACCAACTCAGTTCATTATCGCCAACCCCCTCACATCGCCACTACAGAGCTGGCTGTCTGGCAATGCCTCGTTCGCACTTAAACGTTGAACCTGTCGCAGTTCATCCCCCATGATCGCAGAGCTTTTTGCCGAGTCTTATTACTCGGGCTCGCTGGGATCGATCAAGTGGCAAGGATTCCTTGTCAGGGAGGCAGAGCTTTTCCGGTCCTACATGAAACGGCACGTCAGAATCCGTGTCCGAGATGACGAGGAGAAGGGCCCGTTATCGGTGGAGTTGTCCAGCATGGCAACAACGGGAATGGAAACAGCCTTTGTGGCCAATTTCATGGAGGCAGACCGAGCAGAGCGGTCTTGGGCTATTGGCGAGGCACTGGCAGAATGTATCATGGCAGATGATCCGTCGCGTCAGATCATCTGGCCCTGGAATCGCAGGCGCGACCTTCAAGTGCCGAACGCCAGCCTGCCCGGCGCGGATCTGGTAGGATTCTGCCAGGAGGGTGAGGATGTGTGCTTTGTATTTGGAGAGGTCAAGACTTCGTCCCAAAGAAGAGCACCCCCTCAAGTAATGCTCGGTGCGAAAGGGATGGAACGGCAGTTGGCGAAATTAGCAGTTAACACGGACACTAAGTGGACTCTTCTCTACTGGATTAGGGCAAGATGCCGCACCGCTGAACGCGAGAGCCTTTTTCGTGCGGCAGCCAAGCGGTTTATTCAGTCCGGTGGCAACGACATCCTTCTGGTCGGAATGCTCATGCGGGATACGGAACCCACTGAGCGGGATGTGGCTGCACAAGCGAAATCTCTCGCCGATAAGGTAGATGCGCCAGCACGCCTGGAGATTGTCGCATAGTACCTCCCGGTACCGATTCAAGACTGGCCCAAATTGATTTCAACACGCGCAGCATGACAGCCTCCACTTGGATTCACCAGGCTATCGGTGAGGATCGGCTGCGTCAGGCATCCGCCGATACACAGCGACGCAGACTCACCGTGGCCCTTGACCTGGCCCCGAAGGAAACCGACGTTCAGAATCTGGAACTCGTCAGCAATGCACTGCAGGTGGGATTATTTGACGCGTTGCAGGATGATACCCGTTCGGATGATCGTCGCACGCTGGCCGCTGAAATATTCGGTATAGCCCGAACTCTGACATGGCCAGAGGACAATATCGCCCGAGCCGAGTGGCTTGTGCGATTGGGCTGTTTCTCGGTAATCGGGGATCGGGCGGTTGATTTCCGTCGCATACTAATGGAATACCCGCTCCCAAAACTTACCAGGGAGTCGGACAATTGGGGAAATGTGGTTTGGTCATCCGTACTGCGCGTCTGGCTGCTCCTATTCAGACAGAAAGGTTGGGGGGACCTGGAAGATGTTCAGAAACATGTTGCCTACATCCGAAATGTCCAGCGCCGACTTGAACCTGAATTCCTGCAGAAAGCGCAAGCCCGCAAGGATACGACCCCAGCTTGGGAGCTGGTGTCTCGTTATCATCTTGCTAAGGCATCCGAACTGTTGGCCGAGTATATGGGGCAAGGCTCCGCCGATGGCCATTTTGACATTCGCGAGCAGTTGGAGGCTCAGTTTGATCGCGCCATCAGTGCCGCGGCCCGCGGACTGCTGGTGGAGCTTGAACCACTGGTCCGATTGCTTGCGCGGACAGCCGATGTGATGGTGAGCAACAGCATATGGACCGTGACACGGGCGGTAAACAGCCGCGTCAATCAATTTGTGCGGTCCTTAACATCAAGTGGACGGGAAAATCCAATTTTTGAGATGCTCCCACCCCAGCGATGTGCACTTCAGGAAGAGGGACTGCTTGGGTCCGGCCACCGATCTGTGGTTGTGAACCTGCCCACTTCAAGCGGCAAGACACTAATTGCCGAGCTCAGAATTCTTCAGGCACTCAATCAGTTTGATTACGAGAATGGATGGGTGGCCTATGTGGCTCCCACGCGTGCACTGGTCAATCAGCTAACCTCACGTCTTCGCCGAGATTTTTCGCAAGTTGATGTCCTTGTGGAGAAAGTTAGTCCTGCATTGGAAGTGGATGGACTTGAAGCAGGCATGCTGTCCGAAACCGACCAAGAGCAACAATTCCGGATCCTTGTGACCACCCCGGAAAAACTGGATTTGATCATGCGGGGAGGCTGGGAAGCCAGAATAGGCCGTCCCCTTACGCTGGTTGTGATTGATGAGGCCCATGGGCTGGCCTCCAAATCCCGTGGTCTCAAACTGGAGCTACTGCTGGCCACCATTAACCGGGAGTGTCGGCACGCCCAGTTTCTTCTCTTAACTCCCTTTATTCGTAACGGGCTGGAGATCGCCCGCTGGCTCTCCCGGGACAGGAGCAAGAGCATTGGAATTGGGGCTGATTGGGCCCCGAATGACCGCGTAGCGGCTATAGTACGGGTAGACAAAGGCAGCGTCAGAGGGGATTTCAGCTTGCGGCTCATCACGCGGCACACTACGCGCAAGACGCTTTCTGTCCCGGAACATATTGATATTGGGGAGCGGCGTCCCCTCGGCCTTTCCTGGTCAAAAGTAAAGGACTCACCAGGTGCAATCGCAGCAGTTACGGCACATGCCCTCAAGAGACGTGGAACTACTATCGTACTGGCTAATTCTCCGGCGAATACCTGGAGTATCGCCAGGAAATTTGAGGTCAATGCTAACAGGATACCCCTTCAGAAAGAAGATCTTAAGCATGTGCAGCGATTTCTGATTCAGGAAATGGGAGCGGACTTCCCACTGGCTGGCCTTCTTGAATATGGTGTTGGCGTGCACCACGCCGGCATGTCGGATGAAACGCGCGCACTAGTGGAATGGTTGGCTGAAACCGGCCAGTTGGACGTTCTGGTGGCTACTACCACCATTGCTCAGGGCCTGAATTTCCCTGTATCCGGTGTGATATTTGCGACCAACCAGTACCGATTCCCAACGCCTCCACACTGGCGGGACATGCCCCCGGAAGACTTCTGGAACATTGCAGGGCGTGCGGGCCGCGTGAATCAGGGAGATATCGGAGTGGTCGCCTTAGCAGCCAATAGTGACGCAAAGCAACATGAGCTTGAGCAGTTTATTGAGGCAGCGGTCAAAGAGCTCAACTCCACGCTAATTGAGATGGTGCAGAAAGTGGTAACTGGCGGCGCGAAGCTGCAGCTTCATAAGCTTTCGCGCGATCCCGGTTGGTCTGCCTTTGTTCAGTATCTGGCTCACACATACCGGCAGATTGGCAATCACGAAGAATTTGCAGCGCGGATTGAGCAGATCCTACGGGGTACGCTCGGCTTTCAGTCGCTGCGAAGAAGTCATGCGGGGTGGGCAGACGGGCTGGTGCGAAGTGTTTACGATTATGCCGAGAAGATCAAAGGTAAGCCGTTAAGTTTCGTTGACGCTACCGGTTTTTCCTGGGAATCAGTCAATGCACTGCTGGGGAGGTTAAGTGCGGAGAACCTGCCTGCGGATGTCTGGACCGCCGAACTCTTTGGGGACCAACGGGAACAACTGCGCAAAATGATGGGGATTCTGCTGGATGTACCCGAACTTCGCAACCAGCTCAAGGATGTTACCGGCGGCAGTCACCCGGATGGTCACAGGCTCACGCAGATTATCTGTGATTGGGTGCAGGGAATTCCTCTACCTGAGATGGCTGGCAAATTCTTCGGGACCGCCGACGCAGCGGCTGACCCTGTGAAAGCCATGACCCAATGCTGCAAAAGCGTATTCGGCAAGCTGACTCAGACTGCATCCTGGGGACTCTCCGCCCTGCAGACACTCACGCTGGGAAGTATCATGGAATCGTTAGCTGCGGAGGAACAACGCAGCCTCCGTAATTTGCCCGCTCGCGTATACTATGGTGTCAACAGCGACGAGGCTGTTGCTCTCAGGTTGTTGGGGGTGCCCAGAACCGCCGCCACCAGGCTTGCAGCGCATCTGGCCATCAAACCCGATGAACCGCTTCACCAGGTTCGGCTTCGGCTCCGCAAGGCAAGTGCGGTCGAATGGACCCGAGCTATGGGAGACCTGGGTGTCAGCTATCACCGGGTTTGGTCAATCATAGAGGGTATGTCGTGAGTCAGGCATGATCAGCCGGCGTGATGCCGACCGAAAGATCCCGTACCCCTTCGCCGTGATCTTGCGTCCGGACAGGAGCATAATGCGGCCGATCCGGGCAGCATGTCAACCTGCCCAGTAACGAGGCCTCCTGAGCCTGGTAAGGAAGCAGACCACGAGTGTGCACCGACATAATCCCAAAGGGCTGGACCGCTCGCTGGCTACAGGTCCAATTCCTGCATCCTGACCAAGAACAGGCCCTCATCGATACTGGTGACCACGATGGTGCCGCTTTCAAAGTAGGGATAGTTACTCCAGGACCCTATGAAGCCCGGTTCGTCCGGCAGCATGGTGATCGTGTCAAAGAAGCCGACCTCAACGGGATTGAGCACATCGGTGATATCAAATATGCGCAGACCGCTCCCGTAATTTGACTGGTACATCAGGTTGCCGCGGATGTAGAGATTATGATCGCTGGCCCGATTGTCCGCCAGAAATTCCGAGGCCAGAATCGGATCATCCAGATCCGACACATCCCAGATCAGCGTACGCGTCCGATCCACGGTTCCGCCAAGCTCGTCAATCTCATCATTGAGATAGAAATACTGCTGATCTTCGGTCAGCCAACCCTGATGCGCGTACTGGATGCCGGGATACGAAACACTGGCCAGCGCCACCGGATCTTCTTTGTTGGTTACGTCTGCAATGCTTAGCGCCTGCGCGTTGGAACTAAAGCAGATCTCCCGCCCGAGATGCGCAGTGTCAGGTCCGGCATAGGTCACACACTGAGCATCGTGCGTGCTGGCCGCGCCGCGGATTTCGGTGGTGGTGTCGGTGAAGCACCCCGCAAAGAACGGGTTCGCGGGATCCTGTATGTTGACCATATGCAGGCCGCTGGCACAGTTGTGCTCGCCTCCCGCACTGAAGCCCACCAGGAATGCGAACCCGGTGGCTTCGTTGATGATTACGTTATGTGCACTACGGACCCCCCGGTAGATCGTCTTCGCCTCAAGAGCAGCTGGCATGTCGACCGTTTCCCTCAGCATAGCGAGATCGAAAACCTGCATGCCGTGAGGCCCGGCGTTGTCAGCTACGATAAACGCGTGATCCTTGTAGACCTTTATATCACGCCATGAACTCGGATTGGCCCCGTCGGTGAGCGGAAGATCCCCCACCAGCACAGGCGCAGACGGATTTGAAATGTCCACAAACGATGTGCCGTTGGTGCGGCCGACCAGCGCATATTCCGCACCCGTCTGCGGATCCGTCCATCCCCAGACATCATTAAGACTGACACCGGCTTCCCCGCCCAGGTCGCTTATTGGAAGAAATGACAGCAGATCCACGCGGCCGCAGCCGAAGTGGAGCGCCTCGCCCTCCTCACAGTCCACGCGGCCGGAACGGATGAGTGTAACTTCATTAACCAGCGTCATCCGCCCCGTCCGGTCCACCCCATCGTCGGCCAGTTCCAGCGCGGTAATAACACCCATGCCATAGTTCTGCTCCGGCGACAACACGGCCAGCTGATCATTACTCGCCGCAATAACTGACCCGAATCCGGCTTCATCTCCCAGCCCTGCAATCTCCTGACTAACCGACCACGACCCTCCGTCAGCAGCGCGGCTGTAACGCTGCACCATTCCCCCCTGACCGGGCATTCCGACAAACAGCTGCTCATTGCGAACGACCAAAGGGATAGCGGCTTCCATCTGCAGCCATCTGTTAGCGAGGCTGTCCACAACCACGGTCTGGATCCACTGATCGGTTTCGTCCAGGCCCAATTCAACAATCGGCCCGGACCCAAGACCTGACAAGGTGAAGCTCCGCTGCCCTGCCATCATCATTTCCCTCAGGGACAACCCGGGGGCGGTGGCGATCACCGAATTGGGGGCCCGTACGTGGAGTGCCTTCCCGAATTTCTTGCGTCCCGGTGAGGTGAGTACAGCCTCCTGTGTGAAACCCGATTCACCCATGCCGAAAATGTAAACCGCCCCGGCCAGCGAATCCCGACCCGGCGCACCCACATACAGCCGATCACCATCATAGGCCACCGAGGCACCGAACATATCTTCGCGTTCCAGGCTGCCATCAGCGGCAACGAGCTGTTGCGACTTTGATTCCAACCCCAAGTCACGCACAATCAGCACCCTGTTAACACCGGGAGCGCCGACCACCAGTGTTCGGCCTTGCAGGGAGAGGTCGGCCCCCAATTGGGTGCTATCGTCATAATGTACGAGCATATCAATCTGCTCCCAGGCCCCATCTTCCGAACGCTCAAACACATACACGACCCCCTTATCATCATCAGCTCCGTCAGCCCCGACCGCCAGGAGGTCGCCATCCAAAGCCATCGCCGACCCGAAGTTGTCATCATCTGCAACTCCCTCAATCACATGCGTGGCTGCCAGTTGCCATCCCTCCGCATCACGCTGATACACGCGTAATGCCGCAGCAGACTCCGTATACACAGCTTGGGTGGCTATGATCGTGCTGTCGTTCATAACCAGCGCAGGTCCCAGTTCCATACTGGTGGTCTGGGCCTGCATTGGGAACGCAATCAGGCACAAGATAGCGATCAGGAAAGCTCGCATGGTGGCAGAGGAATGTTGAGTGTATCCCCGTAATGCCCGGATTCGGGCAATTGTTCCACCGCGCGGACAATCCTGCCCCGCTCTCAGAGCCGGTACACCGACCGCTTGAGATGTTGTGATGGTCTGATCCCGACGGTTTCGGCTATTTTTCGGAGATCCGGTTTAATTTGCGTGTCCTGGCGCTCTAGAAATATGGTCGTATCGGTGGCGGTAAGTACGGAAGTAATCCGCTCCCACGGACGAAGCTTTTTTCGCAAGGCCGACCATTCCGCGTCAATCCCCTTGCCGCGAAGCTTCTCCTCAATCAGTCGGACAACCTGATAGGCCAGGACAGCAGAGGCCCATCTGCTCTTCCTCTGCTCTGCAGACTCGCTGTCTGCAGCTCCGGCCGGATCCGCTTGATGATTCAGAACACGAAACATGCGCCGATTGTCCAGCAGCCTTCTCCACATGCTCTCAAGTCGATCTGTGTCCCAGTCCGTCAGATTTGTTCGCAGCGTGTATCTGAAGGGCGACGATGTTGCCGGATTAGCACTTATCCGCTTGAAGTCTATGCTGCTGACCCGTTCGGGCCGCTCCCTGGACACATGGATGTCGTACAGATGGGTCACATGGGAAAACTCTTCGTTCAGCGCAGCCATGCGCCGCACCACGGCCGGGTATCTGCTGTAGCTGCTCTTTTTGGACAGATTTTCATGCAGACGGATCAATGCCTCTTCCAACTTGAGGCATGCAGCCTCCGTCTCTTCACAGGTCTGCTCGCCTGCTGCTTCCCAGCGTTCGTATAGCCGAAACTCGGTGGCAAAACGGGCCAGATCCCATTTCATTGGCGCAGATCGCTCAGCTGTTGCCAACATATCAAGATTAACGCACAGCCATCCTACGCCTGCTTTGGTCCAGCGGTACAGCCACCGGTCCGTCACCTGACCCGCCCCTGCAATCAGCATGCACTTTGCATTCTTAATTCTCCGTGTGCGCGTCAAAAAGTCATCCGGGTTGCGCACTACCGTACATCCCTGCACATATCCATATCCATCCAGTATTGGAACCAGTTTGGCCCCCGTTAGCGGCTTGTCAGTGAACGTCTCGGTATAGGTAAAATCCCGAAAAGGTTTTCCTTCGGTTTCCGGGAATGCCCGCTGCGTGCGTTCAAGAATCCGGTATCGAATCAACCACAGCGTGTAGGCGACATGACGGAGTCCTGCCTCAGTAAGGGGACTTGAGTCCAGCCCGAGCAACTCAAGCATTGCGGAGTCATGCCTGAGCCATTCCGTGATTATTCGTCCACGAGGCTTTAGCATGCGGGCCGCAATGCAGGCCTTGATCATCCTGAGGGCAGGAGGTCTCTTACCAATTTCTTTGAGCACCGCATCCAGCCCCAGCATGTCCATCGCCTGCAGTACGATACGTTCCGCGCCTACTGACCGCGTTGCATTCGGCGGGTACTCGATGCGCTGGACCACCTTGACCTGATAGGGGTCATCAGACGATTCTGCCCGGTAGCCTGCGGCAATGAGCCGCTGTATTAGCTGGCGGGCCACTTTGCTTTCCGGTGTGGCGTGGGATTCCAGCTCCACGCTTGACTGCCCGTCAAAGCTCTCCTTAATCAGCGTAGTGACCTTGGACCAAGCCTCTCTCGGCAGCGGGAAGTCCTGACCCAGGTTCAGAAGCGTCCGGGATTGGCTATTTCCATCCACATGACGGACCTCCCTAAGCCTGAAATACTTGCGCACCTCGCCCCGTTTGGTGACATGGCGAGTGGCTTGGATGTACATGCCGATGTGCTGCGGGCCCAACTGAGAATCTAATGAATGGACTGATTTGACCCACCCCGGCGAAAATGCCCGTCAGCGCAGCTGCCTGATGGCAGCCGTGAGCGCCGGCACCACATCAAACAGATCCCCCACTATTCCGTAGTCCGCCACCTTGAATATCGGCGCGTCAGGGTCTTTATTGATAGCTACAATGCACCGGGAGCGAGCAATCCCGGCCACATGCTGAATCGCCCCGGAAATCCCGCACGCGATATATAAGTCCGGGCTGATGGCCCGGCCGGTCTGCCCTACATGCTCATTGCGGGGACGCCAGCCATTATCACTAACCGGACGTGAGCAGGCCAATGTGGCTCTCGGCCCAAATGCGGCTGCCAGTTCCTCCAGTACCCCCCATTGTTCGGGGCCCTGCATACCCCGACCGCCACTGATAACAATATCCGCCTCAGTCACATCAAGGCGGTCCCGGACCGCTTCGGCAACTTGGGATACCGTGGACAAAGGGGTTGCCAATTCCACCGACACGGTCTGCGTAACAGCGCAATTTTCTCCGACGAACAGTGAGGGAAGACTGCGCGGCCGGAACGTAGCCATGATTGGGCGCGCCGTTATTCGTACCGTGCTAAGGACCTTGCCTCCGTACAGGGCACGCACAAAGCGCACCTGCTGATCCTCCACTGTTAATCCCACACAGTCTGCCGCCAGCGGCACATCCAGATGTTGGGCCATTCTGGCCATAAGGTCACCGCCTCCTGTCGTATGCGCCATCATGACATAGGCACACTCCCGGCATACTTCAGTCAGTGCGGATGCCCGCACATCTGGAACCGCCTCCGCGAGGGTGTCCACACGCACTACAGTCGGAATATCCTCTAGGCCGGTGACCGATGCCGCCGGCACTATAACCCCCCAAGGCAGATCCACTGCGTCGGCGATGCGTTGCGCAGCCGTACAAACCTCCCGTGTTACGGGTCGAACCACTTGGGCTGCCGTGTCTGCAAGTACGACAATCCGGGGGATCATGGGTGGGTTACCAGACAATTCCTGCCTCACTTCTGATCAGATGGGCCACCCGATCCGCAACACCCGGTCCGTAGGTCATGATCTGCCCTGCCGTTTTCTGCGGGGGCAGACGCAACTGCTCGCAGACCAGCTGACTGGGCTCAAGCGTTACTTCAATGGCAATCACGGGTTTGCGCTTAGCTTTCATGATGTTTCTGAAGGACGGATAGCGCGGCTCGCCAATTCTGCGATTGATGCCGATCACGGCCGGCAGGTTCAATTCATGCTGCTCACGACCGCCCTCCACCGGCCGCTGTGCGGTCAGCTTCCGGCCATCAACCTCCAGCCCTTCAACAGCTGACACACTGGGCCATCCCAACAATACCCCAAGCCGCTGGGGCAACTGGCCTCCACCGTTGTCCACGGACACCTGTCCGGCCAGCACCAGGTCGAATCCTTCTGATTCAAGGATCGGCTTCAGGGCGCGGGCGGTAACACGCGCATCGTTCGGCATCCGTTCACACCGCAAATGAATCGCCCGGTCTGCTCCCATAGCCAGGCCTTCCCGAAGGGCCTTTTGCACGCGCTGCGGACCCAAGGCCAACACGGTAACGGATCCACCGTATTCTTCCACCTGCCGGAGGGCCACTTCAAGGGCCGATTCGTCATGTGGATTAATGATCCAGGTAATATCGTCCGTGAGCACTCGGGTCCCGTCCGCATCCAGTCCGGGTACGGTTTCCGTGTCTGCAGTCTGCTTGATGCACACCGCGATCTTCATGCCATTGAACCGTTAGTCACACATGGAGGCCTTGCACGCACGGACTGCCGCTGGGTTGCGAATTATCCGCAAATTGTGATCACCTGGGCACGCTCACTTGAATTAGAGGTGCCGAATCTGTAAGATTGCGCGAGAACAGACCCAAATTCGGACCGAAATCATGCAGACCAAAGGTTGGGGCGTTATTGGAGCCAGTACGATTGCCCGGCAGTACATGATCCGCGCGATCAACGCTCAGCCGGACAGCCGAGTTGTTGCCATCCTGAGCGGATCTGAGCAGCGGGCACGCACGCTGGCCGATGAATTTGACGTGCCCCGCACATATGTTGATCTGGACGCGTTCCTGGGGGACCCGGATCTGGATGTGGTTTATGTAAGCAGCACCAACGAGCGCCACAAAGCGGAAACTATTGCTGCCGCCCGCGCCGGTAGGCATGTATTGTGCGAAAAACCCCTGGCGCTCAACCTGGCGGATGCTCAGGCCATGATCCGGGCGTGCCAGGAGGCCGATGTGGTCATGGGGACCAATCATCACCTGCGCAACGCAGCAACGCATCGCCAGCTCCGCAAAATGCTAAAAGGAGGAGCGATTGGTAAGCCGTTAGCCGCCCGGGTTTTTCATGCCGTAAGCCTGCCGGAAAATCTGCAGACCTGGCGGATCAATAACCCCGAAGCCGGAGGTGGCGTAATCCTGGACATTACGGTACATGACACCGACACCCTCCGGTTCATTCTCGGCGAGGAGGTTTGTGAGGTAACCGCGATGCAGGCTGCACAGGGCATGGGTACCGACGGTGTTGAAGATGCGGTCATGGGCGTAATGCGGTTTGAAAGCGGCCTGCTGGCGCAGTTTCATGACGGATTTACGATCGGTCATGCCGGAACCGGGCTTGAAATCCACGGGATACATGGTTCACTGATTGCCGAAGATGTGATGACCCAGCGACCTGTCGGGCGGGTCTATCTCCAAAGTGATGATGAGCGGTTTGAATTTACTCCACCCAAACGCGAGGACTTGTATACGCGCGCAGTGCGGCACTTCAATCGGGCCGTAGATGGCGATGGCACCCCCAGCGCGACCGCGGAAGACGGATTGCGTTCGCTGGCCGTCGCGTTGGCGGTACGTGAGGCCGCGCGTACCGGAAGGTGCACAAAGGTGCAATATGGCTGAGTTCTGCACCGCGGATGCCGCAGCTGCACTGATCGAAGATGGAGCTACCCTTACGGTTAGCTCCTCCAGCTCGCTGGGCTGTCCAGACGCGACACTGGCGGCCATCGGGCGGCGGTTTGCCCAATCGGGACACCCGCGGGAATTGACCTCCATACATCCGATTGCTGCCGGTGACATGTATGGTGTTGATGGGATTGAGCATCTCGCTCAGGATGGCCTGTTGAAACGCGTTATTGCGGGGTCGCTGCCCAGCGGTCCCAGCTCCATGCCATCGCCTCGGATCTGGCAGATGATCGGCGATAATCGGGTGCAGGCCTACAATTTTCCAAGCGGCATCCTCTTCCACATGCACCGGGAGGCGGCCGCACAGCGGCCCGGCATTCTGACCAAGGTCGGCATGGACACCTTTGTCGATCCGCTGCTGCTGGGCGGCCGCATGAATGAATGCAGTCGGGAGGATCTGGTGACGCGCGTCCATTTTGATGGTCAGGACTGGTTGTATTTCCGATCCATCCCAATTGATGTAGCATTGGTACGCGGTACGTCAGCTGATGAGAACGGCAATATTTCGACTGAGCATGAAGGGGGATTTCTGGGCGGTTACGATCAGGCATTGGCCGCGCACAACAACGGCGGGCTGGTGATTGCCCAGGTCAAGCGCGTAGTCAGGGCGGGCAGTCTTTCGCCCCAGAGCATACGAATCCCCGGAACGGTGGTGGATTATGTGGTTACCGCGCCGGATCAGCTCCAGACAACGGAAACCCCGTACGAGCCTGCCATTAGCGGCCAGATCCGGGTCCCGGATGCGCATTTTTCCCTGATGCCCTGGCAGCCGACCAAGCCAATGGCCCGGCGGGCCGCCATGGAGCTGCGGGCGGGGGATGTGGTAAATCTGGGGTTTGGCATTTCTGCCCTGGTGCCTCGGATTCTTCTGGAGGCCGGTAAGGCGGACGCGGTAACCTGGGCCATTGAACAGGGGGCGGTAGGCGGCATTCCGCTGTTGGATTTCCAGTTCGGCTGTGCGGCCAACACCCAGGCCATCATGGCTTCACCCGACCAGTTCACCTTCTTCCATGGCGGCGGGTTTGACCGGAGTTTTCTGTCTTTTCTCCAGATCGATGCCACCGGCAATGTGAATGTGTCGCGGCTTGCGGCCCGCCCGCATGTAACCGCCGGCGTGGGCGGATTCATTGACATTACCTCCAGCGCACGCAGTATCGTCTTTGTCGGCACATTCACTACCGGCGGTCTGCGATTAAAAGTGGAAGGTGGCCGCATGCACATTGACCGTGAGGGCAGGATCAGCAAGATTGTGCCCAGCGTTGAGCATATCACCTTCAGCGGTCAGCGGGCCCTCAAGCAGGGCCAGCATGTGACCTATATCACCGAGCGGTGCGTGATGCGCCTCCTCCCCCAGGGCCTCACGATCACGGAAATCGCCCCGGGCATCGACCTCCAGCGTGATATTATGGATCAGACGGAGGTCAGGCTGCAGGTCGGCGACCCGCTCCGCCGGATGGATGCTCAACTGTTCGTACCGGAATCTTTTGAATTGCCGCTGGAGTAGGACCGCCCACGCTCAGAAAAGCTGGTCGGCCTCTTCGATCTTCCTGAGTGCGGCTTTATTGCGGGCGTGCACGGAAGGTTCATTACACCAGAGCCATCGCAGTATCGGCACAGTTGCGGCCATGACATCTGACAGTGACAGCATCCTGATCACCGCGTCATCAATCTGCTGGCGCACGGGATCTGCGTGAGCCTGGCAGGCGGGCAACAGTGGCTGGCTGCAGAGCGCATCAAAATCGGCTGCTGCCCTTGCCAGATATGCGTCGCCGAGTTGAGTCAGATCTGGACACGGAATGGATTTGAGCGCCGCTATCTGAGTACGGGACCGGCCGGCATGCGTGCGCTGCCCCTGCGTCCAGTGCAATATCATTCCCAGCGCTGAATTGGCCCAGAGTGCAAAGGCCTTTTGCACATCCGCCCTGCCATGCAGTAGTGCTGTCCATGTGGGGCCTCCAACGACTCTTTGACGCGTAGCGGCCACCAGTATTTTTTGCGATGTCCATCTTATGTTGCGCGCGTAAAACAACATGCTCTGGGATTTCCTCATGGCTGCTCTCCGCGTTTCCGAACCGACACCCGCAGGGGCAAATCCCTTGTGCGTAGGGCTCGTCGCCATACTCGTCTGCGTCTTGCTGTCCGCCGCCCACAGGGACCGATCGGCCCCGATGTTGTCTGGACCTCCGGCCGTTGGATGAAATTCAAAGGCCCCAATTGACGCGTTTCCGACAATGTGACCTATCAAGTGGTGAGTAGGACCCACCTCAAATAACTCTTCAACTATTGTCATGGGTATCTTGAGCTTATCGCGTAGATCACTGAATTCCAGCAGACCTGATTCAAGGCCTGCGGCAAATCTCGCCAACTCTCCGTGTACGACACCCAGCGGATGCCAGGGACTCCCGTTTGAAGCCTTGCGGTAACAATACAACTGCCCTACCCCGTCATCGCCGACACGTATGGGCAAGGCGTTTCCACCGGCTCTGGCACAAGCACCCGTGATGGCACGAGCAATCTGCTCAGCTTCACCAATACGGGATACCGGAGAGGTGAGGGTGACACACTGTATGGTAGCTGCCTTGTGAGAACGTTCTTGGGAGGGGGGTACTGACCTCTTTGTGGCAACCAGAAGCATTTCTTCCATGTTTGTATCTGCGGATAAAGCATCTCTGCCCAATGCCTGGCCCGCTGCCACTGTGATGGCCGTGATGTCATCAAAAGACTCTTCAATCATCTTGCGCGTGATAGCCCATGTTTCGGCGAATGCGGCGGTTAGCGGCAGCACAAATCCGATCCTCCCTCCCGGCTTGATCTTTTTGTTTGCCAAGGCAAGAAACGAGGCCGCCAACCCTGCCTTGCGGTTAACCTCCTGCCCTTTCACCAGCGTGCCCCAACGCTTCTGGCAGGCCTTGCGTTCGGATTCGGTGAGTCCGGCCACATCAAAGGCGCTTTGGCCTCCACGCGTACGCGAGTAGGGTGGATTCATGAGGATCCAGTCACATGAGCCATCTTCCACGGCAACCGTTTGCTTATCCGCGCTCGCATCCCCCATAGAAACGCCACCGGTGTCTCCAAAGAGGTCTACCACTTGGGGCGCAGCGAAATACTCCAGGGAGCCGGCCCGCGCCCCTTTGCCGTGTCCGCCTACATTGACCCAGCCAATGTTGTTGTCCCCGTAAGGCTCTCCCTGCCCTATGGCCGCCAGCGAGGAAGCAGTCAGATGTGCGGCAATTGGGCTTATATCCGTGCCGACCAGCCCCTTCTCCATAGCGGTCGCATGAAGCGTTCGCAGGCTGTCAAGCGTACCACCGTGTCTTTCGTGAAGTGAGGCAATGCGTCGGTATCCCGCACGAAGCAGTGTGCCCGTACCGCAGGCTAAGTCCGCCAAGCGGTGATTCCTGAACAATTCGCCCTGTGCCCATTCCGCCGGAGACAGTGCGCCCGGCAGAATGGTCAGCGTGGCCAGGATCTCTGCCGTGGAAGGTTGAGTGTAGAATGCGGCGGCCTGCTTCCGGTCGTCGCTTAGCTTCGGAAACAGCTCAGCCCCAATGTTTATGTGAAGGCCCAATTGGGCAATCTCAATTTCTTCCACGGCCCGAATCAGGGCTAAGAGCGCCCTGCTAGAGGCATGCGGATGCAATCTGCCCGCAAGCTCCAGGGCCTCTGTAGCAGGCCCGAAAATGGAGCGCCAATTCTGGCAGTGAATCTTCTTCCAAATGGAAATCTGCTCCGATGGCTTCGGCAGGGCATCTACCGGGAGCCCCACCGGTGTTGCAGCCTCTACTGACTGCTGGTGCAGGCGCTGCTGAATCAGCAGCGCATTGAGCCACAAAACCATTACCGTCCTCAAAGCCTTCAGCGGAGACCGCTGGTGCACACTTGAAGCGATTGACTGCAGATCATCTACCGTCAGTTGCGTCATAAAGTCAGCTGCCTTATCCACAAGCGCGGCTATTTCGGCGGCGACACTCTCAATTTTTTCCTTCGGCAATGCTGTTCCGGTGACCAGGGAGGACAAATCGTGTACCGAGCCTTCCAGGAAACCGGTATTGGGCCAGCGGCGATCAAACAGGTCTGGAGCCGCAAGCTGCTGCCGACTCTTGAGGAGCTGGAAGATGGACGAGAAAACAGGCCGACCCTCCATCAATTCGTCAACACACCTGTCAGTCTGCAACTGCCTGAACTGACCGGGGACAAACACGGCCATTGCCGTTTGAATTGGCAGGATATTGTAGGTACAGCCAAGGCGTGCCATGGCATCCTTCTCGGCATCTGCGGGCGCGTATGAGCACTCCAGCACAACCGGTGGGAGCTGTTCGTCACACACCAGAATATCAGGCCGGATTTTGCGGCGGGAGCTATCGGTGACAACCCCAAGCGGCTCAACCTGCAGCCGGTGCGGCTCGGATGTCCATCGCGGATTGGCCCGGCGAAGCGCACGACCGAGGGCTACATTGAAATTCTGCTCATGCAGGGTCCCTACACTCATGGAATAATGGCTTACATGGCTGACCTATATATGATCAAGTGGCCTTGATCCCAAGGTCGGCCCGGCGGCTGGCCCATCGATCAGAGTCAGCCCAATGGCGGTAATCATCCCTCAGCCCCTTGAACTTACCACCGGGATTTGGCCTGCCCACTTATCTTCCGCAGCTTCCCACGCGCTACGGACACTTCGAATAAACTCTATTCTATCGTGAATCTTGCCTATCCCGCGCGGATAGTAGGCCAATGCCGCGTCGCACAATTGCAGCATCCACGCTTTTCTTGAGTTTCGGCGAACGACCCGAATGTCGTTTGAATCCATGAGCTGAATCTGGCCCCAGCCCGAGGACCTTATTGCCAGACACCTCCAGTCCAGGAACTCAATCGGTACGAATTGCACATCCGATACGCTTACGTCTCTGCCCCGTAACGAGAATCTGATGAGAATCAAGGCAAACACATCCGTGTCTGATTCGTACAGTCGCGCCAAGCGGCGGACTGATATCAAATTCCGCCGGCTGAATTGCGTACCCTCCCGATAGGTCTTCACAGCAATGACGGAATGAAAACCCTGGCTATCCGTAAACGCTATGTCGGCCATGGCCTCCCGAACGACATCAGACGAATAGCTGCTGCACCAGTGACCCAAGAGCACACCCAAGTCAGCCCTCAACAAGGACTTCAGAGTAGCTCCGATCATCCTGGTGGTCCTAGTGGTTCCAATTCCGCCGCCCACTATTTCAATCCGACGATCATTCAGGTATGCCTTGATGAGAGAGGCCATCAGCCTGCTCACACCGTGGTAATAGAACTGCGATTTCATTCAATAATCGATTTCTGGGCCATTATAGTCCGCTGGCTGGGTCCTGGGGCGGGATTCCGCCTCCCAAAAACCCCATCTGCATACCCCTGACTGCTCCTCTCCTGCTTCGCCCTGCGGAGCCGCTTAAGTGCCCCACACAGGTATTCTTCATTGAAGTCAACTCCGCACCAGAAGCGTTGAAGCTTCTGCGCGACCACCGCCGTGGTACCGCTACTCACGAACGGATCAAACACAAAATCGCCTGGATGGGAGCTGGTCAGGATGAGCTTTGCGAGAAGCTTTTCGGGCTTCTGCGTCGGATGATCTGTGTTCTCCCGCATAGACCAAAACGGAACCGTGATGTCGGTCCGATTACTGGACGGATGGGTCAGCCGATACTTGCCTCCCCTCTCCTGTTCCCAATCTTTGGGCACGCCATTGACGCGGTACGGAGCTGTTACTCTACGCTTGAGCTTAACCGCGTCCACATCAAAACTGTACTGATCCGATACGGTACAGAACCAGATGTCTTCGGTGGTGTTTTTCCAGTCGGATTTTGCACCACGACCCTTCTCGCGTTCCCAGGTGATTCGATTGCGGATCCTCAAGCAGCCATTCAATACGGGGAATATCAGCATGGAGGTGCGCCAGTCCCAGCAGACGTATACCATCGCAGTAACCTTGAGCGTCGGCATCAGAAATTCGATCAGCCGCCTAAACCAATCAGCGAAATCGGACTGGGATTTCCTGCAGAATACGCGCCCACCGAAATTGCGGGTAAGGTTGTAGGGGGGGCTAGGATAAGCAGGTCAGCGAAATCTGCCGGCAGAAAACGGACAGTCTCAAACGCATCCCCGAGCACAAGCCTCCCGGCAATATCATCCGACGTTACGGCCGAGGTCAATCGCACAAGACCGCCCGCGAGACATTTTCGCTCATCTTCCGTGCAGGTTAAAGTGCGATTACGCTGTGCACGCTCTGGCATTTGGCTAATCTCCGCTGTTCAAAGCCCAATTACGCTCAACACCGGCTTTCTGATCCGCTTAGCGGCCTGCCGTGAAGTCCATTATGCCGCATCGGGTACGCGGATGGTCTGCGTGCCAGGGCCGAATTCATATGCGCAGTCAGCCTGCAATCGCGGGTACCGGACACAACGACCCATCAGATTCGGTCATCCAGCTTACATGCTACCGTTTCAGGCGGAGCGTCCTGCAGCCTGAAGCACACCCTACCCACAGTTTGAGCTGCTGCCATCCATTGGGGCCTGCGCCGCAACCAGCTGCATTGTTTTTGGCGGCTTTATTACCTTTGCAACTTGCTGATGCCCCAACAAGCGAGCCATGCCGCATTTCCGGGAACGAATGCTGCCCGACTTTGCGTCGCTGACACATGAGCCTCTTGCAAAACTATGGAACCGAACGTTGTCCGACTCATAAGAGGACGGGC
>JAPPNA010000152.1 GCA_028873925.1 Bacteroidota bacterium | reverse complement strand
CAAAGAACATCTTAATGGCCTCGGAAGCTGGGGCATCTGCATGTGGAGGTTGCGGAGTTGCCCGGCCGGCGAAACGTGAATAAGCAAAACCCCGTGATTCACGCGTTTTGCAAGAGCTTCAGCCTTAATACCCAATGAAGCCCGGGTGGACGCACCTTGGAGGATCCGGCTGTCATTATGCAGCCCGAATTGCGGCACCTGCGCGAAGTCATGGACGCTCGACTTAATGCCGAGGAGTCCCGTTGTGATGCCGTAGAATCCCGCCTTAACGTGCAGGATAAGGTTGTGAACACGCAAAGCAGGGAGATCGTCGGTCTGCGTGCATTCGGTCAGTAAGCCGCTCCGGGATGCCCACATGAATTCTTGCACTCAGCTCAACATGCGAACTTACCCGGCGGGAATTGCTCACTCGCTGATGGCCTCCAGGATTGGAGCGAGCGGGGTATAGCCTGGGGTTTTGGATGCGTGACGGGGTAACCCGCACAATCTCGGCCCTAGCTCCGGCGGGCGGAATGTGCCTGACGCTGTTCGCGGAGGGCGCAAACGAGAAAGGAATCTAAGAGAGGCTGACTGGGATACACTTGGGGACAGAGACGGAATGGGCGCAAGCGGTTCCTGCGGGCAATGGTAACCCTGCCGTGGCTACGATGTGGAAAGACTCGCGCAGGCAGGTATCTGTGTTTCGCGCCAATGAAATTCTTCAAGCTAAGTGGCATCTGCCCCGTCACTATGTGCCACCGAATCTGCCCCGTATTCATTTGCGTGTCAATGCATGATATAGTCGGCCTCAGCCAAGCAGAGCTGGCGAAGGTTACCGCAATCAACAGGCAGAGCCATTTTCGCTGTCCCCAGTCATGGGACATTGAACAGTTACAGCTGCACTGACTGCGATTTCAATCTGCTCGGCTTCGCCCAGACCCACTATTGCGCCCAGAGCCAGCGCCGTATCTACGGGTCAAACAGAGTCGTGTAGGAGCCGCCACCCGCGCCCGGACTGCAGAGGCACCGGTCAAGGCAGTCCAGACGCGAAGGGCGCTTAGCGTAGCCCTTCGGATGCTAATGAAATTCCTGCCGGATCCAGGGGAGCCATCTCGCAAAGTCCATCAACGATGGTCTATCGAATTTAGGTCTTCCGGCCAGGGCAGGGCGGACCGCCCGACGGGTCGCCTCTGAAGAGCTGGCGACATGGGGCCGACCATCATGGACCTGATGGCCCCCGAACGCGAAGGTATCACAATTGAAATAATCACCCTACTCCATGAACAAATTCAAAGCTGACGCAGATGCGGGCTGCGCAAGCGCTATTCGCACAGGTCACATCGGGGGATTTCACGAAAGCGAAGTGGCCGGCGGTGAATCTGCCGCGCTCTTGCATACAGCGCCCAAGAATCCTATCGCCGGGAGCGGATGCCCAAGGGGGCTATTGCGTCCGAACTCATTCAGGCGTATTTCACAAGAGTGTTTTGCCCTGCCAGCACGCGGGATCTCCGCAAGGTCGGCAAAGTGAAATGACTCACTGACATGCTGGAACTGCCCGGCAGGCTTGGCTATCTGACTACATAGCGCAAGTCCGAAAATCCAGACACCCTCCATCTGGCGCTTACCGACCTAATGGAGCGGCTGCAGCGGTTCGGCAGTGATCCGGAAAATTCGATCCACATCATTGAACATATTTGAGAAATGGCATCAGCGAACATGATCGCCCGCTTGGAGGGCGAAATACGGATGGTAAAGTGGGCCTTAGGACTTCTTGTGGCTATCGGCATAGCCATCCTGGGTTTCCTGCTGGCGCAGCCGTGGAATTGAATGTTCAGATCACTGCGGACTGGGACTTGACTCGTCGGGAATGATCAGTACTCTGGATCTCCAGGGGCCCGCAGGGGCGATTCCGCAATCAGGTCCTTAGCCCTGGATACCAGCGGCTCAGCTTAGCCCGCCGATGATGGTGGTCAGCAGGCCCAAGGCGGGCAGCGCGAAAACAATCGCAGGCAATAAACTGAATTTGATGGAGGACCCTGGCTAGAATCAGGGCATCCAGCACCAACTGATTCGTATCAGGAGACACCCCCCGCCACGCCATTAGTCCTTCGGGCCGCGGGCATCAGGTTACCGCACGCCTAGGTGTCAGCGGAACGCCTGCATATGCCGCTGATCTGACCACACACATAGACCTTCGCCCGCCGGGTCATTCAGAATCAGTAGCGTGGGCGGATGCTGGCTGCCAACGAGATTCCTTCATACGGCGTACTACTGAAAGCAGAAAGCCGCCGGACATGAGGATGATGCCGATCCAGACCAGACTGATGGCAGGCTTTTCAAAGGCCTGTACGACCACATAGTCCGCCCCGGTGACCCCGTCCAGCGTAAGTGTAATCTCCCCGGTGTCCACATTCATCGCGGTGAAGTATACATCCATGGCACCGAAAGTGACCGGAATCACGCGCAAACTGCGATCCTTCCGAATCACATAGACCGGCATCACCTGGCGGGTCAGCGCAGCGGCGTTTTCGGTGATCGTCAACGCCGCACCGACCGCGATTTCCGTCTGGTCGGCCTCGTCCGGGCCAGCCATGGTACCCAGATCCAGCGCCGTGTCATATTCGTCAAAGCGGATTGTGTACGCGCCGCCACCCACCGTTACCTCCTGGCCGCGGGCCAAGGTGACCTGATTATTCGATCCTTCTTCCATCATGGCACGCGGCGTGACTGCCACAAACAGGTCTTTCTCAAAGTAGAGCTTGAGATCCGGGTGCTGAATCCACTGGCCGCCATCCGACTCATAGGCCACCGGATGCAGCCGATATACATTTCCTTTCGGATCCCGAACGTCCAGTAAATATACCGTCTGGCCCCGTACGCCAGGCTCGGTCCCGGCATAACGCACCTCGTACCCGGCGGCTCGCACCGTACGTCCCCGCTCAGCGACGAAATTGTCCCGACCCGGCGCATCCGTCAGTGCGCGGCTGAAGCCCGACGAGGCAATGATGCCAATCACCGCGATTCCAAGTCCTACATGGGCCAGCGCGCCACCCGCCAGCTTCAGATTGCCGCGGGCAACCCGCCACAGCACCGCCGCGTTGCCGTAAACGGCGAAAAAAGCCACAAACAGCAGCAACAGCAGCTGCAGCCCATAGCCGTACCGGTCCCAAAAACCGGTCGCGTCCAATTCTGTGGTGCCCTGTGCGAAGGGGGTCAGCATCAGCACCAGCAGCGTGCTGGTTACCGCTAAGGCAGCAGGCATCAGCAGCACCCGGTTTATCCGGGCCACGCTCATCTTCGTCCACCAGAACAGCTGCCCCAACCCGGCCAGAAACACAAAGGCGACCGAAAGCGGCAGTGTCCAGCTGTTATAGAATTCAATCGGAACGGTAGCCGGATTATTGCGGAACAGCTGTCCGAAGATCGGCGCACTGGTACCCAAAAGCACCACCGCCGCAATCACGCATAACAGCGTCGCTCCGCAAAAGACCAGAAACTCCCGCGACAGGTAATGAGCCTCCTGCTGAGGCCCCGGCAGACTCTGGAACCGCCAGGCAAAAAGCCCGAACCCGAGCAGCCCCATAAGCGATATCCAGATCAGCAGCTGATTGTACAGCCCCAGGTCCACAAAGGCATGGACCGACGCGTCTCCCAGAATGCCGCTCCGCGTCAGGAATGTGGAGTAAACCACCAGCAGATACGCCAGGATAGGCAGAAACAGTGCAGCTTTGTGTCCCATGCCGCCCTTCCGCTGGATCAGCATCATGTGGACTGCCGCCACGCCTACCAGCCACGGCACAAACGAGGAGTTTTCAACCGGATCCCACGCCCAATACCCCCCGAACGATAAGGTCTCATAAGCCCAGTACCCTCCCATGCTGATGCCGACACCCAGACTCAAGACGCTCACCAGCGTCCAAGGCAAGGCGGGGCGCACCCACTGCGTGTAATACCGTTTCCATAAGGCCGTAACGGCGAAGGCAAACGGCACGATCATCGTCGCGAATCCGACAAACAGCATCGGCGGGTGTATCACCATCCAGTAATTCTGGAGCAGGTCGTTCAGACCGGTGCCGTCCTCAGGGACAAAATCAGGATTGCTTTGGAATATGGGCGCATCGGGATTGGCTTCCGCCAGCGTAGAAAATGGTGTCACACCAAGTTCCAGAGGGCCGAATTTCAGGCCCACAATCATAGTTAGCAGACAGGCCTGGCAGCAAGCCACCACCGCCATAACCGGGGCCACATACCGGGGCGCAGCCCAGCGGATCAGCGCCAGCCCGACCAGGCTGTTGAGAATTATCCACAACAGGAACGACCCCTCCTGGCCCTCCCAACTGGCCGAGAAAAGAAAATGAAAGGGCAGGTCCCGCGATGAGTGCGCCCACACATAGTTGTACTGAAACTGATGCGTCGCGATCAGCCAGACCAGCAGGATCCAGGCAGCAGCCAGGCAGCCGGTCATCACGCTCCACAGCAGAACCCCGATGCGCCGAAAGTCCACCGGATCATGGTCAAACTGGGCCGCCCGAAAAAAGGCAAACGATGCCAGACCGGCGGTCACAAAGGCGGTCAGAATCAGAATGTACCCGATATGGCCACTCATGCCACCTGCCGGATAGGTGTCGGACTCAATGCATCCAGCAGCCTGCCGTGAAGGCCGCCAAACCCGCCATTACTCATAATCAGTATAAGATCACCCGGTGCAGCCTCAGCAAGCAGGGCCGCCAGAATCGCGTCGGTAGTAGTGTATGCCTCCGCCTGCGTGCCCAACGCACGGATATGACGAACCACTTCGCTGATATCCATAAACTGCGACAGATCGTCATTGTGTCTAAACGGCGGGGAACTCAAATAGGCGCACGCCGCCCCCTGAAAAGCCCCTCCATACGCCGCTTCAAAGACCTTTCTGCGGCTGGAATTGGAGCGCGGCTCAAACACCGCGAGCAATCGGCGGTCGGGCCACCGCTCAGAAGCCACCTGCAGGGTGGCGCGCACAGCCGTGGGATGGTGCGCAAAGTCGTCCACAACCAGCACATCGCCCACGCAGCCCAGCACCTCTTGGCGCCGCTTCATGCCTTGGAATGTGGTCAGCCCGGCGGCAATCTCTTCAAAGGCCAGTCCCTCCCGCAGCGCCACGGCTGCGGCGGCCAGCGCATTCAGCAGATTGTAGCGGCCGCTCATGGAAAGGTGCATCTCGCCCAGCTTCCGTCCGCAATGCACGAGCCGGAAGTGCGTCCCATCGCGCCCGGGCCTTACGTCTGCAGCCGTTACATCCGCGCGGGCATCCAGCCCGTAGGTTAGTATCGGGGCCGGTGAGTCAAAGCAGGATGGGTCGACAACATCTCTGCACACCACCAGTAATCCATCAACCTGCCGGGCAAATGCCTGAAAGGAACGCTGGTATTCGTCCCAGGAGGCATAAATGTCGGCATGATCGAACTCCATGGAGGTAATGATGGCCACATTCGGCCGGTAATGCATGAATTT
Organism: Bacteroidota bacterium; assembly: GCA_028873925.1. Classification (GTDB taxonomy): domain Bacteria; phylum Bacteroidota; class Rhodothermia; order Rhodothermales; family Bin80; genus JAPPNA01. The sequence goes on along the minus strand of JAPPNA010000152.1, from coordinate 30,013 downwards.
AGGCTGCTTATCAAAATACGCGCTGTCATACTCGTCGCCCTCAATGATAAAATGCCGCCCGGTACCCGCATCGTAACTCCGATCACAACCCTGCATAAGCCCGCCAACAAAATATCCCGGCACATGGCCCGCCTGTTGGAACAGATGCACCAGCAGTCCGGTGGTCGTCGTCTTTCCATGAGTGCCGGCCACCACGAGCCGGCATTTTCCTGACAGGAAAAAATGATTCAGAGCCTCCGGCAGCGAAAACTGGGGCAGCCGGAGTTCACGCGCCCGCGCCGCCTCAGGATGGGTGGGTGTACACGCATTGCCTACAATTACCAGATCAGGATTGCAGGCCAGATGATCGGCATCAAAGCTATCGTGCACCTTTATGCCCATGGCAGCCAGATGCGTGCTCATGGGCGGATACACGCCGCTGTCAGATCCGCTTACCCGATAGCCGGCCCGGCGCAGCAGTCCGGCCAGGGCACCCATGCCGGTACCGCAAATCCCAATCAAATAGATGTCCCGCACCTGATCGCCCGGCTTCGGGCGGTCAAATATGCGCAGGTGCGCGTCCGCAAATTCATGCAGGGACCTCATCCGCCGTGGTAGGCTGTTCACTGCGGAAAATCTGGCGCATCAACAAGGACAGCGAATCAAAGGCCGAATACATCACCGGCACGATGACTAGGGTCAGAAACGTCGCAAAGGTTAGGCCGCTGATGATGGCGGTGCCCATGGCCCCCCAGAACTGGGTGTTTTCGGAGCCGATCTCAAAGTTCGGCTGAAGATTGGTGATCAGTCCGACAAAGTCCACATTGATGCCGAACGTCAGCGGTACCAGTCCAATGATCGTGGTCAAAACAGTCAGCACGACCGGGCGAAGACGTGTGGCTCCGCCTTCTACAATGGCATCCAGTTTGCTTAAGCCTCGGTCCCGGAGCTGCCGGATGTAGTCGATCAGGACAATGTTGTTGTTTACGACAATGCCCGCCAGGCTGATAACACCAATGAACGTCATCAGGCCAAACGAGGTACGGGTCAGAATCAGGCCCAGCAGTACGCCGATCAGGCTCAGCAGCACCGCCACCATTATAATGAAGGGGGCAATGACGCTGTTGAACTGCGCAATCAGAATCAGAAAGATCGCGGCAACGCCAATCATCATCGCCGTACCCAAAAAGCCGAAAGCTTCCGCCTGCTCCTCGTTCTCGCCCGTATAGGCCAGGTTGTAGCCGGGCGGCATGTCGTCCGTATAGTCATTCAGATAGTTCTGTACCTGCACCAAGACAGCATTGCCGTTGAAGCCTGGGGATACGTCCCCGGTAATGGTGGCGACACGCAACAGATCCAGTCGGGTGATGGAACCCAGTCCTCCTTCAATCTCAAAATCAGCCACAGCCGTAATCGGAATCAGGATGCCATCCTGTTCGATCGTCAGGTACTTGATGGCCTCAAGATCTGACCGCTGCTGCTCATTCAATCGAACAATAATGTCAAATTCATCGTCGCCTGTCCGGTATTTGGTCGCCTCAACACCGTTGATGGCCGCCCGCACCTCCTGGGCCACCCTGCGGGTATTGAGTTTGAATCGGGCGGCACGTTCACGGTCAATGCGGACATGCATCTCGGGGCGCCCCGTATTCAGGTTGTCGTTTAAGTCCACGAGCCCCGCAATGGTGCCGTCGTCTGCGGCGGCCTGCAGCAGGTCCTTAACTTCCTGCGTGATCCGGGAGATTGTAGCAAAGTCTTCCCCGGAAATCTCAATGTTGACCGGCTTGCCCACCGGCGGCCCGGGACTGTCCCGATTGATCTCCGTTCGCACACCGGGAATGCCTTGCAGCCGCTGTCGCAGTCGCTGAAGCGTTGAGCGGCTGGGGGCAGGCCGATCTTCATAATCCACCATGTTCAGGGTGATCACAGCCCCTTCATTGCCGGTCGATCCGCCAAAACTCGCTTCCAGAGGCCCACCGGAACCGCCCCCGACATTGACGAGCATGTTCTTGACATTGGCCCGGTCCGTGGCGTTGTTCTGCAACAGCTCAATGATGCGGTCCTGAGCAATGTTGGAGACGCGGTTCGTTTCGTGCACATGGGTGCCCAAAGGGAGCTCCAGGCTCAGCGTGATGAGGTTCGGGTCCGTGTCCGGAAAGAACTCCACACCCGTAGGGGCCGCGGCGAACAGGCCCATAATGGCCAGAAATCCGGCAACCGTACCGACCAGAAGCTTGGACCGGTTATCGGTCAGCAGTAATGCACTCCGGCGTTGGTGCAGCCTCCCGTTAACCAAAGCCCCCAAGGCTCCGACCGCCATGATCCCCATCGGCAACAGCAGCAGAATGAGAATTGTACTGAATTCCACGCCGCGCGCCAAGGCCATGATGGACAATATGGCAATGGACACGCCCGCAAGTATGCCGCCTGCCTTGGTACTGGTCCATCCCCCCAGATACAGCAATTCGCAGGCATGGATAAGCACCATAATCAGCCCGACCAAGAGCATCAATCCCGCCGGCACCAGCAGTACCATGGCCGCAGTCTGATTCAGAAAACCCGCCGCGGCACCCCCGGCTACCCCCAGTACCACCGCCAGTGCTAAGGCCGCAAGGGCAAACATGTTGCGCAAATGGGCATTGCGGGTCCTCAAGACTGCGATCAGAAGCATCACGGCACAGACCATCAGCGGAAGAAAACCCACGGGCATCAGCATCTGCTGAAGCGGGGTACCGCTCGCGATCGGACTCTGGGCGACCACCATTACGGCGACACCCGCAATCCCGGCAAGCAGTGCTAAACGCCAAAGCAGTGTGCGGGCAAACGGAGACTCCTGGGAGGTGTAGTCGCGATCGAGCATGATCCGCAGGAATGCACGGTAATGCGTGATGAGTTGGGGCAGTCCCGTGCGGACAAACCCCACCGCCACCCGGCTGAACACATAACGGTGCATCAGCACCAGCAGCGGGATGCCCGTCACCGCGACAAGCGCGGTGCGCCAGTTGGCCAGTGCCAGCATTACAATGCCGCTGATGATAAGTGTAATCAGCAGCAGTTGCACAAACCGGGCCCGCTTGGCTCTGGGCTCAGTATCCAATCGCACAAAGAACCCGGTGATGACCGGATTGATGATAATGGCTACCACCAGCGAGCAGATGAGCGTCACAATCAGGGTCTTCGGCAAAAACCCCATGAACTCCCCGGTGATTCCGGGCCAGAACATCATCGGTATGAACACGGCCACCGTAGTGGCGGTCGATGCAACTACCGCACTGCTAACCTCCTTGGTACCCTGACGGGCCGCATCCCAGCGGGAATAGCCCATCTCGCGGTAGCGGAAAATGTTCTCAACGATCACGACCGCATTATCAACCAGCATGCCTAAGGCGATAATGAGCGAAAACAGGATGACAAAGTTGAGCTCCTGTCCAATGATCTGGAAGACAATGAAGCTCAGAAACATGGAAAGGGGGATGGCAATACCCACCAGGGTGGCGGTTCGCACCCCCAGGAAGAACAACAGGACCAGAACGACGAAAATGAGGCCGCTGATGATGTTGTTTTCCAGATCCGTAACAAACTGCTGGACGAGTTCGCTCTGATCACCGGTGATTTCCACCTGCACACTCGGCGGCAGATCTGCTGAAGCAAGAATCTGATTTACAGAGGCTGCGGTGTCAAGAATATTGGCGCCGCTGCGTTTCTTCACATTGAGCGTGACGACCTGGTTGGCCTGCGCACGGTCCTCCGGCAGGCGCACCAGTCGCCGACCTTCCTCCACCTGCATAAGCTGCAGCCGCGAATAGGTGGTACGCTCCTTGAAGCCGAAGTCAATCGTCGCCACATCGCTGATATAGATCGGTCGGCCATTCGGTGCCTTAACCACGAGACTGCCGATCTCATCTTCCGGGTGGTCAAATTCTCCGTCAATGCGCACCAGGTAACTGAGGCGATCCACATCCATTGAGCCGCCCGGGATGTTGACGTTCTCATCACGGATGGTATTGATGATTTCGTCAAAGGACAGGCCATAGCCCTGGAGGGCGTGAAGGTCCACACTGACTTTTATTTCCCGGTCCAAGCCGCCAATCACATCCACCTCCAGTATCGTGGGCAGCGTCTCAATGCGATCCGCCAGGTCTTCCGCGACATCTTTGAGCCGGGTCAGCGCATACGGCCCAGCCAGGTTGATGCTCATGATGGGGATCTCCGCGAAATCTATCTCGGCCACGATTGGCTCCTCTACATCCCCCGGCAATTCCGGTTTGGCGACATCGACGCGCTCGCGCACCTTCTGGAACGCATCGTCCATGGAAACATCCGGCGTAAACTCCACCACGACCGTTGAAACACCCTCGGAAGATGTGGACCGAATTTCCTTGATCCCGTTGACGGTCTGCACCTCCTGTTCAATCGGTTTGGTGAGCAGACTCTCAATGTCGCCCGGACTCGCCCCCGGATACAGGGTGGTCACTACGATACTGGGGATTTCAATTGACGGGAAGGACTCCTTCGGGATAGTCAGATAACTGATCAGTCCGCCGATGGTCAGCATAGCCGTGAGGATGGCTACACTGGGGCGGTTCTTTATCGCAAAGTCCGTGATTTTCATGTGATCACTCCTCGTTGATCTGCGAATCGCCCGCAGCGTCGGGGTTCGCTACCGGGATGCCGGATTCATCCAGCTCCAGGTAATTGAAGTCTATGTTTACGAAGTCGCCATCGGACACCACGGACTGTCCCCGGATGATGACCTCCTCATCGGCCCGGATCCCGCCGGTAATGACGATCCGGCCCGAGTAGCTGGATCCGGTCGTAACGGGTCTGCGCTCAACCGCAGCCCCACCGGCCGATCGGTTGACCACAAAGAGGCTGTTGCCCTCTTCGTATCGGACCAGCGCGGTTCTCGGTACCACCAGGACACTGTCGAGCTGCTCACGGACTATGCGAACTTCGGCAATCATTTCGGGCTTGAGGGCTCCGTCCGGGTTGTTAACACGCGCTTCAATCGGGAACGTCCGGCTTTCCGCATCAATGGCATTGCCGACAAACGTAATCCGCCCGGTACGATCCGCGGCGGTCACACGAAGCTCTACTTCAAGTCCGGCCGCTATGTCGCCGGCGTACCGCTCCGGCACACCCACGGAGACCTTCACCTGCGAAGCATCCACAATCCGGATTACGGAAACGCCAGGGGCAACCTGTTCGCCGATTTCCACAAAATGCTGTTCAACCGAACCGGCAAATGGAGCCGAAAGGATCGTGTTGGCCAGCTGCTCATTTGCTCCGTCAAGCACGGCGGATGTCTGCCGTACATCAGCCTCCGCCTGCCTGAGGTTGGTACGGACCTGCGTGAATTCCAACGCACTGATGATTGAATCCCGGTAGAGGGGCTCAAACCGTTGAAAATTGTCCGAAGCCAGCTCCAGGCGGGCATTTGCGCTCTCCGCCTGGGCCTTTGCCTGGTCAACGATCGCGCGTACCAGCGTGTCGTCCAGTCGTGCAACAGGCGTGCCGGCACTCATCGGCCGCCCGAGCTCGGCCAGCATCACCACGGTGCCGGATGCCTGGGCCGACAGGCTCGCATCATTGACAGCCTCAATGGTGCCGGTGATGACGATCACATCCTCGTACAGCGATGGCCTGAGCGTCAGTGTTTCCACATGCGTCAGGTTTTCGTTGGCTTCGGGCGCAGCCACGGTATTCTCAGAGGCACCTTCGGGACTGCCACAGGCCGCGGCAAACACCAAAAGCCCCAGGATCAGGTAGTTGGATTTCATTCGTATAGGTTGATGGGAACCGTTCGGCAGACTGGACATCATTGATCCAGCGCCAGGCGCATATCCGACTGCTGGCCCAGGGGGACCCCCAGCGCCACTTCAACGGCATTCTGCGCAATGAGAAAAGCGTGGACCGCCTGAACGTAATTCAGCTGGCTGTTATCCAATTGACGGGACGCGGTGCGCAATGTTCGTGATTCCGTGACACCCTCCCGATGGCGCGACCGGGAAAACTCATAGTTGAGTTCGGCATTGGACACATTGGCCTGTTGAGCCAGAATCTGTTCATGTGCGGAGGCCAGATTCCGCAGGGCCGAGTTGACCTCCTGACGCACGGATTCCTCCTGCTGCCGGATCCCCACGGTCATGCGGTCCGCCTGAATGCGGGCCCGGCTGATTCGAGCCCTGCGGGCCAGGCCGTTAAACAGCGTCCAGCTCATCTGGAATCCCACGTTGACGGATGGCTGCCAGTACGCATCGCTGAAGTAACTGTTGTGGCCCTGCGTGTAGGTGAATGGATCATCCTCGTCCTGCCGGGCGAAGGAGCGATTATCCGGCACGCGCCCGGAGAACGTCATGTTCACAAACAGATCCACCAAAGGCAGGCGTGTGGCGCTGAGGGCGCGTACCTCATTGAGGGCTGACCGCTGCAGGATCCGCATCTGCTCCAGGTCAGGACGGGACACCAGTGCACGCTGCAGAGCATCCGATGAGGCCAGCGTGAGATACGGCGAAGCCTCGGCAACAGACAGCCCGCCGCGCAGGCGCAGGTCGCGGTCCATAGGCAGGCCGAGGAGGAGCTTGAGTCGGTCATGGGCATCATCGATCTGATCGTTCGCCCGAACCAGGTCCGTTTTCAGATTGGCCAATTCAATATCCAAGGTCAGACGCTGCATCTTCGGCGACACTCCCTGTACGACACGCTGGGCCATTTCGTCCCGCGATTCCCGGGTACGCTGCACGCTCAGCCGCGCGACGCGTGCGTTTTCCTGCGCCAGAAGGGCATCATAATAGGCAGCACGGACTTCGCCAATGACCACCTGCTGCTGCCGTTCGGCCTCCATTTCGGTCTGATCAACAAAGGCGGAAGCCCTGTCGGAGGAAAACAGCCGCCGCATGTTGGGCAGGTCAAACAATTTCTGCGTAATCGAGATGCTTCCCAGGAATTCGTTGGCTACCGCGAACGGGTTGGAATCCGTATTCAAGCGGATATTCGCCCGGTCAAGTCCGTCTTCCTGCCGGTCAAAGAACTCGTCCAGCGTGATGGGGATAGTGGTCGGGTCCTCATCGGTGCGGGCATCCTCGTTGTAATTGAGCCAGCCGATGGCACCCAGACCCGAAAACAGATCTCCGGCGGAACTGCCGGCGAACGGGTTGGCCGTTTTGAGATTGCGCGTGTAGCTGGAGCGCGCCTGGATTTGTGGCCAGATAATGCTCAGCGATTCACGGGTGAACTGACGGGCATCCTCAACATTAAGGCGCGCATTCTGCAACTGATAATTATGGAGCAGTGCGACCTGGACAGCCTCGGCCAACGTAACGGTAATCGGACCTTCAGCGTCTGAAAGCACGCCCTGCTGCGCACCGGCGACAGGCACCAGGGACCACAGGGCGGCGGCCAGCAGCAGGCCGGGTTTCAAGGGTTGTTGATGATTCATGCAGGCAGATCAAGGGTGAACATATCCGGCAGGCACGGGCATGCCAAAGCACTACATATATTGTTGGAATTGTTGCGCGTGAAGATAATCGACGACATTCTTGACTTGCTGGGTACTGTCCATGTGACAGACCAGCAGCGCATCTTCGGTGTCAATGATCGCAATGTCGTTGAGGCCCACCACGGCGATCAGCCGCTCGGCACCACTTACCAGGCACCGGCTGGAGTCTTGCACAATCACATGTCCGCTCAAAACATTGCCATGCCGGTTTTTCCTGCTCAACGAGTACACGGCGTGCCAGTCGCCAATATCGCTCCAGCCAAAGGATCCGGGCACAACCCGTACGTTTTCGGCGCGCTCCATGACACCATAGTCAATGGAGATCCGGGGGCTTCGGTGGTAGGCCTTGCGGATGGCCGCGCCCTCAGCCGGGGTATTCATGTGGGGGGCCGCAGCCTTGAAGGCCTCCCACATCCGGGGCAGATGGTGCCGGATGTTGGCCAGTATGGCATCGGCACGCCAGACAAAAATGCCGCTGTTCCAGAGAAAATCACCGGAATCCAGAAAGCGCTCGGCTGTAGATATATCGGGCTTTTCGGCGAACGTGCGTACCGTGTGCGCCGTGTCATCATCAGAGGCATCAAACTGGATGTATCCGTAGCCGGTGGCCGGATGCGTAGGCTTGATGCCGATGGTAACCAGCGTATCCGGCACGCGGGCAGCCTCTATCGCCTTCGCCAATACCTCCAAAAACCGGTTCTCGTGCTCAATAAGATGGTCGGCCGGCAGCACAACCATGACTGCCTCTGGATCGGTGGCCAACAGCCGGATCGCCGCATAGGTAATGCAGCAGGCTGTGTTGCGGCTGATCGGCTCACGCATTATCTGCTGCGATTCCAGCCCAGGCAGCTGCCGATGGGTCAGGTCGGCGTATCGCTCATGGGTGATCACATACGCGCGGTCAGCGGGAATCAGGGGGCTTACGCGTTGCAGTGTCTGCTGGAGCAGCGTCTCTTCCCCCACGACTCTGAGGAACTGCTTGGGCGATGCTTCACGGCTTCGGGGCCAGAAACGACTCCCAATACCGCCCGCCATGATGACGCTGTATACCATCCTACTCGCGTTGCTGCAGCCCAATAATACGCCCGCGCAGCGATTTTGTGACATCTGCCGGTGAGCAAACCCCTCTCTTCAGCGTAACATGCCCGCGAGACTTTCAGCGCAGGTCTGATGAAGGTTGGAATTGTAGGATCCGGGTATGTGGGGCTGGTTTCCGGCACCTGCTTTGCGGAAATGGGCAACTACGTCAGTTGTGTAGACATTGACGAAGCCAAGGTGGCCATGCTCCGCAAGGGCCGGATGCCCATCTACGAGCCGGATCTGGACATCCTGCTGAAGCGGAACCTACGCAACGGCCGACTGACCTTTACGACTTCGCTGGAGGTCATGCTGGAACGATCGGACATAGTGTTTCTGGCCCTGCCGACTCCCTCCGGTGCCGGGGGAGAAGCGGATCTGACGTTTGTGCTCAGGGCGGCTGAGGACATCGGCATCTGGCTGAGCCGCAACCCCGGATATAAGATTGTCGTCAATAAGAGCACCGTGCCGGTGGGCACCGCCGGGCGGGTCCGCGCCGCACTTCAGCAGCACGGGATCAGGGCGGGGGTGGACTTTGATGTCGTGTCCAATCCGGAATTCCTGCGGGAAGGCTCTGCCGTGGATGACTTCATGAAGCCTGACAGGGTGGTTATCGGCGCGACCAGCCCTCAGGCGCAGGAATTTATGCAGCGACTCTACGAGCCTTTCGTTCGGCAGGGTAATCCCATCTACTTTATGGACGAGCGTTCCGCTGAAGTGACCAAGTATGCGGCCAATGCGATACTGGCGGCACGCATCAGCTTTATGAACGAGATAGCCCTGCTCTGCGAAAAAGTCGGGGCCAATGTGGACCAGGTTCGGATCGGTATCGGCAGTGACACCCGCATTGGCAAGCACTTTCTGTACGCGGGGATCGGGTTCGGAGGCAGCTGCTTTCCGAAGGATGTACGGGCGTTTTTGCGGACCGCCAAAGCTCATGACTATGACTTTCGGATTCTATCGGCCGCTCTTCAGGTAAATGAAGATCAGCGCAAACTGCTGGTCGGGCGGGTGTCCGATCTGTTCGATGGTAAGCTGAAGGGGAAGCGCGCGGCAATTTGGGGGCTCGCATTCAAGCCCAATACGGATGATGTACGGGAGGCTCCGGCCCATGTGGTCATCCGCGGCCTGTTGGCGGAGGGCATGGAGATTGTTGCCTATGATCCGGAAGCGGTAGCCACAACCCGGGCCATTTTGGGTGACCGCATTCGCTACGCCGAAGACGCATACAGCACCCTGCAGGAGGCGGATGTGCTGATCATCTGTACGGAATGGCCGGAATTCCGGCGCCCTGATTTTGAACGGATGAAGCAGATAATGCGGCACCGACTGATTGTGGATGGCCGCAATCTGTACAGTGCCGACCGCATGAGGGACCGCGGATTCCTGTATTTTAGTATCGGGCGGCCCTAGATTGCCTCGATCATTTGTGTGGTCGCAGTCGACCGGCCGGAACAATCCGTCTGACGAAAGACGAATGGATCATCAGGGCTGGATTACCGTGTGCACGCTCGCCGCGATCATCATCGCGCTTATCCGTGACCTTGCGCGACCTGATGCTGTGTTTCTGTCCGCGCTCGGGCTGTTGCTGGTCACCGGCGTACTTTCCCCGCCGGAGGCCTTTCAGGGATTTGCGCATCCGGCGGTGATTGCCGTCGGATCCCTGTTTGTCGTGGCGGCCGGCATTGAAGAAACCGGGGTACTGCACCGTCTGGGATATATTCTGCTGGGCAAGTCCCGCAGCATGGCTACCCGCCTGATCCGCCTGATGGTGCCAACGGCGCTGCTGTCAGCCTTCATCAACAATACGCCCGTGGTGGCTATGCTAACGCAGCCGGTGCAGCGGTGGGCGGCGCGGGAGGGATTCTCGCCTTCCAAGGTGCTGATCCCGCTGTCCTATGCGGCCATTGCAGGCGGGATGGCCACCCATATCGGCACCTCCACGAATGTGCTGGTATCGGGGTTGCTGCAGTCTGAAGGCTACAGCGCACTGAGCTTCTTTGCGTTTTCCTGGGTGGGCGTTCCCGCGGCCATAGTGGTGGTCGTGTTCATTAGTTTTGTCGGGGTACATCTGTTGCCCAAAAAGAGTCGCGGCCCTTTGGACCGCAGGTCCGTACTCCGCAACTGTCTCTTTGAGGTCCGCCTGGTTGAGCGCTCCCCACTGATCGGACAGACCGTGGCTAAGGCCGGACTGTCGGCTCCCGGGAATGCATATATCATCCATGTACGCCGGGACGCTCACATTATGGTGGCTACGCCGGACTTTATACTGGCGGAGGGGGACATTCTGGGCTTCAGCGGGGACATGACCGTATTGGAGGATCTGTTGCGGAGACCGGACCTGGAGCCCGCCATACCGCTCAGATCACGGTCCCGGTCTTCTCGGGGGACGCTTCCGCTGTACGAGGCTGTAGTTAGCGGCACTTCCAATCTGGTGGGCAAGACCTTAAGTGATGTGACTTTTCTGGAAACCTACGGAGCTATTGTGCTGGCGCTGCAGCGCAAAACGGGTCGCCTTTCCGGCGCGCTGGGGTCGGTGGCGCTTAAGGCTGGGGATCTGCTACTGGTCGGTGCTTTGCCGGGATTTGAGGAGCGCTGGCATTCGAGTCATGCCGAATTCTATTACGTAGCCTCCCGCGGTACCTCGTCAAGCAAACGCCCACGTTCAAAAGCCTATGTGGCGATCGGAATCCTGGCTGTTACGATTGGTCTGGCCGCCAGCGGGCTGGTGCCGCTGACGATTGCGGCGTTTGGCGGTGCGGTGGCCATGGTGCTGAGCGGCTGCCTGACCATCGCGATAGCTCGGCAGGCACTGGATCTGCAGGTTTTGATCCTGATCGCTGCCGCGCTGGGACTGGCCGAGGCGGTCACCAAGACCGGGCTGGCTACGCACCTCGGAGAGGCATTGCTGGCGGTTTCCGGAACAGGGCTGCTCTGGGCCATGATGTCACTCTATATATCCACCAACGTACTTACAGAGCTGATCAACAATCAGGCGGCCGCGGTGCTAATGTTCCCGGTGGCGATTACTATGGCCGATGGACTGGGCGTGTCAGCCACCTCATTTGCACTCATTATCGCGGTAGCGGCATCCGCCAGTTTTATGACACCGGTGGGCTATCAGACCAACCTGATGGTGATGTCGGCCGGTCGGTACAAGGTGACCGACTTCATGCGGGTCGGCATCCCGGTGAGCATGTTGGTAATGTGTGTTACCACACTGGTCATTATGCTGGTTTGGCTGTAGGGAGTATGCGGAGACATCTGCGAACGGCCCGGCCACGGATCTGTTGGATGGGCTGCGCAGATTCGTTTTGTAATCCGCACGGCTTCATCCTGGATGGATGCAAAATGTCCAAGCGGTCTATTTCGGACCGGCCACGAGTCCGCCTGATCCCGATGAAACCATTCTGAGCTGCGGCATACAACGGGAGTTTTAATTCAGCGTCGTTTTCACATTCAATGGGTCATGCTGCCCTGATGGCCCCGCATGGGGGGCGGCTGGTCAATCTTATGGCCGGCGAGAGTCGCAGAGCTGAGGTCGCCGAGATTGCCCTTCGCAGTCCATCTCTGCGGCTGACCGCACGGCAGCTCTGCGATCTGGAATTATTGCTTTGCGGCGGATTTTCGCCGCTGACCGGGTTTTTGAATCGGGCGGACTATGAGCATGTGGTGCGCAATTTGCGGCTGGCCAGCGGAGAGCTGTGGCCTATTCCCGTCATGCTGGAGGTATCGGCCGCGGATGTAGCCCGGATCGCCGATCATGAACATGTGGTGCTGCGGGACATCACGGGGCTGACGCTGGCGGTGATGAAGCGCGGAGATCTCTGGAAGCCGGACAAGGCCAAAGAGGCCGCAGGTGTTTTCGGTACGGTAAGTACGGCCCACCCGGCGGTGGATTACCTGATGAACAAGGCCGGCGGGTACTATCTGGGCGGCACGCTGGAAGGGGTGAGTCTGCCGCGTCAGTATGATTTCAAGCGTATCCGGCATACGCCGCAGCAGCTTCGCGCGGCTTTCAGAAAGCGCGGATGGCACAGGGTTGTAGCCTTCCAGACCCGCAATCCGATGCATCGGGCGCACAAGGAACTCACCGACCGCGCGGCGGAGGCTATAGGGGGGCAGTTGCTGATCCATCCGGCCGTCGGTATGACCAAGCCGGGGGACATAGACCATTTCACCCGCGTGCGCAGCTATAAACGCCTGCTGAGGCACTATCCCGAGAATGCCGCCATGCTGAGTCTCCTTCCGCTGGCGATGCGCTTGGGGGGCCCCAGGGAGGCATTATGGCATGCCATCATCCGCAAGAATTACGGGTGTACTCATCTTATCGTAGGCAGGGATCATGCGGGCCCGGGGATGGCCGTTGGCAATAAGCCGCTGTACGGCCCCTATGATGCACAGGCCCTGGTTGACCGCTATAGCCGGGAGCTGGACATTGAAATGGTGCCCTTCAAACTGATGGTGTATGTGCCGGGCGAAAAGGCATACCGGTCGCAGGATGAACTGCCGCAAGGGACCACTACGCTAAGTCTGTCGGGTACGGCACTGCGCCGGATGCTGGTTGATGGCGACAGGATTCCGGATTGGTTTTCCTATGCGGACGTGATTGACGAATTGCGGCATCGCTATCCTGAGCGGGGACACCAGGGATTTGCCGTGTTTCTGACCGGCCTGTCCGGGTCAGGTAAGTCTACGATCGGCAATGCCTTGCAGTCCAGGCTGCTGGAACTCACTACCCGCCCGGTAACGCTCCTGGACGGGGATGTCGTACGGACGAACCTGAGTCGGGGGTTGGGTTTTTCAAAGGAAGATCGTTCGGTAAATGTGCAGCGTATCGGCTATGTCGCTTCCGAGATCGTCCGACATCGGGGGATCGTAATCTGCGCCCCCATTGCACCCTATGCGCAGGATCGTTCGGTAAACCGGAGTCGCATTGGCGGCTACGGGGGCTATGTGGAAGTGTTTGTGGATGCGCCGTTGGAAGTGTGCGAAAAGCGCGATGTAAAGGGGCTCTATGCCAAGGCGCGCGCCGGGGTGATCAAAGGCTTTACCGGCATTGACGATCCGTATGAAGCACCGGACAAGGCGGAGGTGATCTGTCGGACCGACCAGGAGTCCGTTGAGGAAAGCACGGAAAAAGTGCTGGCCAAATTGCGTACTCTGGGGTATCTGGCATGATGGAAAGGATGCCCCTGAGCACAAGACAGAAGCTGCTTAGCCGTATAGATCGGCGCGAGGTATCCGTAGCCGTGGTCGGATTGGGGTATGTCGGCCTGCCGCTGGCGACCGTGCTGGCCGAATCCGGTTACCGTGTCGTGGGCGTGGATGTCAACGAGAGCAAAGTCCGCATGGTCAATCGCGGCCTGTCCTATGTGGAAGACATTGCGGACGGGAAGCTCCAGTCACTGCTTGATGCGGGACGTTTGCAGGCCGTGACGGATTTCGGTGCGATTGATGATTGCGACGCGGTCAGTATATGCGTGCCGACCCCCTTGCGGAAGACGAAATCGCCCGATGTGTCCTACATTCTCAGTGCCACCGAGGCCATCGCAGAACACCTCCACGAAGGACTCCTGATCATTCTGGAAAGTACGACCTATCCGGGGACGACGACTGAAGTCGTGCTGCCGCACTTCATGCAGGCAGCCTGCGAACTGAAGGTGGGAGAAGACTACTTTCTGTGCTACTCACCGGAACGCGTGGATCCCGGACGCACCGACTGGACGACCAGGAACACGCCCAAAGTGATCGGTGGCGTTACCGAAGCCTGCTTGGAAATGGGGCGGGCGCTTTATGGTCATGCCATCGAACAACTGGTGCCGGTTTCTTCAACGGAGGCGGCGGAAATGGCCAAACTGGTGGAGAACACGTTTCGCGCGGTCAATATCGGTCTTGCCAATGAGGTACTGCTGATCTGCGACAAGTTGGGGCTCAACGCCTGGGAAGTTATTGAGGCGGCCGCCACGAAACCGTTCGGGTTCATGAAATTCCTGCCGGGCCCCGGGCTCGGAGGTCATTGTATTCCCGTTGATCCCCAGTATCTCTCCTGGAAGATGCGGACCATGGGCTATACCGCGCGCTTTATTGAGCTCGCCACGGAAGTAAACACTTCCATGCCCCTGTACTGGGTCCACCAGGTGCAGGACGCGCTGAACAGCGTGGGATGCGCCATCAACGGCAGCAGCATTCTTGTTATCGGTGTGGCGTATAAGCAGAATGTAAGCGACCTGCGGGAATCACCCGCACTGGATATCATCTCGCTCCTGCATGAGAAAGGCGGCCGCATTCAGTACCATGATTCCCATGTGCCCGCCTTCACGCTGGGAGCGATGGAAATGGTGGCGGTCAAGGACCTGGACTTGGCCATCCAGAAGGCGGACTGCGTGGTGATTGCCACCGATCACTCCGATTACGACTGGGATGCCATTCACCGGGAGGCCCGGCTGGTGGTGGATACGCGCGCCACGCTGGGGTCTGCAGCGGCGGCCGATCGGGTCGGTACGGACAGGGAGGCGGTAGCGCCTTAGTCTGACTCGGCAGCCCAGCCCAGCCGGTGCTTCAGCACGTAAATCGGGCGCCCCCTTACTTCGTCGAGAATACGCCCGATATACTCCCCGATAATGCCCAGCACGGCAAGCTGCAGTCCGCCCAGCAGCAGAATCAGCGTCGTTATGTTGGCAAAGGGCAACCAGTCGTCAAACCAGGTCTGACCCACCAGCCCGGGCAGCCTAGCTATGCCCCAGAAAAAAGCCCCCATACCCAGCCAAAACGCCATTCGCAGCGGGACAGTGGAGAATCCGATCAGTCCGTCAAGGGCCAGAGTGATCAGTTTCCGCAGACTGTATCCTGACTTTCCCGCCACGCGGGCCGGACGTTCATAGGAAACGCCCGTTTGCCGGAATCCGACCCAGGCGCGCATGCCGCGCACAAACCGGTTGTGTTCCGGCAGCGAATTAATCACCTCAACCACACGGCGGTCGATCAGGGCAAAGTCGCCCGAATCCCGTGGAATCGTGACGTTGGCCGACCGGTCCAGCAGTCGGTAAAAGACGCTGTAGGCCATTCGCATCAGGAAGGTTTCCTTACGGTTGGTTCGTATGCCATAGACCACATCGTATCCATTGTGCCATTGGGCCAAAAAGTCGGGCAGCAGCTCAGGGGGGTCCTGCAGATCGGCATCCAGGATGACAACCACATCTCCTTTGGCGTGACGAAGCCCCGCCGAAACGGCGACCTGATGGCCGAAATTCCGTGACAGACTCAGGCAGGCCATGCGCTCGTCGCTGGCGCAGACCGATTCCAGATACCTGAGCGTACCATCACGGCTGCCATCGTCAACAAACAGGACCCGGTAGGGGATCTCCAACTTAAGCGTGCTCAGCCGCTCTATCAGTTGAGGCAGCACCGGCTCCTCATTGTAGCAGGGAATCACGAGGCACAATTGCGGATGTGTGGGGCGCTTAGCCATTTGGATTCAACGGGTTTTCATCGGAGCCGTAGGCCCCCAGGCCAAAAAATGCAAAATCATACCGCGCAGGATCCTCGGCATTAAACGTCCGGCAGGTTTGGGTCAGCATCAGGGCGGCCTTCCAGTCATTGGCGGCGCGCTTGAGCAGTCCCAGGGCGCGCGCCTGGCGACCGGAGTGCACATCCAGCGGCAGAATCAGCTGACTCGGTCGGACCGATTTCCACAGACCCAGATCCACCGGACCGCCGCGTACCATCCACCTGAAATACAGGCACAGGCGCTTACAGGCACTGTTGCGGCTGGGACGGGCAAGGTGCTTCTGCAGGCGCGGCGGCGTGTCATCATGGGCCTCCATCATCCGACGGCTGAATCGCTCAATGGCATCGCCAATGTCGGTGTTTTGGTGCTGAACGTCAAAAATGCGCTCAATACTGCCGTGGCGGCGCAGCAGAAGGTTCAGATTGCGGGTAAAGATCAGCGCATCAAGAGGCAGAAAAGTTCGGTGACCAAAGGTGTCCAGTTGGTGGCGGTCCCGATCAACCCGGAAACCCCGCACAAAGGCCCACGGCCTATGCGACATACGACCGCACAGCTCTTCAAGCTTGGTCAGTATCAGTGACCGCCGGCCCCACGCCAGCAGCGCCGCATACAGCCCTATGACCTGCTGGTCGCGGGGATCGGTAAACGCGTGGCAGATGGAAACCGGATCGTCGGCAATGAAGGCGGGCTGCTCAAAGCGCGTAACCAGTGTATCCAGATAAGCCTTGGAACTCATGGCCCAACAGGTACGCGCGCACCCTGATGCCGGAGTGACTGCTGGGCCGCTTCAAGGAGCCGGACCACTGCTAGGCCGTTACGCGCGTCGGTGCGTGGCGGGCGGCCCGATCGGATGCAGTCAATAAAGTGCGCGCATTCGATCCTGAGGGGCTCCTGCATGCCGATCCGCGGGATGTGAATATCCCCCGATCGAATCGTCATCGACTCCGCAAAACTGGCGTAGCCGCTTCGGGTAACCCCCTTGTCATACACACGCACTTTCTCGATGGCCTCGCAATCATCAACGACCGCCATCTTGCGTTCGCCGACAACCGTGACCTTGCGGATCTTATGCGGATCCAGCCAACTGGTGTGCAAGTGCGCCATGGCACCCTGCTCAAAAAACACGGTCGCAAACGCGATATCGCACACATCCGGCTGCAGGTAGGCCTGTCCGGTCGCCGAAACGGCAACGGGTTTCTGATTCAGATAGGCCAGCGCAATGGAGAGATCATGCGGAGCCAGGCTGTCAAGCGCATTTTCCCGGCGGCGGATAATGCCAAGGTTCACACGAACACTGTACAGGTAGTATACCCGGCCGAGGTCGCCGTTGTGGATCAGCTGTTCCACATGTCGAAAAGCCGGGTGGTACAGCAGGAGATGGCCCACCATCAGGTGCCGGTCCACTTCGTCCGACAGGGCAACCAGCTCTTCTGCCTGCTTTGCAGTCTGGGCCATGGGTTTTTCCACGAACACATGCAACTTGCGCCGGAGTGCGTCACGGGCCATCGCAAAGTGCAGGGGTGTTTGGGTGGCGATCACCACGCCATCCAGGTCATCCCGCTGGAGGATATCGTCAAATGTGGCGGTTACATGAAGCTTCGGATCCTGGGCGGAGGCCGCCTGCAGCACGGACTGATCTTCGTCACAGACCGCCACGACGTTCACCTGATCCATGGACAGAAAATTCCGCAGAAGATTCCTGCCCCAGTTGCCTGCGCCCACCTGGGCAATACGGACCTGATTCATGTGGCGGTCCGGTGAACATGTTCCTGCACAGCCTCGGCGATATACACCTGCTGCTCGTCGGTCAGCTCCGTGTGCATCGGCAGCGAAAGCACCTGGTGCGATGCGGCATCGGTGGCCGGAAGCTCAGGCACCGGCGCTTCACCGGCAAATACGGACTGCCGATGCAGCGGCACCGGATAATAGATGCCGTAAGGAACACCGCGCGACTCAAGATGTGTCGCCAGCTCATCGCGGGCCGGCGTACGGAGGGTATACTGGTGAAATACATGCTGCCCCCAGGATGCCCTCGGAGGTGTTCTGATGGTCATCGCGCGGCTCAGCAGCTGATCGTATCGTGCAGCTGCCTGCCGCCGAAGTTCGGTAAAGTCCCCCAAGTGGCGCAGTTTCACCCGGAGTATGGCGGCCTGCAGGGCATCCAGGCGGCTGTTGAGTCCGACGATTTCGTTGAAGTACTTGTGGCTCCCGCCGTGATTGGTGATCATGCGCACGCGCCCGGCCAGGTCCGGATCATTGGTCAGGATGGCCCCGCCATCGCCGTAAGCACCGAGATTCTTGGAGGGAAAGAACGAGCAGATGGACATTCGGCCCATGCTTCCGGTCCAACGCCCCTTGTAGGTGGCCCCGATAGCCTGCGCATTGTCCTCAATTACCGCCAGGTTATGTTCCTGCGCCAAGGCCATTATGGGATCCATATCCGCGGACTGCCCGAACAGGTGTACCGGAACGATAGCCCGGGTGCGCGGGGTGATGAGTGACGCGACGCTTGCGGGATTCAGGTTGAAGGTGTCCGGCTCTATGTCGGCAAAGATAGGTGTCGCACCGAGCAGCGCTGCGGCCTCGGCGGTGGCAATGAAGGTGAAAGAGGGGGTGATGACCTCGTCACCGGGTCCAATATTCAGGGCCATATAGGCAATCTGGAGCGCATCGGTGCCATTGGCTACGCCGATGGCATGGGTCACCCCCACATATTCGGCCAGTTCTTCTTCAAAGGCAGCCACCACAGGGCCGCGTATGAACCGGGCCGAGTCAAGGACATCGGCAACGGCTTGGTCAATTTCACCCTTGAGTCTCCGGTACTGGCCCCGAAGATCAACCATCTGCAGCTGCATCCCGAAGTCTATTGGTTATCCAACAGCTGAGCTGTAGGCACGGCACGCAGGAATCGGGCCGGTACCCCCGCCCATATTTCACCGGCCGGCAGATTGCGGGTCAATACACTGCCTGCGGCCAGGAAACCGTCACGCCCGATGGTCCGACCGGGGAGGACCGTGGCACCGGCACCAATCCGGCCGCCGCGTCGGACCACAATCCCCTTGTAGTGTTTGTGCCGTTCCTCCGTCCGTCCAGCGAAATTGTCGTTGCTGGTCGTCACGCCCGGTGCGACAAATACATGATCCTCAAGCTCGGAATAGGCGGTGATGTAGGCGTTGGTCTCAAGCTTGCACCACGCCCCTACGGTGCAGAAGTTCTCAACAGCTGCGCCGCGCCCTACAATCGTACCCTGCCCGATGGTAACATTTTCACGCACCGTAGCCAGATCAGCGACCATCACACCGGTGCCCAGTGTGCAGCCTGCATACAGCACAGCGCCCGATCCAATGACGCACTCGTCGCCAATCTTGAGACCTCCCAGTGCATTCGGCCCGCTTAAGGCACTGTTTTTGCCCCGGATCGGTCGCACCCCTAGGGCCGTATGATGGCGGATCGTCACCTGATCTCCAACGCGCGTACCTGATCTGATGATCACCTGATGACCGATAATGCAGCCATCTCCAATGACGACATCCTCCTCAATGATGCACCCTTGGCCCATATGAGTCTCGCTGCCGATAAGCGCTGACGCGGCAACGGTCATGGTGACTCGGATGGCCAGGCAGCCGGTAGGATGCGCACAAGAAAAAGGCCCGTCATCCAGACGAATGCGGGCCTTGCAAGAGTGGAATCAGTCCGGCTAAAGACTTTCCAGATAATGCTCGGCCGAGGCTTTGTAGCTGCCGAACGCCGCATTCTGAAAGGCTGCCTTAGCCCCTTCGCGGTCCCCGGCTGCCATAAGCGCCTCGCCCTTGGTGTAATAGATTTTTGCCGCATCAGAACGGCTCCCGTTATGCAGTTCCAAGGCCAGATCCGCGGCGGCTACAGATTCTGCAAACTGCCCCTTTATCCGAAGCGCCTCGGCCCGGTAATAGTGGTAATCCGCGTCCGGCTCCACAAACTCCAGCAGCTGCTCCAAGGCGGCCAGGGCAATGTCCGCGTCCCGCGATAAGGCATTGGATTTGCTGACGGCGCTTGAGGCCTGGAACATGAAATGATCGCGAATGGCACCCTCAGCGGCCAGGGACGTGCGCCGATCTCCGGCGGCCTCTGCGGTTTCCTTCCAGAGCACCAGGGCTTCATCCATGCGGTCGAGCCGCTTTAAGGCCAGGCCTGCCCCGTACTTGTTGCGGATGTAGTCGGGATACAATTCAAGACCTTCACTAAAGTAATTCAGCGCGCCTTCAGCATTTTCCCCTTTCAGGGCGGCATTGCCAAGCCTGTTGTTGATCTGGGCGATGTTGTAGCTGGACTTGCGTAAAATGTCCTCGTCATCGGCCGCCTTGGCTCCTTCTACGGCGGTCAGGAATTTAGCTCTGGCTCCCTCAAGGTCACTGGCTCTGGCTGCTTCCAGCCCTTCATTATAAGCCACCTTGTATTCCTCCTGCGCTGCCGCCGGATAAGCCGTAAGCAGCAGCACCACGGCTGCCAGGCCGAAAACAGAATTGCGAAAACGATCCATCAGGCTAAAACTGAGTTTTGTTGACAGTGAAACCGCCGGACTGACCAGCGTTGTAAAAATCGCAAACCACGCATATGCGCATTGCGCCGATTAGTTCCCGCATTTCACGTATCCACCGGACGTTTTTTCAGGAAGAA
Source organism: Bacteroidota bacterium (assembly GCA_028873925.1). Lineage (GTDB taxonomy): Bacteria > Bacteroidota > Rhodothermia > Rhodothermales > Bin80 > JAPPNA01. Next base: position 9,293 of record JAPPNA010000152.1, on the reverse strand, counting down.
TACTCCCTCGCGCCCGGAGGTTACCACTATGACACCGCTCTTGAAGTAGGGGTAATTGCTCCAGGCTCCCAGTACCGGCGAATTATCGTTCGGGCCATAGGGTACCGTGTCAAAATGACCAACCTCCACGGGATTCTCCGGGTCGGAGATATCTACCAGACGGAGTCCCTCAAGGTAGTTGGTCTGGTACATCATGTCGCCGCGGATGTAGAGGTTGTGATCAATCGCACTCGTTGGACCCATGTATTCCTTGACCAGCTGCGGATCCTCCAGATCGCTCACGTCAAATATCAGCGTGCGCGTCGCCGGCACCACCTCTGAAACCTCATCCCCCTCATCATTGAGGTAGAAATACCGATGATCCTCCGTCAGCCATCCCTGATGGGTGTAGGCCACATTCGGATACTCGGCAATGGACAGGGCGACCGGATTGGCCTTATCGGTGACATCTGCGATGGACAGCGCCGTGCCGTTGGAGCTCAGGCAGATTTCCCGGCCGACAAATTCCGCATCCGGCCCCCGGTAGGTCACGCACTGCGCATCGTGCGTGGCACCGGAATTGCGCCGTCCGGTGCGTGTATCGGCAAAGCAGCCGGCAAAGGTCGGATGGGTAGGATCCTGGATGTTGATCATATGGAGCGCACCCCCGCAGGTCTCGCCGCCCGAGTCATTGCCGACCGCATACGCGTAGCCTGACTCCTCATTGATGACAATGTTGTGGGAGCTGTAAACCCCCTTGTACAGCGCCGTTTCCTCAAAGACCCGGGGTTCGGTCACATCACGCAGCTGCGTCAGGTCAAACACCTGCATGTGGTGGGCACCGGCTCCGTCAGCGACAATGAAGGCATGGTCCTTGTACACCTTAATGTCGCGCCACAGGCTCTGATTGGCCGTGGCGGTCTTGGGCAAATCGCCGAGGTAACGAGGATTGGACGGATCCGACAAGTCAATAAACGATGTGCCATCGGTCCGGCCTACCAGCGCGTATTCCCGCCCCGTCGCGGCATCTTCCCAGCCCCAGACATCGTTGACTTGGATGCCGCGTTTAGCACCGATTTCCTGCCGGGTCATGAACGAGATCATGTCCACCTCACTACACGGAAACATGCCTGCCGCACCATCGCGGCAATCAATCTGTTCACCCGTTATGGAGGCCAGATCGCTGTTAGGGTTGAAGAAGGCGGGCAAGAACATCGGAGTCGGATCGTCCGAACCGCTTATCGCGTCACTTACGGCGTAGTAGACCGCGCCTTCAAAATTGTCGTGTCCGGTTGCCCCAATCAGTGCGTTTGACTCGTACGCGGCGATGCTGGAGCCGAACAGGCTTCTGAACTGCAGATCTTCCGGGCGAGCACTCACCAGGTCACCATCGCCCTTTACCAGATAGAGACTCCCGCTGCGGCCATCCGCGTCTGGTGCACCGATCCAGAGCCGATCACTCGAATAGGCCAGTGCTTCACCGAAATTACCTGGGTCACCCGATACCAGAGTTCTCATTATTTTCCATGACTCCGCACCCCGATTCAGCACAAATACTATGCCGTTGCTGCGACCGGGCGCACTCACAGCCAGTCCGTTGTCGGTCAGTACGACACTGGTGCCGAACCGGTCGCCAGCCGCAGATTCGCCTGCTGACACAGGCCCGACATAGGTCCAGCTGTTGCCATCAAACTTGAATTCATGCAGCGCGCCTGCACGCAAACTGGTACTGGGCGCACCCACTACGGCGTGCTCAGGGCTCAAGGCCAGGGCCGCGCCGAACCCATCGCCGGTTTCAATCCCCGCCGCTTCAAGCATACCCAAGGACTGCCAGGTACCCTCGTCAGTCTGATGGAACGCCTCTACAGACCCCGGCAGTTCTGAACTGCCGGGGGAGCTGACCAGAATATGGTTGCCACTGATGGCAACTGTGCTCCCGAAACCTTCGGATTCCCCGGTCAGCACCGCCTGTAAGGTCCAATCCGGTGAATCGGTCAATGCATAGACGAACACTTCATCGGTCAGGGGGGCCCCAATGACGAGTCGGTTGCCATCGGCTGCCAGTGCGCGCCCGAATCCACGGGCAATGTCTCCGCCCGGTGTCAGCTGCCGGGCGCGCTCCCAGCCATCCATACCCCGCCCATACACATGAACGGTGCCTGGAAGAAGCAGGTTGCGCCCTTCGCCAACCATGAGGTAATCCGCGGTCATAGCTACCGCAGCGCCGTATTGCGGTGCGTACTGTGCTGCGGCAATCCCGGGCAAAAGGACCAAAAGCAATAGGACACAATTCTTCATCAATCCTAATATTTAACCAACCAAGCCAAGGTACGAAATTGCCGGCACTGGGTCACGCCAGCGCGTCCGGTCATGGTTGCCCGAGATGGCCGGCACCCAATGAGGGTCAGATGCCTTGACGCTGCTGCGCAAAAGGGCGCTATGGCAGCCAACTCAGTAGTATCTGATTCCGGTGCTGCCTGAAAAGCACATGGGATGGCTTCCGTTTGCAGCGGTCCGCACACGATTCAAGCAGGGCGCGATCTGCGCTGTGTCCTCTGCATGTTCCGCAGCGTAACTCAGTACCGTCACATGTAAGGCCAGTAGGTCCTTCAGCGGCAGCACCTGTCCGGCCTCAGGCCACTGCGCAACACAGCAGTCATCCAATTCGCTTAAATTACCTCATGAGCGAGCAGGATTGTGCCTGGATTTGGCAGGGTGCTCCGAAGGTCGCGGATCGAACGTATTGCCCATTGCTTGGTGCACATCAAACGATGTCTGGAATGCGGAACCGAAAACACCTCCTGATCGCATTACCGGCATTGGTTCTGGTGCTTGCCGTGGGTGCTGCAGCACTGCCAGGTGCTCAATGGCCTCTACAGCCCGGTCTGGTGGAGCCCGGCAGTGCCGTTTTGATGGCGGCTCCCATCAAGGTTCAGGGGTCGCGTGGCTCCGGGCACGAGGAAGTGCGCATCGATCCATTCAACGCCGCCGTATTCCTGCTGGCTATTGCCTCGGACGGAATCGGTGATAAGGTTTTCGCTGTGGGCCGGGCGGTGTGGGTTACATTGCCAGCGGCCCCCGGAGGCAGGACTTACAGTCTGAGCAGACAGTTGCCCCAAGGGCTCGCGTCCAATGGCACAATGCGCGCACGGTCGGGCATCCCACAAGCTGTTATGGTCCGGCGACCTCATTCCTACCGGATGATTGACGACCATCGAGTCGGATCAGACGTGGAAATCCGTGTGGAAGTCCAAAATTCTCCGTCGTTTCCCGATACGGTCTCAATTGAGGACATGATCTTCGTGAAGGGTGAATCGATGTCGTCCCCGGTACTCCCGGAAGCTGTAGGAGGCGATCCTCCGCTCACTTACAGCTTCACCGCGCAGTTGCCGGAGGGTCTTAGCTTTGATGCTACGGCGCGTGTGGTCAGCGGCACCGCAGCAGGGATTTTGACTTCAAGGCCGTATGCCTACCTGGCCACGGATTCACAGGGCGACCGTTCGGACCCCCTCGTTTTCAACATCGATATCCAGGTAGACGCTACGCCTTCGTTTGCAGGGGCGAATTTTCAGGACCTGGAATTTGATCAATACGAAACCATCACTCCGGTACCTCTCCCCAGAGCCACCGGAGGCAACGGCGAGCTGACGTATTCGCTGGCCGGTCAGCCGCGTGGACTGATGCTTGATGCTGATGGCGCTGCACTTATTGGTAAGCCGGAGGAGGCCACATTGGGTGCGGTAGTGACGTTAACGGCCACCGATATTGACGGCGATAAGGTGTCTGCCGAGTTTGGCATAACGGTAAACGGACCGCCACCGGGTCCGCTCACTCTTGCGTCCAAGGCCATTGGCGATCAGGTCTATGTCCTGCAGCAGGCCGTTCCTACATTGCAGCTGCCAAAGGCCACCGGAGGCAGTGAGGAGATCACTTACTCATTGTCACCCTTTCTGCCGGTCGGGCTGGAATTTGATGCCGCTGCCCGGACCATCACCGGCATCCCCGTCCAGCTCCTGGATGAGACCGCCTATCAGTACACGGCCACCGCAGGCAGTGAGACGGACATTGCAGGATTCAAGATTACCGTAGTCAGTCATCCCGCCAGTGTGCCCTCATTCAGGCAGCAGACTATTGATAATCAGGTGTTCACCGTGGGCGAAGATATAGGGACGCTGGAATTGCCGAGAGCCTCATATGGGTACGGCAGGCTGACCTACTCATTGAAGCCGGATCTGCCAGAAGGTCTGGCATTAATTTTGGGTCAGAGGCAGATCACCGGTACCCCGGTGGCGGAATCGGCCGCTACGGAATATACCTACACGGTGACGGATGCTTCAGGGACAATGACGAGTCTTATCTTTACGATTGAAATTGAGGCTAACACGGCCCCATCGCTGGCCGAGGCATCCGTGGATACGTTGAGCCTGATTGAAGGGCAGCAGGTTGGACCGATTATCCTGCCCGCAGCGGCAGGAGGCAATGCGCCCCTGGTATACTCCATCACCCCTGCGCTGCCGGAAGGGATCGTGTTCGATTCGTCCGCGCACGCTATTGCCGGTGTTCCGACCGAATCGGCCGGAGCCTCCAGCTATATCTACGCGGTCACCGACCAGGATGGAGACACAGATTCGTTGGAATTTGCATTGGAGATTGCGGCTTGGACGCGGGTCTACATGCTGAACAGCGTTACCGGACAAGTGGTCGATCTGTACCTGGATGGCACCCGCATACTGGACGATCTGGTTGTCGGCAGTCAAGGCGACATAGTCCTGGGCGCAGGCGAACGCGTTATTGACATCGTAGCCTCGGATGCGGAGGGGAATCAGCAGCCGCTGCTGCGCGTCCCCGTCTCTCTGAAACCGCATCGCTACCATTATCTTCTGGTATACCATGACGGAACGCAGCTGCGGCTGATGGCCAAAGATGTGGCCGAGTCTCCCACGCCGGCGGGTTTCGTAGAAGTCTATGTAGCGCACGGATCGGCAGCCTTAGGCCGCGTTGCCGTGCGCGTCACAGATCCGAGTGATCACTCAAGGGTGGTGTTTCGGCTGACCACCGGCATCGAGGTGGGACAACTTGCGGACTTTGTGTCGCTGGGTGCGGCGGTGCACAATATTGAAGTGGTCTCAGCGGCGGATGACAGTCAGGTTGAAGTGTATCGTCTGAATCTTCGCAGGCAGCGGAATCAGGTCGTAGCACTGGTTCTTTCTTCAAAGGCTGGCTTGATTGCCGTAAATCAGCAGGGGCAGGTGATCCAGCCTTTAATCATTACCGCCTCTGAAGGCGAAGAGGAACTGCCGGACAAGCCACTGGTGCTGGATGGCAATTTTCCTAATCCATTCAATCCGGTAACTCGGATTCAATTCCATCTTGGCGAACCGGCTCGGGTGATTCTGATGGTGATGGACCTGTTGGGGCGCAAAGTGGTGGAAATTCCAGAGCAGGATTTCAAGGCAGGTTCCAATCAGGGCATCGAAATTTCCATGGACCATTTGGCTTCAGGCCTGTACCTGTACCGGGTGCAGGCGACGATGGAGTCCGGGATGCATTACAAGACCGGGCGCATGACGCTCTCCAAGTGACCGATCAGTTCTTACGAATCTATTGATGCTTGCCGGGAGCTGGCATAATGCCTCAGCATTCTCCAGTTCATCATTGGCGGGATTTACGCCAGAGCCAATTGTCTGACTTTGCGGTGACTCCCGTGCGCCTGTCGGGCCATTGCCGGCCCCGAAAGATCGCCTGTCTGTGCCGGCTGGTCCGGACCGCCCTTATCTGCGCGATCATGTTCCCATGGACTGCCTCCGGCCAGATCGCGCCGCTGCACTGTGCGGATCTGTCTTCACTGGATGAGGTGGAAGCGGGGCTCGCGGTCTTCCGCGACGCAAACGGCCCCGGTGATGCCTTGGCCATCCTAAAGGCACAGGGGCTGGAAACTATCCGGTTGCGGCTGTTTCATGCGCCGGACGAATTACGCGACAGCTTGGATGATGTAAAGAGTCTTGCCCGTCGCGCCCACGACCTGGGCTACCGGATTCTCCTGAATCTGCATTATTCTGATACTTGGGCGGATCCGGCTCATCAGACCAAACCTGCCGCATGGGAAGGGCTGCCGATCGAGGCGTTGAGGGACAGCGTGTACGCGCACACTGCAGGTGCACTGGCGGCTCTGGATGCGCAGGGTACACCGCCGGACATCGTCCAGATTGGCAATGAGATCTCCACCGGTATGCTCTGGGACACCGGTCGGGTAGGCGGGGCCTTTGATATTCCGGCACAGTGGGAAGCCTTCAGTTCGCTGCTGGCAGCAGGTATTGCGGCGGTACGGGAGACAGGCAGCAGCCGCGTAATGATTCATAATGACCGCGGAGGTGATCCGTCGGGTGCCCAGTGGTTTTTTGACCGGTTGACACCCTTTGCGCTGGACTATGATTTCATTGGTCTGTCATATTATCCGTTCTGGCATGGCCCTTTGGACAATCTCAGACAAACGGTCCGTTTGCTAAATGCCCGATACCAAAAGCCCGTCCTGATCATCGAAACAGCCTACCCCTGGACGCTGCTATGGAACGATAACCAGCACAATCAGGTCGGGCTGCCTAGTCATGTGCTGCCCGGATTCCCGGCCACACCGGAAGGTCAGGCAGACTTTCTGGCCGCCTTGTGGTCTATTGCGCCTGCCGGCGTTTGCTATTGGTCCGGGGAATTGATTTCCGCACCGCTGCGGTCCTCATCCTGGGAAAACTTGGCCCTTTTTGATTTTGATGGTCGGGTGTTGCCCGCTGCCCGTGCGTTGGGAAGCGGCCCGACATCCGTGCACACGGATGAAGAATGGGATCGCGGACGGCTTGAGGTTTATCCCAATCCGGTACCGGCGGGTCATGTTACGCTGACGCTGCGAAAGTCTGGTGTTGACTGTGTGGAGGCAAGGGTTTTTGATGTGCTTGGGAGGCTCCGGCATGTCGCCGAGGGGATTTGCCAGCGGAGCCATCCGTTATCCGGTCTGCGGCTCACCGCCGGGGTATACTGGATCTCAGTGCAGGGTTTGCGCCCGGTATCATTTGTGGTTATTCCATGAGGGTGATGGTTACAGCCCAGAGCCTGACGCATCGGTACGGGCACCACGTGGTATTCACAGAATTATCATTTGCGGTAGGGCAGGGGGAAGTGTTTGCGATCACCGGGCGTAACGGGTCCGGCAAGTCCACGCTGGTCAAGATTCTGGCCGGTCTCCTTCGTCCGACACGCGGGCAGGTACGTTGGGGCGCGTCGGACACTGAAGCGGGTCCCGCGATTGGACTGATAGCCCCGTATGTCAACTTATATGAGGACATGACCCTGAGAGAGAATCTCCGGTTCATCAGGAAACTGCGCGGGATGCGTCCATCTAATTCTGTCGGAATTGTTGAGAGAGCCGGCCTGTCCAGAGCGGCAGACAAGGTGCTGCGGAACTATTCCACCGGAATGCTGCAGCGGGCGCGGTTTGCGGCTGCTTTGGTGCATGCTCCGATCGTATTGTTGTTGGACGAACCCACGCTGGGTCTGGACCGGTTCGGGTACGAATTGTGCCGGCAGGTAGTCGGCAGTGCGCAGCGGACAGGCGGCACGGTCATAATCGCAAGCAATGCGCGCCGCGACATTGAGCTGGCCGGGGAGTGCCTCTGCATAGAAGACTTTGCCCCAGGTGTCAAGGGGCGTACCTAAATTAGAAGTTGCCGTATATTTCCAGCATCATGAAAAAGCGTAGAGGCCTGATCCGCAGGCGCAAGGGCATGATCATCAAGAATGCGGACAAAGAAGCAAAGTCCGTCCCCTTAGTATCACGCACGCTGCACCTCGAGCCGGGCGAAACAGTTAAACTGGCTTCCCAGGAAGTCATGGATCCCACACTCAGGGATCTGCTCCAGGTACGGGCCTTAGCCATCGTGCGCCCGCTGACCGAAGAGGAGGAGGTAGCGATCCGCGATGAACTCGGGTTTCCCCAGGAGGTCTATTAGGATTGATTGTCCGCGTCGCGGACAGGTTCGTATCTTGGGGCAGTATCAATTCAGCCCGATCTGCCTATGCCCACCCCACATTACCAGCGTGTTAAGGCCTTTATGGAGAAGGCTGGTCAGGACGCTCCGGCCACGGTTACGATTCCGAACGAAAAGACGCGCCGATTGCGGGCCAGCCTGATACTGGAGGAGGCGCTGGAAACCGTTCAGGCTCTGGGATTTGAAGTCGTGGCCAACGGCACCCGGATTGGCGATCATGATTTTGAACTCCAGACCAGGGGTGCCCCGGATCTGGAGGGTGTTGTCGATGGTTGCGCGGATATTTCTGTGGTGACTATCGGCACGCTGGTTGCATTTGGGGTGGAGGACGAGCCGGTGTTGGAGGAGGTGGACCGGGCCAATCTGCGCAAGTTCGGGCCCGGCAGTTATGTCCGGAAAGATGGTAAGTGGATGAAACCGCCCGACTGGACACCACCGGACATCAGGCAATTCTGCCCCCGTTGATTCCCTGCGATGTGCAGTGGGTGTCACGGGGTGGTCATGCATGGTTGCCGATCAGTGTTGGTCAAGTGCAATTCTCCAATCGCTGACAGTCTGTTTCTGCGATCTGTGTCAGCAAAGTTAGGAGCTCTTTTCGGGTCCGCACCCGGTCCAGTTCGCGATGGTTCAAATTGTTGACTGCCCACTCAAAAGCCGGATAATGCCGACGCGCTTCCGCAAAGTCCGGGGCCGATTCCCGCCCCTGGTCCGCCTTTGACTTGCCCCCTTTCTTCGGCAGCGCGTTCACCTTCAACATTTTGTCCAGCTTCGCCCGATTGCTGGGCAACAGTAGCCGCGGTCGGTGCTGATGGAGTCCAAGGTGGGAAACGACGCTGGACCTCTTCCACAAAGGGCACAATCATGTCCGAGTCCATCCCCTCAGGCAGGACCTGGTGGTGCAGGATAAACTGATGCTGATCTTCCTGGTAGCTCACCGGTAGTCCCAGCTCCGCCTTTACGCCTGTCTTACCTTTGCTGATCCACCGCGTGTGCGGCGCATGGATCGAAAATGCCATCTCCTTATGCGGAATGACCTCTTTCCTGATCAGTCGGCGCTTCACATGGTCAATTTGACGCACGGCATCGGCCAAGTATTTCTCAATCTAGTCGGCGGAGGCCTCCAGCGCCTTAAGCTCAGTAAGGGTGACGTGGGCTCGCGCAACGAGTTGGCTATTCAAGTCCAAACACGCCTCCACCTTAGCTACATCACGCCTGCGGATGCTTTTGTTGAAGCGTGCGGCCTGAACCGGTAGCAGTCGCACATGGAAAGGCTTTGAG
>JAPPNA010000048.1 GCA_028873925.1 Bacteroidota bacterium | reverse complement strand
GGGGCACAGGTACCGTGTGAAGAAAACCTGCCCGACCCAAAAGAGGCTGCGTCCAGCGAGTCAGTCATGTTGGAGGCAGATATGCAGGAGACCGACAGCGCAGACAGCAGGGCTGTTGAGGAGGATGATAAGGAGATGCAGATTCGTAAGTTCAGGCTGGAAGTACTCAAAGTCGGTGCCTTGCTGGTACGTCATGGCCGCTATGTTGCGGGCCATCTTGCTTAGCGTACATTTGAAACGGCTAATTCTGAACGCCATGATCGGGAATGCTCCGGCTGAATAGCACTCGCTGGGTATTTCCTCCAAACTTGTTGCTTATCGCGGACACCCTGCTGTCGCCTGAAGGATCAAAGTCCTTCAGGAAGCCCGTGACCTGCCCTGTGGCTTCGTCAATCACAATCGCCATCGGATCGTTGTGCTCTCCATCGATCGTGAACGATCCCCCGGGCCCTGAGAGGGTCACTGCTTTCAATTGCTGACCTTGCTGCAGCGGTACGATAAAAGCAAAGGCGGAGGCACCATCTCCATGAGCTACCTCCGGCATGGCAAAGGCCAGATTAAACATCTCGTCGCCGTCTGTCGCCTGCCCGACAAGTTGCCAGGGGCCTGATGCCTCGGGCAGTGAGGGCGCTGCCTCCACCACAAAGATCGGTTTAAAGTACGGTCTTGAATCCGCGTCCATACCTCCCCAGAGAAGAAGGGAAGGTCCAGTTGACTTGGAGGCTACAGGTGGCTCTTCCATCTTGGACAACGCGGCAGACGTTCGGTGATCGAGTGCCTTATTGAAGTGATAATCACTAATCCAATGGGGAATACAATAGGACATTATATCGTACGTTCCGGCGGGGTCAAGGACACCATTATTATTGATTCCCCACGACCCCATTAATCCGTCCGCATATGGATAATTCGGATCCACACGTACAATACCTCTGCCACATGGGGCGTGGCGAAGGGACAAGTTGTGTCCAAATTCATGGGCGATAATAGTCCAATCGGGAATTGCTACACTTGCGATGCCGGGACGTTCCGCAATGCCACGTGCCCCATCAGGTTTGGTGTGCAGCCCCATCCAATAGCCGGTTCCATTTTCCAAGGCTCGGAGTGCAATGACTGTGCCAAGCAGGAATACAGCCCCTCTTTCTGAGACTGTCACGGCAGCATGAGCCGTTGGTGATATGTCCTTTATGGGCAGCAATGTACGTGTGTCGCTCAACAGAATGTCTGTACCGGGATTCGTTGCCAGTCGTTGAGCTATATCTTCAACATCATAAGATCCCGTAAAACCTGTTGTTACGAGTGGGACAAACGTAACCTCAAAGCCGGGTACTGTAATGACATCAAGCGATATCCGCCCCGATTGCGGCATCCGCTTGATCATTCCCAGGTTTGCCGGTACCTGATCGTCTGGATCTAACTCAACGACCAGTTCGAGGCCCGGCTTGATTACAGATGCCGGGATTTGGGCATCATAGGATTGCTGCACTCTTTGGGGCCATACCTCAGTCGGAATTGGGCCTGTTTTTGAGGCGAAGTTGACCGTGTGCACCACTTGGTTGTTCATGTAGAATGTAGCCACAGCCTTCGGGAGGGGTGGGCTATTGATGGTTAAATTCACCGTTGGGAATACGCGCAGCCACGCCGCCTCGCCGGCGACGAGCGGGACGGTATTGAAAAAAGAATGCACGGCCTGAAATACGTAGGCATGTGGCGCTGATGGCGAACTGTCGTCGTCATTCGTCGTGATATTTACGGTCGCCCGGGTACCCCCATAGTCTGCGCCCGAAGCTGTATTGATCAAGGTTGCGTAATCAGTATTCCAATCCACATCCTGGCCAGCTGTAACCGTCACCGTCTGCGGGTCACTCCAGAGATTTGTCGTTCCGGTCGGATTGAATGTTAAACTCGTCCTATCCAATGTAAGGTCCGTAAACGATGTACCTGTGATCGTCATCGATACCGTAGCCGAAGGTTGCGACGACAACCACACTGTATAGGAGCCGCTGCTCCCTTCCGCGATCTCCAATGTGGAAACCGATGTCAGCACGTTTCTTGGGGTTGCGTCCCAACTTGCCATCGCCGAGACCGCCGACACCGGTCCCGTGTTGATCCCATCGGTCGCGGCATGGGCCGCCACGGTTACCACCACATCCGCCGAACCGGTGGGCGTAACTGCCAGCGTGTAGATCTCCTCGCTATCCGCGGTGAACATCTCTTTGGTGCCGCCGGTCACCGAGATATCGCCGGACTCAAACCCCGTCACCTCCTCCGAAAAGGTAAACCTGGCGGTAAAGGCCCTCGTTGAACTTATTTTGGAGGGTACGTTGGTTATGCTGACTGTCGGGGCGACGACATCCCAGAAGGACTCAAACGATTGTGCCGTTGCCGGACCCGTGTTGCTGCCGGCATCGGTTGCGGCATCCTGCACTACGATAATAAGCATATCAGCCGAGCCGGAAGGGGTGACCCCCAGCGTGTAACTCGCCCCGCTGCCGGAAAATGTACCCTTCGTGCCGCCTTGGATCCCCACATCCTGGGTGGTAAACCCCGTCACATCCTCCGAAAACGTGAAGGTAGCCGTTAACGGTGTCGTTGAGTTTATCTTGGGAGGTAAGCCGGATATGGAAACGGTCGGAATGGCATCCCAGGTGGCCGTGGCGGAAACCGCCGAGGCCGGGCCGGTATTGAGGCCATCGGTCGCAGCATCCGCCGCTACCGTCACCACCACATCCGCCGAACCGGAGGGCGTGATCACCAGCGTGTAGGTTTGCGCGTTCGTCGCGGTGAACGTCCCCTTAGTGCCGCCCGACACCGAGACATCGCCGGTGGCAAACCCCGTCACATCCTCCGAAAACGTGAAGGTGGCGGTGAAGTCCGTCGTTGAGCTGATCGTGGCCGGCACATCGGTGATTGCGATGGTCGGGGCGGTGGCATCCCAAGTGGCCGTCTCCGAAACCGCAGATGTTGGCCCCGTGTTGAGGCCATCAGTGGCAGCATCCGCCGCTACGGTCACCACGACATCCGCTGAGCCGGAAGGGGTCACCAGGAGTGTGTAGGTGGTCCCGGGGCCGTAAAATGTCCCTTTTGTGCCGCCGGTTACCATTATGTCGTCGGTAACAAATCCTGTTACGGCCTCCGAAAACGTGATTTTTGCCGTAAACTGGGCCGTGGAGTTGATCCTGGCTGGCACATCAGTGATCGCAACGGTCGGCGCGGTAGCATCCCAGGTGGCTGTGGCCGACACCGCCGCCGTTGGACCCGTGTTGAGACCATTGGTCGCGGCATCGGCCGCCACGGTGACGGTTACATTCGACCCGCTGGTCGGGGTCACCGCCAGTGTATAGGTGGTCGCATTCGTCGCAGAAAACGTCCCCTTCGTGCCGCCGGTTACGATCACATCGTCGGTTACAAA
>JAPPNA010000009.1 GCA_028873925.1 Bacteroidota bacterium | reverse complement strand
AAAATGGGCATGTTGTATAACTCACTGCAATTGTAAACCGCCGAAGTCAGGAAAGTGCTAATTCCAAACGGGCTTGGCTGGCACCTGAGTGCGTTGCTGTGAGCTGTGGCGGACCTGCCGCCTCAAATTTGTTGCAAACTCAAATGGACCGGTAGATCAATGATGACGAGAGTGCTTTCCGGATGGCCCCGGCGCTCACTCGTGGTGTTCGCGCCAATACTGGCGATTTTGGGGCATTCTTTGGTGCTGGCGGCAGCGGAGTGGACCTTTGTCTGCGATTCCTCACACTGCGACACGTATTTTCGCCAGGACGAGGACGGATGGGTCCTACGCATTACTTGCGCAGATGGTGATTACGGCGGTTGGAGCGGAAGCGGGGTGTACGCGGGTACGATTACGTGCCAGCCGGATGCATAGACTCTGCATCCCGTCGGTGGTTTTATTGGGAATTCTGGCAGGAGCCTGTTCTGAGTGAACCCAGCATGGTCAAGATGTGCTTGACCAGCATGCCGGGATTCTTGATTCTCCTGTCATCGATGATCTACTGATGGCTGCACCCCAGACGGTGGTTGACTTGGACCGCCCATCGCCATCCCGGTGGGTGCCTGACATGGAACTCGCGCATCCCCGGGATTAGCTTGTAATTCCCAATCCTTTCATGTTCGCGGTCGCGCAGGACACCCTGTATTTCGGAGGATTCCAGGATGCCATATATGCCAGCGGCTTCGATGGAGTACTCATGCGTCAAATCGGCCGTGCGGGCAAAGGGCCAGGAGAGTTTGATCAATTGAGCGATTGGCCTATAGCGGGACCTACTTTATCGTTGGGGAAGCCTCCCGCATCCAAGTGCTATCCCAAGATTTTGAGTATATCGCGTCCCTGCCACCTCAAAAGAGCGAGCTGTTGCCGGGTACGGGGCTAGTGGCGACCGAAAACTATATCTATACCAGCTGTCGGCGAGGTAGCGAGTATCGGGTGTGTCCGCGCAGTGCTGAGCCGCCTTTTCAGGAAGAAGGCCCGTTTTTGCAATCCATAGGCATCACAAGCCCCCCTATGGATGGCATTGCCTTCGGTGCCACGCCCAATGGCTCGCGTGTTGTGGTCGCCTTTGTGGGATTGCCCTACCTGCTCATCTTCAATGATTCACATGAGCACATTCACACGCTCAGACTGGCAGGTGCTCCAGTTACCGCTCATGCCGGGAATTATACCATGAGCCGACCGGGCGTACCCGGTACGGACCTCCGCATATCCATCCTGCGAGTCCATGTGCTGAATGATGAATTCCTGGCTGTGCCGATCCGAGACATCTGGCATTTTATCAGGATTGGATCCAATGGTAGGTTTGATCATGTCGGAGCAGCACGCATTATGGAGTCTGAGGAATCAGATGCCCGACCAGTGATGGCGATGAGCCAGGCCTTACTGTACGGCGACCATATGTTTGTCTATGCTAGTGATGTGCCGCATCTGCTGCGCAATCCGTTTCCGTACTGATCCGAATGGCGAGCCTTGTGAATTGCTTGCCCGACTTCGCGCCAACCGGCGACCTTTCTTGCAACCATCATGAAGGTCTTGCGTATGTATACTGAATGGTTAGCATGGATTGCATTACTCGCTGGACCGCAAACTGCAGACCAATCTTCGTCATGGAGCGATGGCTGAGCTGGCGCGGAGGTCACCGTTCTTCCGATTTGAGACTTTTTTGATTCATGACAATGCGTAAAGCAGAGGCACCCGTTATGACCGCACCGGATGATCGCCGAAAAGAATCAGTCCTGACCAAACCGTCACGCGTCAATGACGATTGGTGGGATCGCAAGCAGCGTGCACTCAAGGCCCGTCAACAAGCCAGAAAGGCCCGTGAGCACGCTGAAAAAGCCCGGAGGGGTAATGAACCGGCCCCTCTATGGTGACGGAGCTTTCAGGACGCGTGTAAATCCGGTGGGCATCTGCGCCAGGTAGCAGATCTGATCCGCAGAGATACTCTGTCCCACCTGCTAACGCTGCATGCGCGTACACCGGTCTGGATCGCACCTCGGTTGAACACGAGCAATCGCGCGTTTCCTGGTATTCTCAGACATGTCTGACATCTGGAACACCATTGATGGGACTGTGCCGGAACGCAGCCCACTGTATGAGGCTTCACATGCCGCCCGCTACGAGCGCCAAAAGTTGATCCGGCAGTATCAAGACAAGTACGACTGCCGCCTTATCGTCCTGATTGGCCGCCTAGTCCCCGCGTGCGTTGCTAATCTTGAAGAGACTCTCTACGATGCGCGCTCGGATGAAGACCTTCATCTATTACTGGGCACAGCGGGTGGCGATGGGGAAACGGCACTCAGGATAATCCGGCAGGCGCAGACTCGGTGTAGAAAATTGACCGTGATTGTCCCGGATCAAGCCAAAAGCGCTGGAACGCTGCTGGCCATCGGTGCCGACTGTATTCTGATGGGGCCTACAAGTGACCTCGGTCCGATTGATCCTCAGATCCCATTGAACTCTAATCGATGGGTTGCTGCGCAAGATCTGATCGCGGCAGTTGAGAAAGCAGAAAAGCGAATCCAGACAAGCCCGGATGTCTTCCCACTATATGCGTCGCTGTTTGAAGGCATCTCAATCGCTGATGTAGCTCTGGCCCAGAGTGCTGTGGCGCGAACAGGCAGCCTGCTAAAGGAGGCCCTTCAAAGTGCATCAAACCGAGACGAGACAGCCACGCAGGACCTAATCAATAGGCTCAAAGGACCCTTGCTGGACCGCTCGCAGAGCCACGGAACCACGATCTCCGCGCAATACGCGAAATCTCATTTGGGGCTGCCGGTTCATGAACTGGTGGCATCAGAGCCACAGTGGATCGCAATTTGGCGCCTTTGGATGCGATTTATAGCCGTAGCACAGCAGAAGGACCTCTATGGGGACATCTGGGTTTTCGAGGGAATGAAGGCATCACGCATCGTTGGTCTGTAGCCCAGTACGGTTGAAATTGAGGCTTTACCGGCTGGCGACCTTACATCATTGCCGGACCACTGGGTACGCGTTACTGTTTGGGCTCTTCTCCCAGTACAGCGGATCGAGCCCAGGAAGTTTCCAGCAGATCACCAAGGCTTGGTAAGACCGCAGTGCGCATGGTCCATATGCCGAGCGCACCCACAACGCGGAGAAGCGCTCAGACCACCGCCGCTCCAAATGGTGCCGTAACCCCCGGTGACAGGAAACGACGCATTCATGCCAGCGGCTCAGTCCGTATGCGCGGAGCTGTAGCCAGCCCAGACCCGGTTGGCGAACTCCTCAAATGGGGCCTTCGCGTGATTCCAACTGAAATGCAGCGCGAAAGGGGTCACCATGAAATAGTCCTGCCGGCGCAGCAGCCGGGAAAACAACGCGGTGAAGAAATCGCGCATACGCAAATTCTTTAGCCCGCGGATCTCGTAAATGAAACGGTCGCAGAAATACTTGCACTGAACGTTCTCAAAATCGCCGGTGTACGTCGTCAGCCCCGGCAAATAGTCCAACTGCGGGCTGTTGTAGCCCTGATACCACCCGAATACCGGGATCGCGTTCTGCGCCATCACCATGGCCAGACCCCACTCACAAGACTCCTCCGAAGGTACCTCGGATCGCCTGAAATGCGTCTCACCACGCCGGGCATACAGACCCGCCGCCTGCTCACACACCGACTGCGTAACTCCCGCGTCGCGGGCGTAAATCATCCCGGCCTGCACGCGCGGCAGGTACGTGAGTCCGAATCGGGCCATGGTCCGACCCCGGCGATTCCGCAGGTACTCCAGGAATACGCCCAGATTTTTCGGACCCCCAAAATACAGGTCCGCCCGATCCAACCCCGTCACCGTGAACGGGTAGACCGATAACTGATGCCACAACAGATCCGGATTCCGGCACCAGACCATGTCCGCATCAACATACAGATTCCGCTCAAACGGCATGAACCGGTGCAGGAAATGCTTGAATCCCATAATGGAGTGGTGCTTCTCCGGCAACACCTCCACGGGGCTGAATAACCGGTCAAGCTGTCTTTCCCGTAACAGGTCCCGGTGCAATCGGCTGCAGAACAATGCGACCGGCCGGTTTCGATCATGCCGGCGGAGCGTCTGCAGTGACGCAACAGCGTATCTGAGATGCGCTTCGCGGCCGTAAGTATGGAATACGTAGCCCTCTTCAGGCACAACCAGTCCGGCGATGATGTCCGCCGAAAAATACAGAAGCCGGCGGTGACCTGACTAACCGGACGCACTGTCTCGGGCCAGCTTCCTGCGCAAACTCTCCAGAAATGCCGGAATGCCCCGCTTGCGGATGTAAGTCTGGAATGAAATCGCGTATCCCTCCACCGTGCCCACATCGTCAATGACGATGTCGTACAACCACCAGCCACCGGCATTCCGGTGAAGCAGATACTCCACCTTCAGCGTTACCTGGTCTAGGCGGGCACGGGTTCGCACATACGCCTGATCTCCAGTAGCCCCGACCGAGTCATAGGTCACCTGTGCATGGTAGACCGACAGGTCCGCCAGGGACTGGGCACGCACGATACCGGCAAACGTCTCAACGAATTGTTGTCTTTCTTCCGCGGACAACTCCGCATCATAGGGCCCCAGGGCCTGCCGGCCCATCTTTTCAAAATCGATACGATCATTGATCAGTGACCGGGCCCGCTCCCGGGCCTGTTCGCTCTGATCCACCTGCTGCAGGACTGCCTTGATCTCACGATCCCGCTGTTCCATGAATGCGCGTACTTCCCGCGGCCCGTCCTGCGCCGCCACAGTCTGAGGCACCAAAATCACGCCCAATACGACGATCAAGTACCAGCTTTTCATTCGGCAAGACTGTTCATCTCACGAATCAGCAGACCCGATGCCGCAAGCAGACGCAGCACGGCCACATTGTAACGCCGTACCGCTTCAAAGTATCTCGCTTCAAGCTCCAGACTCGCCTGGACGGCGCGCACGAGGTTTTCGGTGTCCCCAAGGTCGAGATCAAAGTTGATGTACTCAACACGCAGCCACTCCTTGCTGATCGCCAACGCGCTATCTTGAGCGGCCAACGCCGCGCGCTCCACTTCCAGATTCCGCCAGGCCTGCTCGACCTCCAAGTGTACCAGCTGCTCGGCTGCCGTTAACAGATGTCGCACTTCGTCACGCTGCGCCTCAGCGCGGCGGACCCGGGCGCGGGTCTGCGAAAAGTTCAATTTCTGCCGAATCCCAACACCGGCGCTCATACCGGTACGCCTGAAGCCGTCACTCACATAGGGGTTCGGCTGCCGGTAACGATTGGCAGCTCCACTCGTATTCAGTGCGAACGCCGCCGCCACCTGTGGATAGTACTCGGCACGGGCTACCCGGATCAGCGCATCGCGCGCAACCAGGCCCGCCTGAGCCTGAGCCAGCTCCGGCCGGTACTGCAGTGCCGCATTCCGGTATTGCCCCAGAGGAGCCGGTGCAAACGCCAGCGGTGTCAGAAACTCGGCGCTTAGCATAACTACCGTTTCCTGCGGAAGCATGAGCTGCCTTTGCATCGCCGACCGGGCCAGCACGCGTTTTTCGGTAACCTCCACCACCCGGCGCGCATACTCCTGCTGAGTAATCAGGACCTGATACCGATCCGCATCGTCCACATCGGGATCGCCCTCCTGCAGCAGACGATCAATTTCGCGCATGGCCTGGCTGACCACATCGCCAACGCGCTCCGCCAGCCGATAGAGCTCCATGGCCAGCAGCAGATCATAGTACAACTCACCGGCCCTGAGCGCGGCGGCCAAACGCCTGCCCTCCAGCATTCCGATCTGAACCTCCAGACCTGCTCCGGCCGCCCGAATGCCGCCACCCAAGGCACCCCAGGTAAACAACGGCTGCAGCAGGGACACCTCCGACTGGAAATAGGGATTCAGATTTCCGAAGTCGTTACGCACGGCAGGGTCCAGGTACAATGCCTCGGTGGAGACTCCGTTGGGATTGGTGACTCCGGGGGCGGCCGAAAATGCGGTCGTAAACTCGCCCTCCGGCAGGAATCGTAATGACTGCACCTGCCTTACCTGCGCCTCTGAGGCCTCTGCTGCCGCCTGGGCGGCCAGCAGTTCCGGACTCACCAGGAGCGCGCGCTCCATGGTTCCCGGCAGGTCCAAAGCAAGCGTGTCCTGCCCGTTTGCCGGCGCGTATGACACAAGCAGCACGCCAATTGCGGACAGGGCAGTCCAGAGGCAGTGCGTGCGCCACCTGTCAGTCTCTCTTATCCTGGCTTCAAAGCCCCTCATGTGTCGCAAAGTCTGTAGCGGACCGCTTTGGACTCGTCCGGCAATATAATGTTATCCTGCCCGCCTGTACCCATACAAAAACCGGTCCAATCCGGGAGCTGCCTTCGGACCACCCGGCGCATTGCATCCATTGCAGACCCAATTCGTACTACTGCCAAACGGCTACGACCGCTAATGAGTACCACGCGGTACAACGAATCCCGACCCGTGGGTGCCATCGTCGGCGATGTGCTCAACAATATCGGCTGCCTTGAGCGCTTTCAGGAAGCCAAGGCCATAGAGAAATGGGTGGAAATCGCTGGTCCCGATATCGCCTCGATCACCAGCGGGGTGTTCGTGCATAAAGGGGTCTTATACGTTGAAGTGACCAACAGCGTATGGAGGCAGGAGCTGCATATGAACCGTGAGGGCTGGTGTAACCGCCTCAACCGGAAACTGTCCAAACCGATGATCCGGAAAATTGTCTTCCGATAGCTACAGCCAGGGGAGTCCATGCTCAAGAACCTTCTCTCTCTCTTCCGAAGCCTCGTAGGCGGCACCCACGCCAGGCGCACGGTCATCGTCGTCGATCGGGGCACCGCTAAACCATCACGGGAATACACATTCCGGCCCCGTCACCTGCGGATTGTGCTGATCGGTGTACTCCTGACGTACACCGTGGTGGTGGCCGCTGTCGCGCCGCTGACACCATTGCGGGCGCTGATTCCCGGTTACCTGACCCCGGAAATGCTTCAGAATACCCGGATGATTGCCCTGCGGATGGCCAGCCTTGAAGACTCGCTGGCCGCGCACGAGATGTACCTGTCCAATCTGCGACTGATTCTCACCGGCGAACTTGACTCAACGCTTGCCGCTTCTGTAATATCCAACACCGCAGACAACCCGACTGACACTGTTCTGCCAGAGCCGCAGAACTGGCAGGATCATGTGCATCCCGCTCTGCCGATCACCGTCATGCCAGCGAACATGACAGCGCCACAATTGTCCCCGCCTGCCCTCCTGCGGAACCTGGAGAGCCTTCAGCTGCCGGCCCTGGCCCCGGTGGATGGATTTGTGACCCACGGTTTTGATGCCCGGACCGGCCATTTTGCCATTGACATTGCCACCGAAGCCGGCACAATGGTCCGTTGTATAGGAGACGGGTATGTGGTGTTTGCAGACTGGACCTACACCGGCGGACATACCATCATTGTGCAGCATGCCAACGGATTCCTGTCGGTTTACAAGCACAACGAGCAGCTGCTCAAACAGGTCGCCGACCGCGTCAGCGTTCGCGAAGGCCTGGCGATCAGCGGCAACTCAGGCGAATTCACCACCGGCCCGCACCTGCACTTTGAGCTGTGGAACAACGGGCTGGCGCAGGATCCCGGTGCCTATTTGCTCGGATTATGATTTTGTTTTAGATTCCGGTGCGTGCCGCACTCAACCTGACCCGCCCCTTTACAATGCCCAGACGCGCGATCAGCGAGCCCTCCCATGTCCATGTCACCATCGTCGCCGAAGGCACCGAAATTGTCGGATCGCTGGGTTCAGTGAGCGATATCCGTATCGATGGCTCCATGGATGGAGAATTGAAGGTGGATGGTCAAGTGGTCGTATCGGAAAACGGCAAGATTACCGGCCAGCTTTCAGCCAACGCAGCCGTAATTGCGGGCACGGTCAAAGGAGACCTCCTCATCGAACAAAAACTGACCCTCTCGGAATCGGCTCATGTGGAAGGCAGCATTCACACGAGTCGCCTCGTAGTGGAGGAAGGCGCTGTCTTCCAAGGCGACTGCATGATGCAGCCGCGCAGCCGAAGTCGCCCATCGGAAGGTGGCCCGGTTGCCGTGGAGCCCGTCCGCCGGGCCGCAGCTTAGCCGAACGCATGAGCAATTGGCAGCAAACCGTCCGGGATGCAGCCCCGTATATGAGTCTGGGCATGCAGCTCGGTCTCGGTATGGCGGGGTGCGTAGCCGTGGGATTTCTGCTGGACCGTTACCTGGCAACAGAGCCCTGGGGCGTACTTGCCGGCGCGCTCCTGGGTGTGGCCTCCATGATCGCTCGCGTGATGTATATCGCCCGACAGCAAAGCACCTGATGCGACTTTCACCGATTATTCACCTGCTGAGTGTCAACGGCTGCAGCTCCTTTCGTAGATTCTGGGGTGCTTAACAAATAATGCCCGCGGCGGCCGAAATATGGTGGAGCATCCTTTTGGGAGTCATGCTGGGGCTCGGCTATGTCACCGCCAGTATGTTGGTCAGCCGGCTCGCCCGGCGTTCACAGCGGTTTGTGCTGGTAGTGCTGGGCGGCATGCTGGTGCGAATCGCGGCTGCCGTGGTCATTCTGGTGGCAAGCGCGCTGCTGCTTCCGGTCTATGCTCCGGCAATGATCGCAGCCTTTCTGTGCGTCTTCCTGGTGGGGTTGGGCGTTGAAGTGCTCTTGATTTTGCGAAAGAACTGAGTCATGCGTCTCGTTGTTGCACTTCTGTGGCTGTGCGCCGGCTGGACACTTGTGGGGCATTCCGCGGCAGCCAACGCTGCGGATGAGGATTCCTTTGATGCCGTTCACCATACGGCGGACGGGTACTACCTGGATCTGCAGCCCATTGCCAAGATTGAGCTGCCGCGGCTGTTCATTGTCCGCAGCGAGCAGGAAGGCCTCCAGGTCCGCTTCTTTATGTCCACCGCGTCAGCGGTCAGGTCTGGACTCATGCAACCCGATGCGGTCTATGAAGATCATGGGGAAGATCCCGTTGATGCGGAGGCCCTGATCGCAAGCGGGGCACACCTGGACGCACATCTGGTCCCGACAAACGGGAGCCTTATCCTTGACCTGTCTGTGACCCGGCACCTGATCTTTGCCCTGATAGCTTCCGGCATAATCCTATACCTGTTCGTCAGCCTGGCCCGACGGTATCAAGCTGGCATTGGCCGCGAGCAGGCACCCCGGGGCGTGCTTCAGAATATGTTTGAAACCCTGATCATTTTCCTGCGCGACAAGGTCGCCATCCCCAACCTGGGGGAAGACAATTATGAGCGATACCTGCCGTACCTGCTGACCGCTTTCTTTTTTATCCTGACCTGCAATCTGCTGGGGCTGGTGCCGTTCGGCGCAACCGCCACATCAAATCTGAATATCACCGCAGCGCTGGCCGCTTTCACATTCATTCTGACGCAGGTAAACGGATCGAAGGATCACTGGCGCCATGTGTTCTGGCCGCCCGGGATGCCGGTCCTGGTAAAGTTCCTGCTGATTCCTACTGAAATCATCGGGCTCTTCACGAAACCGATCGCCCTGGCAATCCGGCTGTTCGCCAATCTGACCGCTGGCCACCTGGTGATCCTGAGCCTCATCGGGCTTATCTTCACGTTCGCCGAAATGTTCGGCCCCCTGGCCGGATACGGGGTGATTCCGGTAAGTCTTGGCTTCGTCCTGTTCGTGTTCTGTCTGGAGCTGCTCATTGCGTTCATTCAGGCATATATCTTTACGATTTTGTCTGCCCTGTTCATTGGAATGGCTATCGCCGAGCATTCGCACGGTGAGGCCCACTGATTCCACTGTTTTCATTCCAACTATTCGCAAATTTTAGCTGTTATCATGGACCCACAAGCAATGGCCTACTTGGGAGCAGGTCTTGGAGCCGGACTGATTGCGCTCGGCGCAGGCTTGGGCATCGGACGCCTGGCGGGCCCCGCCATGGAGGGTACCGCCCGGCAACCGGAAGCCACCAACGATATTCGGACCACAATGATGATCGGTGCCGCCTTCATTGAAGGTGTCGCCCTCTTCGGACTGGTCATTGCCTTCCTTCTGGTGATCAAGTAACGCCCAGCTTTGGCATCATGTATTTTGGCGCAGACTTATTGGCCCCTAATCCGGGGCTGGTCATCTGGCTGACAGTTGTGTTCCTGACGCTGCTGCTGCTGATGAGGCGCTTTGCCTGGGGGCCGATCACCTCCGCGCTCAAGACACGCGAAGAGACCATTGCGGACTCTCTTGGGCGCGCCGAAGCCGCACTCGCCGAAAGCCGCCGCCTGCAGGAAAGCAATCAGCAGGCACGGCGGGAGGCCGAGCAGGAGGCTCAGCGACTCATGCGCCAAGCCCGTGATGAAGCCGATCAGCTGCGTGAAACGGAATTGCAGCGGGTGCGCCAGGAGATAGCCGACCTGCGCGCCCAGGCGCAGGAGCAGATTGAGCGTGACAAGGACAATGCGCTGCAGGCACTGCGGAGTGAAGTCGCCGATCTGGCGATACAGGCCGCTGAAAGGATCCTGCGTGAGCAGTTGGATGCAGATCAGAACCGGAAGCTAGTGGCCCGGTTCATGGATGATTTTGCCGCCGGCGCGCAGCGTGGGCGAACCTATAGAGCATGACCAGTTCGGCGGTCGTTCAACGTTACGCCCAGGCCCTGTACTTGGAAGCCGCAGATTCGCAGCAGGTGCAGGAGGATGTGGCGCTGATGATCGGTGCGCTTGAGGACTCCCGGGAACTGCGGCTCTGCATGGCCAGTCCCGTGGTGCCGCGAACGCGGAAGTCATCCGTAATAGCGCAGCTCTTCGGAACGCGCGTACAACCGCTTACGCATAAGTTCCTGCAGCTGCTGGTGAGCCGGCAGCGAGAGGATCTGCTGCCGCTGATTTTAAAGCAGGTACAGGTGCTCAGTGATCAGCGTAAAGGCATCATCCATGTGAAGGCCCACGTGGCCGAGCCGCTGGATGCGTCCGCCCGCACTCAATTGACAGAAGCGCTGGAAGATCGGCTCGGCCAGTCGGTGCGCCTTTCGGTTACCGAAGATGAAAACCTGATTGGCGGCCTAGTTCTGAGCATCGGCGATACTGTATATGATGGCAGCGTACGGTACCAGCTTTCCGCGCTCCGCAAGCGCATGCATCTATAACCCAATACCCAATGGCAACTGCAATTCGGCCGGATGAAGTAACGGCCCTGCTCCGGCAGGAGCTGGGCGGATTTGAGGCTGACACCGGCGTGTATGAAGTCGGCACCGTACTACAGGTGGGCGATGGCATCGCCCGCATTTACGGTCTCTCCGGCATTCAGGCCGGTGAACTGATTGAATTCCCGGAACGGGACGTGACGGGCATGGTGCTCAACCTCGAAGAAGACAATGTCGGGGCCGTCCTGTTCGGAGAAGTTCAGGAAGTCAAAGAGGGCGACGAAGCACGCCGCACCCATCGGATAGCTTCAATCCAGGTGACCGAAGGCATGCTCGGGCGGGTGGTGAATCCGCTGGGGGAACCGCTGGATGGCTTGGGACCGCTCACCGGTGATCCCTGTGAAATGCCGCTTGAACGCAAGGCACCCGGCGTGATTTACCGTCAGCCCGTATCGCAGCCGCTGAT
The DNA here is from genome assembly GCA_028873925.1 of Bacteroidota bacterium. GTDB lineage: Bacteria > Bacteroidota > Rhodothermia > Rhodothermales > Bin80 > JAPPNA01. Next base: position 24,529 of record JAPPNA010000009.1, on the reverse strand, counting down.
TACCGGCATAAAGGCGATTGATTCGATGATTCCGATCGGACGAGGTCAGCGAGAGCTCGTCATCGGTGACCGGCAGACCGGCAAGACCGCGATTCTGATCGATACGATCATCAGTCAGAAGTCCACCCAGGATACCGAAGAGCCGGTCTTTTGCATCTATGTCGCCATTGGGCAGAAGGCCTCAACGGTAGCACAGGTCGCGCGCGCGCTACAGGAAATCGGTGCCATGGACTATACGGTCATTGTCAGCGCACCAGCATCTGTAGCGGCTCCGCTCCAGTTTATTGCTCCGTTTGCGGGCGCTTGTATCGGCGAGTATTTCCGGGATACGGGTCGTCACGCGCTGGTCATTTATGATGACTTATCCAAACAGGCGGTCGCTTACCGGCAGGTCTCGCTGCTGCTGCGCCGCCCGCCGGGCCGTGAGGCCTATCCGGGAGATGTCTTTTACCTGCATAGCCGACTGCTGGAACGGGCCGCCAAGATTACCCGCAGTCACGAGATTGCCGTTCAGATGAATGACCTGCCTCCCTCTCTGGCCGGTCGCGTCAAAGGCGGCGGCTCGCTCACGGCACTGCCGGTTATTGAAACACAGGCCGGTGCGGTAGATGCGTACATCCCGACGAATGTAATATCCATCACGGATGGCCAGATTTACCTGGAGCCGGATCTGTTCAATGCCGGTGTACGCCCGGCCATCAATGTGGGGATCTCGGTCAGCCGGGTAGGCGGCAACGCCCAGATCAAGGCCATGAAATCGGCCGCGGGCATGCTGCGCCTGGACCTGGCTCAGTATCGGGAATTGGAGGCCTTCGCCAAATTCGGTTCCGACCTGGACCCGTCCACTCAGCGGCAGCTGCGGCGCGGAGAGCGTCTGGTGGAACTGCTGAAGCAGGGTCAGTTCACCCCCGTGGCGGTCGAAGAACAGATCGCCATCATTTATGTGGGGGCCGAGGGCCTGTTGGACTCCGTGGCCATGCTGGACATCAAGCGGTTTGAGGCTGAATTCATCAAGAACCTCAGGGTACGCTGCCCCGAAGCTCTGACCGACATCCTGGAAACCGGCCAACTCAGCGACGCGTCCAAAAAGGCCTTCCGGGAAGAGGCCGAACGCCTGGCCGCTCTGTACGCCGCCTGATTCAGCCGTACCTATGGCCACCTTGCGGGACATCCGCACGCGGATTGCGTCGGTAAAGAATACGCAGCAGGTTACGCGGGCCATGAAGATGGTGGCGGCCGCCAAGCTGCGCCGTGCGCAGGAGAATATTTTCAAGACACGCCCCTATGCCTTCAAGATCGGCGAGATCATTGACCACCTGAAACGCCAGGGCGAAGTGGATGCACATCCTTTGTTGAAGGCGCGAGAGGAAACTGCGGGCGTGCTGCTGATTGTGGTAACCGGAGATCGCGGACTTGCCGGTGCCTTCAACACCAACATCATCAAGTCTGCGGAATCGCTTATCCGCGAGAAGTTTGAGCATCTCCAGACCGCGGGGCAGCTCTATCTGGCTGGTGTCGGACGCAAAGGAGTGGAGTACTTCAGGCGGCGTGACTACCGTATGGAAGCCCGCTTAAGCGGTGTGTTTCGTGACCTGACCTTTCCGGTGGCCCAATCAGTCGGTACGTTAGCAGTGGAAGGATTCCTCGACGGCAAGTGGGACGAGGTCTATCTGATCTATAATGAATTCCGCAACACGATTGCCCAGAATCGTATTGTTTCCCCGCTGCTGCCGGTGCCGCCGGAGCAGTTCCGTACGCCGGTGATGCAGCAGGAAACCCTCGTTGAGCCGGAGATCCAGCCGGAATACCGAGCCGACTACATATTTGAGCCGGGTACCAGAGCAATTCTGAATCGGCTGGTCCCGCTATTTATCAATTTTCAGATCTGGCGTGCGCTGCTTGAATCCAACGCCGCGGAGCAGAGTGCCCGAATGGTGGCCATGGACAACGCCACCTCGAATGCCAACGAACTGCTGCGTTCGCTGCAGCTGCAGTACAACCGGGCCCGCCAGAGTGCCATTACCTCCGAAATCCTGGAGATCATAAGCGGTGCTAACGCGTTGGAGTCTTCAGCCTGACAAAATTGGTGCACCCTTGGGAGAGGTGGCCGAGTGGCTGAAGGCGCTCCCCTGCTAAGGGAGTATGGGTTGACGCTCATCGTGGGTTCGAATCCCACCCTCTCCGCCGCAAGAAGCCGGACCCGTGTTCGGCTCTTTTTATGTGTACCACGCCTGGAGGGGTGGCAGAGTGGTCGAATGCACTGGTCTTGAAAACCAGCGTACCGCAAGGTACCGGGGGTTCGAATCCCTCCCCCTCCGCTGCCACGGCAAGGGCGGACTGATGTGCGTCGCCTGACTGAATGAATCCGCTGTTTGCCGGCGTGGATGTTGGCACCTCGGGCATCCGCATCATTATTGCCGACGACTCCGGCGTTGTGCACGCGCGTGCGTCAGCTCCGTTGCGCGCATCTGCGTCGGGCAGCCGGCATGAACAGGAGCCGGAACACTGGTGGGAGTCTGCAGGCGCAGCCCTCCAAGCGGCACTTAGCCAGCTGTCCGATCTCTGCGCCCTGCGGGCGATCGCCGTTGACGGTACCTCCGGCACCTTGGTCTGCGCCGACGAATCCGGCCATCCCGTTGGTCCGGCTATCATGTACAATGACGCGCGCGCCCGGCAGGAGGCCCGGCGGATGCGTCATGTCTCTTCATGGGCGAATCTTTCCGGGTCCTGGTCTCTTCCGAAGGCCGCTTGGATCAAGCGCCGCGAGCCTCAGCGATTTGCCCGAATCCGATATTGCCTCAGTCAGGCAGACTGGGTAGCAGGCAGACTGTGCGGCACCTTCGGGATTACCGATTATAGTAATGGCCTCAAGATGGGTCTGGACCTGACCACTGAGAGCTGGCCGCACTGGATTGACTCGGATATCCGTTGCCTGTTACCCGATGTCGTGGCCCCCGGAACGCAAATCGGCACCATCACACAGCAGACCGGCACTTTCACCGGACTGCCGAAGGGCCTTCCGGTGGTGACGGCGGCGACCGATGGTGTGGCGGCCGGGTTGGCTTCAGGACTGCACCGTGGGGGGGACTACAGCACTTCGCTGGGCAGCACATTAACCTTCAAGGCCCTGGCAGCCGCGCCGGTGTCCCATCCCATGGTCTACGCCCACAAATTACCCGGAGGATTGTGGCTTCCCGGAGCGGCCAGTAATGTCGGGGCGGCCTGGATTCCGGCATGGTTTGCGAATCGGGATGTTCAGGAACTTGACCGCCGAGCTGGCCGGGTTTTTCCGCACGCGCGGGCCGTTTATCCGCTTCTGGGCCGCGGCGAGAGGTTTCCGGTAGCGGATGACCATCTGACTGTGCCCCGGCCTGAAGGTCTCGGGGAGGCTGACCTGTTTGCGGCCGGCCTTTTGGGTACGGCCTGTGTTGAGCGTCGCTGTTACGAAGTGCTGGACGACGCGATGAGTACCGCGGGCGGCTCCGTTTTCAGCACGGGCGGAGGCAGTCAAAGCGATATATGGATGCAGCTGAGGGCGGATGTATGCCAGCGGACGTTCCACCTCCCGGCCTGCCCGGAGGCGGCCATGGGGGCCGCAATACTGGCGGCCGCCGGCACACATTTTGATTCTGTCCGGACCGCTGCCCGGCAAATGACCCGAATCCGGCGGACCTATTACCCTGCCGCCGGTCTGGGTCACGCGTATGATCGCTTCCTGAGCGATTACCCGTGGTTGCGCGACTGATCCTGCGTCGCCAGATCCAATGCCTTCAGCATAGCGGTCAGGGCCTGATGGAGCACGGTACTGGGAATGTTTAGCGGCGGGGCGATCCGGACCAGACTCCCCGAATGCAGCGTCCAGCCCACCAGGACACCGGACTCAAGGCAGGCGTTTACGAATCTGGATGCAAGGGTATCGCTCGTCAGCTGCATCCCCAGCATGGCACCCATACCCCGGATCTCCACTATGGCCCGGTGTCGAAGCCGGCTGCGGATCTGACGCTCCAGTTCCCGGGCCCGATCAGGCAGTCGTTCCCGCAACAGAACCCTCAGCGCCGCCACCGCAGCTGCACAGGATACCGGATGTCCGCCGAAGGTGGTCACATGGCTTAAGGGTGGATCCCTACGCAACGTATCCATGATTGCGCCCGAGGACACAAACGCACCCAGCGGCATGCCACCACCCATGGCTTTGGCCAGGGTCAGCATATCCGGCACGACATCAAACTGCTCAAAAGCAAACAATTTGCCCGTACGCCCGAATCCGGTCTGAATCTCGTCAAAAATCAGTAGTGCACCTGATGAAGTACACTTCTTTCGCAGCGCACGCATCCACTTGAAGCCGGGTACACGCACGCCCCCTTCGCCCTGAATGGGTTCGGTAATGACGCATGCCGTTCTGTTGTCAATGGCCTCCAGCGCTTCGATGTCCCCAAAGGGCAGAAAGTGCACATCTGAAAGCAGCGGTTCAAACGGCCTTCGATAGACCGACCTGCCGGTTACACTCAGCGATCCGTGCGTATCGCCATGGTAGGAGCCATCGAACGCGATTATTCTTGTTCGCCCCGTAAATTTTTTGGCCAGCTTCAGCGCACCTTCATTGGCTTCGGTACCGGTCATGGTGAAGTAGACCGTGTCCAAGGATGGCGGCAGGTTCGCTGCGAGCAGGCTGGCGAATTCAGCTTGGGGGCGCTGGATGAATTCGCCGTAGACCATGACATGCAGGTGCCTGTTAACCTGCGCCCTGATAGCTTCCAATACTTCGGGATGACCATGCCCGAGTGACGAGACGGCAATGCCGCTGATCAGGTCGATCAGTTTGCGATTGTTTGCCAGGTGCAGGTAGGGACCGCTGGCGGATTCCACCACCAGCCCGAGCGGTGCGTCGCTAGTCCAAGCGACATGCCGCTGAAAAGCCTCGTTCAGGGCCCGCTCCATATATCTTGTCGGTGTGCTTCGGCTGCGAACAGGCAATGTTCCGGCTTGTTCAACCGTTTTGCATTTGCATATTCTGCCAATATGGTTCTTGAGGGTAAGACCGCCATTGTCACCGGTGCCAGCAGCGGACTCGGTGCCGAATTCTCAAAAGCGCTGGTGGCCAAAGGAGCGATCGTGTACGGACTGGCGAGGCGGCAGGAAAGGTTGGACACGCTTTCGCGGTCTTTGGGGCCGGCGTTTCGGCCACTGACCTGTGACATAACGGTTGAATCCGAGGTTCAGGCGGCTGTCGGGGGACTGCCGGAGATTGACATCCTCGTTAACAATGCTGGCCTGGGGCGTTTTGCGCCCGTGGACAAACAGGCAGCAGATGACTGGGGTGCCCAGATGGACACCAACCTGTCCGGTGTCTTCTACTGCACGCGCGCCGTGGTTCCTACGATGAAGGCGCAGAATGACCGGACCGGATTTGGAGGCCATATCGTCAATATTGCATCCATCGCTGGGTTGGTGGGCAATCCCAATTTGAGCGCCTACAACGCCACCAAGTTCGGCCTGCGCGGATTCAGCGAGGCCATCATGAAGGAGTTGCGGGCCAGCGGCATAAAAGTAACCGTGCTGTGTCCGGGGTCGGTAGCGACGGGATTTGGTCGCAAGGCTGGCTCTCACGGCGCGGCCCAGCCCATGCTGCCGACCGATATTGCCGCTACGCTCGTTCATGTGCTGGATGCACCGGACAATTATCTGATTTCTGAAGTGGTCATGCGTCCGCTGAGACCGCGCGGATAACTCTCTAGCCTGATGGAACGACGACATTTTATCAAATCGGCGGCTCTGGGAGCCGCAGCGGGTACATTGGTCAGCGGATGCGCCGGTAACTCGTCTGATGCCCCGGCCATACAAGCAGGACAGCCTACCTTGCGGTGGAGGCTGGCCTCCAGCTATCCGCGGTCATTAGACACCATCTACGGAGCGGCGGATGTGATGGCGGACCGATTGAGTCAGATCACCGATGGTCGCTTCACGGTACGCGTATATCCGGCCGGCGAAATCGTTCCGGCTTTTGAAGTGCTTGAATCCGTGCAGAAGGGAACCGTGCAGCTCGGGCATTCCGCCAGTTACTACTATATCGGCAAGAATCCGGCTTTCGCCTTTGACACCACTATTCCGTTTGGATTAACCGCGCGTCAGTTCAACGCCTGGGCTTATCATGGCGGTGGCCGTGAGATCATGCAGGGATTGTTTGCGGACTACAACATCCTTAGCTATCCCGGCGGCAACACGGGTACCCAGATGGGAGGCTGGTTCAATCGCGAAATCAACTCCGTCCAGGACCTGCGCGGGCTCACCATGCGCATTCCCGGATTGGGAGGACGTGTGATGGACCGACTTGGCGTAACTGTCCAGCAGATTCCGGGTGGCGAGATTTATCCGGCCTTGGAGCGCGGAGTGATTGATGCCGCTGAGTGGGTCGGTCCCTACGATGACGAGAAATTGGGCTTCCACCAGGTTGCCCGCTACTACTATTCTCCCGGATGGTGGGAGCCGGGGGCCAACCTGTCCTTTTATGTCAACCGGTCTGCCTTCGGCACGCTGCCCTCCGCATACCAGCATGCGCTTGAAACGGCCATGATTGAGGCTAACATGTACATGCTGTCGCGTTATGATGCGGTGAACCCGGCTGCGTTCCAGCGGCTGGTTGATTCAGGTGTTGAGTTAAGATCATTCCCGGCCGATGTCTTGGAAGCCGCGCGTACGGCTTCTGCGGAGATGATCCAGGAGGGAACCTCTGATCCTGTTTATTCGGAGATCTACGATTCGTACATGGCCTGGTTAGGTGCGTCCAACAACTGGTTCGGTGCGGCCAGTTTCTCGTACAGCGAGTTTGTGGCCCGAATGCTCGCCGCCTGAATAAGGCCTCGTCAAGTGCGGCGCAGTACCCCTGGGATTAGCATTGAGGGTGTCGGATGGTGAAAAATACGCGGCGTAGGATTTAGGCAATGATGCCAGTCTATGTGACCACAACCCGGTGTACCCGTAACCGGCATCACCACCGCAACAAGGGTGAATGCCACCAGATCCATGCACTACGGCAGTCGGCTTTGTACATGCCTGGGATTGCGGTGCATTGAATCACTCGGCCCCAACGATCTCCGCGCGAGTTGTGACATTATGGAGCCCCAGAAAGCACCTACGACACCGATGACGCGATTTATGCGGCGGTCGTTTGCCGCTGTGCAGCGTCACGGCAGCTGAACAAGCCGCCTCCACACACTTAAACACCGATCAACATGCTTGTACTGCGGACGGGGGGAATTCCGATCATATCTTGGGCTGGCTCCGCACCTGCCATTTTGGTAAAGGCGGACCACCCATTCCGTTTGAAATTGACCACCGGACCAAGTATCCCGAAGGACCGAGTCGAATGGTACGCGCGGGCGGTGCCTGTCCACAGTGCGGTATTCCTCTTGGCGTTCTAAGCTCCTCTCTGGCCAATCCCCTTGAGCCAGGCATAAACCTGCCCAAAGGCATCCTGCTGCCATTGAGCCGGTGTGCGGTCGCCCATAACTGACGGAGAGCCTTCAACAAATTGCCTAACGCTGGTAGGTCCAAAATCATCTATGCTGCGGAATTTCTCCGCTATCAGGCAGTAACCCCTGCGGTCCGAGTCAACAGCGAGAAGCGGTCGGGTACCCTGGACCAGTGCGCCGATTCCTCCCGGGAAATTTCGAATAGAATAGTAGATGTCGTAAGCGTCCTTGTGCTTCAGACGATTCCTGATGGCATATCCTTTCATCGCCATAAGAGCTGGAATTGATGCCACCGCGATTTCAACATGGTTCCTGCCACCTTCGGGCATGTCTTCTTCTATAGCGACCGACTGCCAGAATCTGATTGCCAAGTCGGCACCATCGGCACGCTGAACGGCAAAATCGCTGATCAGCGGCGAAATGCTCTTGGCTATTTCTGCGTCGCGCGGCATCAGGAAGTCAACGATAACATCGATATTAATTCCATGATCTCTGGCAGCTACGGTGCGCAAAAGCTGAAAGCGCCGCAGATTGCGCCGTTGATGGTAACCATGTGCCTGCAGGGCTTCAATTAGTTTTGCGTACTCGCCATCGCCCAAGGCGGCGGGGTCAAGCACGAGGTCCACGTCTCCGGTCCCAACATGGGGCATATCGGCATTGCTTAGCAATAGCCAGGGGACCGCACCGCCGATTATTGCAAACTTGCCGCTAAAACTGCCCAAGATCTACTGAATCTCCACCAGCACGGATTTTACCGCCCTTGTTAACCGGTCATCGTAATCAGCGGCTGCTTGGAACTCGTTCATAGCCATGGATAGTACTCTGATGCCATATGGTCAGCTGCCTCACGATCACGGTCGTTCCCACTGTACAGATCGAGGTACGTGACGACCGGGTTGGTGCAATAAATGCCCGGCACTGGCTGAACAGCATCAGCGAACAGGGTGTCATCCTTCGGGAGGCGCACGATGACATTTGACCCCCGTTGCGTATGAGCAATATTCAGTGCCATTTTCAGCTTCCGCATGCCGGGCTCATCAGCATAGAAGCTGAGCGTACCACTGCGAGCGAACGGCGCAAGCCATTGGGCGGCCGAGTGTGCCGATAGAATTGCACGTGGACGCTGTGGGTTCGGATTTAGAATTTCCGGCAGTTGTTTGTTGAGCTGGTCCCCGTGGAAAAGCGTGTAGCCAGTGACCTGTCGGTCGGTCGGAGGACGGTATTCCTTGCGCCATGTCCTCAACAGTGCATCCGGCTGAGCCAGGATGATGCCATTCTTTCGCTCCTCAACCCACTCCCTTGCCATTAAAGCTTTGCGAATGTTGCTCACATGACCTAGGCTCACATTAGCTGCTGCCGCTAAGTCCATGACGCGCCATGTTTGCTCAGGGCCTTGAAGGAGGACCCGCAGAACCGCTCCCGCTTTGGGGCTGAAGAGCGAACCAAGAGATCGGGCTTCCGACTTGGGTTTTTCAGCGACCGCCCGATTGATATAGACACTATTGAAGGAAACAAGAGCATTCCCAACCCGATCGAGGTAGGCGACCCCGTGATCGGCGCATATTGACCGAGACTGGGGCGACAGGTAAGGGCTTACGAGCATCGGGATCAGATGTCGACCGCAATCTTCTTGACCGGACTGCCGTACATGCTCCAAGTGCCCCATAAGCTGCAAGACCATGGACCGGACGAAACGAGGAGCTCCGTCTGGCAAGACCTTTATGATGAGCGCATAGGCTACATCGCCTTGGTCGAATTCAACACGTCCGTCAGTCCCCAGGATACTGTTAGGCTTCGGATCACGATAAACCGCGCTGATCTTCAGGTCCAGCACCCGGTTCAGCAGATCACAGGCCGCCTTTAGACCCGTCTCGCCAGTGCATTTCACTAATTCCGGGCTTTTCATCGAATGCTGAAATCAATGATTCTGCTGAAACTACTAACGATTTCACGCACTGTTTGTTCTGAGCGATCCGTTAACAAGGTAATCAGCCGTGGAAATCCGCAATGCTGCTTGTGCGTCCAAGATGCCGGAAAGCACCTCAATTCTCGTGCCGTGGAGGTGTATCGGTTCAATCGGATTAGTGCCCCGACCGCTGCGGAATGTGCCGCGGAATTATACGCGGCTGATTGAACATCTCTCGGAGCTGTGTCACAGGTTCATCACACCGAAGATCACTCGGAGGACAGTTCACCAAATCACCATGCCGCCCCCGTTGAAATCCACCCAGTAGCAGGTATTCAAGCTCCTCAACAACAGGGAGACCTAAGCGGCGCTGCCCAACTGATTCAGCCTTGCGGTACCGGAGGAGCTTTGACTCACTTGCCACCGCTCAAGCCGCGAAGAGATACCGGGACGAGGGAGACACTTCCGTCCACACATGCGCTAATTCGGGCCGTCCGTCTGAACTCGCAGTGACTCAAGACTGGCCACCCACTGATTGAATCGGGGGCACTCTTCGCGGATCTTGTCAAGCCCGATCAATCCGGCCAGAAAACCCCCCTGAAATCTCTTATTGTAATTGGGGATCAACTGACAAATGCGCCTGCTGGGGGCCGTATCTCGTTTATCGTTGATGTCCTCGGGAGTCCGAAACCTGGACCGGATTTCTCTTAAGGATGTCAATAGATTCTTCGGTGCGTCCGGCACTCTTGTAAACGCGCTCACATCAGAAAACAGAAGCCCCTCAAACTCATGTAACTGCACATACGGACGGATCTTCCGCGAATCCCATCCAGACCCGAATCTCTGACAGGTCCGACTGGCAATTTCCTCTTCCAATTCCTCAACTGTCATTGTGCCCTTACCGCGAAACCCATAATAGTCTACCAGCGAGGTCACAAAGTCAAAGTCCCAGTAGAGCCGGGCCATTTCCGCTGCAATCCCATCAACAGTGACGTTCCCCCCTTTTGCGGCACGCCCACGGCCCATCAGGATTGCTGTCGTACAGATGTTCCTGCCCCTCAAATGCTCTGAGAGAATTCCGTTCGCGAAATCCGTCTCCGTCAGCCCCTCAGCTACAACTGCAAGTCTAATCACGGATGGCCACCAAGCAGATTTTTCTGCCACAATTCACCCGTGGTGAATTCGTCCAGCCACTGGCCGTACTGATGGCGAGCAAGAGTTCTTGACTCGGTCCGTCCGTTCACCAGGTCAAACACGATGATTTCGTCTATATCAAAGGTATCCACCAACATTGGTGACTGCGTTGCTACAATGATCTGCCGATTCGCAGAAAGGGACCGGATCATCCCACCGACCAATGAAACAGCGGCCGGGTGCAGACCCAACTCCGGTTCGTCCAGCAACAAGACCTGCGGCAGCATTTCAGAAGGCAGGTTGAGCAGCGTCACCAGAGCAAAAAATCGGAGCGTACCATCAGACGTGAGATGGGCCCCGTAGGTTTTCTCCTGACCCCGCGCTTTCCAGCTCAAATACACCCGGCCATAACGCCCGGAAATCGTGAACCGATCAAAAATCGGCAACACTCTCCGGATCTGATCGCAAATCCACTCGTACCGTCGCGAGTCTTCCTGTTCCAAACGGTACAAGACTGCGGCCAGGTTTCCACCGTGGCTTCTAAGCTCGCTACTGGTACTGTCAACGTCCCAATTCTTCTTGAAACTGGACGTATCTGACGTATCATGAAACTGGTACACCGCGCAGCTTCGCAGCAAACTCACGATGACTCTGGCCGTTTGGGGGTTAACATCATGGGCCCCGTTGTCCTCCATCGCCGCAATGATTTCGGCCTCTCGGTGAGCAATTCCCAACCATTGCCACGGTGCCATCTCGTGGCTTCCTTCCCTGCTGATGCGGAACCCTTCACGTGTGAAAATGAATCGATCGGGATGTGCATGTGCGAGCGCGAATTTGTAGTCATTCTGCCCGCTGCCAGTACGCAAGCCAATCTCAGCCTCAATTACTGCGGTAGTTGAATGCCCCCCAAAGAGCTGATCGCCAGCACCTCCCTGCCGTTCCACAAACTCCCCTAGCCGCCGGGCACGAAGCATCCAACTCATCATTTCAAAGAACCGGATCAGATTGGACTTCCCCGAGCCGTTGGCCCCGATGAGAACGACCGCCTGACTCAATTCTTCAAGGTTTAGGTCGGCCAGCGAACGAAACCCTTGGATCCGGATCGACGAAATCGTCGCGCGTTGGTGGTGCTGGCTTCCGGTCACGGCTGGCTCGTCCCCTTCCCATAGGTTCTCAGTCCTTCCATAGTACCCACCTACACATTGCGGGATCCTTTAATGATCGTTTGGAAACCCGCTTCGGTCACGAAAAAGAGTCGCCTTGAACAGTCCCGTATCTGCTCAATAAGCTGAGAACCCCGTGAGAAATGTTGGAAGCGGCACTCGAGGAATGATGACCGACATTTGGAACGATCCGCTGCATGTGGCAGGGGCGAAAGGACTCCACCTGCCGTGTTGTTGACATCCCAGGGGTACACGCATGATACACTGCCGCGTGAGCGATCGGAGCTTGCTGCGAGCGTTTCCGGCAGATGCAACTGATCCTCGGGAAAGCTGCAGAATGGATTGGTCAAGCAGAAGATAAAGTGCCGTTCCTTGACGAAGTTCATGACGAATGCAGGTCCCCTTGAACTGAAGGTAGATGGGGTGAGGAAGGCCTGGATTCCTGCTGGCAGATAGGGTTTGAACCAATCCGCCTGTCGCCCATTGCCAGCATCATCACCGTTGCATAGATAATGAGCAGCTCGGTAAGCGACCCAAGCAGGTATACCATCAGCCGTGATATTTCAAATTAGCGGGCCGGGCAAGCGGCCCTACAATGCCCACAGGGCCAGCTCTGGAAACAGCACCAACAGCAAAAGGCCCACCAGCTGAATGCCAATGAAAGGGATGGCACCCCGGTAAATGTCCGCCGTGCGCACGCTCTTGGGGGCTACGCCGCGCAGATAAAACAGCGCGAAACCGAACGGCGGTGTCAGAAACGAGGTCTGCAGATTCATGCCCACCATTACGCCGAACCACACCAGCGCCACACTGGCCGGCACGCCCAACATGGGACTCAGCAGCTGCGCTGCCGGAGCCACCAGCAGCGGGACTATAATGAACGCAATCTCAAAAAAATCAATGAAGAATCCCAATACGAAAATGGCCAGGTTGGCCACCAGCAGAAACCCAATCACGCCACCCGGCAAGTTGGTCAGCAGCTCCTCAATCCAGATCCCGCCATCGAGACCGCGGAAAATCAAGGCAAACGCTGTGGACGCGATCAGCAGCATCATGACCATCGCTGTCAGCTTAACAGTCTCCTCCATGGTCTTGCGCAGGGCATCGCGCGTAAGCCGCCTGTTCAACGCCGCCAGCAGCACAGCACCGGCTGCCCCGAGTGCGCCTGATTCGGTCGGTGTGGCAATTCCGGCGAATATGCTTCCCAGGACCACCAGAATCAACAGCAAAGGCGGCAGCATAACCAAGAATATGCGCCGCACCAGTTCGCGCGTCGGAATCGCCCGGTCCTCCGCAGGCAGAGCAGGTGCCGCCTGAGGGCGGAAAAATGCGGTCCCGAGCGCGTACACCCCGTACAGACACGCCAGCATAACGCCCGGCACAAAAGCACCTATGAACAGATCGCCGACTGAAACTCCCAATTGATCGGCAAGCACGACCAGCACCACACTGGGCGGTATGATCTGCCCCAATGTGCCGGATGCCGTGATGACCCCCGAAGCGAGCGTCTTGGAATAGCCGTACCTCAACATCACCGGCAGCGAAATCAGCCCCATAGCCACCACGCTGGCCCCCACCACACCCGTAGCCGCCGCCAGTAAAGCCCCTACAATGACCACCGCCAGTGCCAAGCCGCCCCGTATCGGACCAAATACCAGTCCTATTGTCTGTAACAGATCCTGGGCAAGATTGCTCTTTTCCAGCATCGTGCCCATGAATATGAAAAACGGCACGGCCAGGAGCGTGTAATTGGACATGATGCCGAACAATCGGTCCGGCAGCGCCAGCAGCAGGTACCAGTCAAAATATCCGGTCGCCACCCCGATAATCGCAAAGATGAGCGTCGTACCTCCCAAGGCAAACGCCACCGGATAGCCCGAGAAAATCAGCAGCAGGGCTGCCGCGAACATAATGGGGGCCAGCCACTCAATCCCCATCCAGCGGTGGTGATGATTTACCGTGCTCGCGAACCAGCCTGCGCAGCACGGCGATGTCATACAGGATGGCTGCTTCGCGCAGCACATAAGCAAGACCCTGCACGATCAGCAGAGCAAACGCTATGGGCACCACCGTGAGCAGCGGGTATCTGGGCAGTCCACCCGGGTCGGGAGATCCCTCCAGCCTAGCCCAGGAATCCAGCACATCCGGCCAGGAGGCCCAGATCATAAGCCCGCTAAAGGGCACCAAAAACAGAACGGTACCCAGAATATTTATCCACGCCCGGCCCTCCAACGTCTGGCGGCTGTACACGATATCCACCCGCACATGCGCATGGCGGCGCAGGGCGTACGCCGCCCCCAAAAGGAGTACCACACTAAACAGATACCACTGTAATTCAATGAACATGTTGGAACTCATCCGCCGTGCGGTTTCGCCAATCCACAGCAGGACTGATTCCCAGCCCTCAGCGGAGGCCGGATCAATGTGCGACCATCTGGACACATACCTCACAATTGCATTGTAGCAGCCGATCACGACCATCAGCAGTATGCAGTAGCGTGTCAGCGCCCCGATCCGATCCATTGCCGCTTCAATCCGGTCCGCGATCCGTGAACCGCGGTCCATCACACGGTCTATACTTGCCGGGTCCAACCGCTTCCCTACGATTTTCATGCGATGGCGGCAGCGAGTGCAGATCCAAAATATAGGGCTAAGGCCGCTGTATAGAGCGGGCCCGTCCGACCGACATTCAGGGCAATCGGGCCAGGATCGGACGAACCTGACGCTCAAAAATCCTGGCTCCGCCTTGGGAGGGATGGCGGACATATATTGATGACCAACCGGCCCAGGAAAGCGCACGCTCGGCCGTTCGACCCATCGCCAGGACGATTTTTGGGGCCGCAATATGCAGCATATCTTTCAACAATGGTAGAAAGGACTTTACCTCAGTGGACCGGGGAGTTCGTATGGACATGGGTTCGCCGATGCGATGCGGATGCAGCGGCACGGCATTCCAAGTCAGAAAGTTGGGAAACGCCTCACCCATGACCCGCCAGTAAATCCGGGCGGTATATTCACCCAGCGGCTTTGGCTTCAGGCTCGTCGGATGGCCATCAACGGGAAACTCCGTCTCGATCAGCTGCGCCTCGCTGGTGACCGGCACTCCACTGAATCGGCACCCCCAGGGACCCGGTGCTTCGGCCAGTACAAACACATCCGGCATGGACTCAAAGCATCCCAGATACGCCCGCAAATTGGCGCGGCGCGTCTCGGCCGCACCCGGCGCATCAAACGCGGCATCGGTTTCAACGTAAAAGTTGAACAAGTCCGGCGTTGAAGGCGTTGCCGACAGCTTTGTATCCACCAGATGCCACAACTCGCTCAGCACCATTCTGAAGCCCGTTCGTCTGGCCCCAATATAGCGGACGCGCCTGCGGATAGCTGGGCTGTGCTGAAATTCGGCGGTACCAGTCTGCAATCACGGGAACACTGGGAAACCCTCTCCTCCATCGTCACATCACGCCTGACTGCCGGGTACCGGGTATTTGTAGTGTGCTCAGCACTGGCCACAATTTCGAAAGCCCTTGAGACCCTGATTGACGCGGCGGCAAGCGGCCGGCACGAGCCGGTCCTGGAAGAGATTCGCCGGCAGCACCTGGCTTTAGCCGACCGGATCAATGTCGATGGTCCCAAGCTGCTGGCCGAACATTTTCAAGTGCTTGAGCGGCTAGCCTACGGCATTTCCCTGACCGAACATGTCGATCCAAGGCTCAGGGCCCGAGTACTGGCCGTGGGTGAGATCATGATCACGGTGCTGGGCTCCGTGTTCCTGGCATCCCGGGGAATAGATGCCCAATGGATGGATGCCCGGCGCGTGCTTAAATCGCGGGAAGACCGAAGCTTGCTTCCCCACGAGCGCTACCTGTCGGCCCGATGCCTATCCGATCCTGACCCCGAATTGCAGGCCATCTCCAATCGGGTAATCATCACACAGGGATTTATTGCCAGTAACGCCTTGGGCCACACGGTACTGGTCGGCTGGGAGGGCTCTGATACCTCTGCCGCCTGCTTCGCCGCCAAACTGGAGGCCTCTCGGCTGGAAATCTGGACCGATGTGCCGGGCATCTTCACGGCTGACCCCAGCCTGATTCCCGATGCCCGACTGCTCAAACAGCTGGAATATGATGAAGCACAGGAGCTGGCCAGCGCCGGGGCTGTGGTGCTGCATCCCCGATGCATTGATCCGTTGCGTGATCATTGCATCCCGCTGCTGGTTCGATCAACGGCAAACCCCGAACTGGAAGGCACGGCCGTCGTGAATGCCACGTCCGAATCCGGTCCTCAAGTCAAGGCGATTGCCACACGCCTTGGTCTGACGCTGATCATCATGGAGACACCCCGCATGTGGCACTCTGTAGGGTTTCTGGCCCGCATATTCAACTCATTTGCCCAGCACAAATTCTCTGTCGGTCTGGTAGCAACTTCGGAGACCTGCGTAAGCGTTTCCATTGACCCCGTGCATGGCTTCCCCGTTGATGCGGCCGCCCTTGAAGCCCTGCTTGTGGACCTGGAGTCCGTCTGCACGGCGCGCTCCATCCAGGATTGCGCCGCCATCAGCTTGGTCGGCCGGGACATCCGCAGCGTGCTCCATGAGTTAGGACCCGCCATGGAGGTGCTTGATGAACAAAAGCTGTATCTGGTTTCTCAAGCCGCGAGTGATGTGAATTTCACCTTCGTGGTAGACGGAAAACATGCCGGTCGGGTGACTCAAAAGCTGCACGGGATCCTGTTCGGACAGAGGGCCCAAGATGGTCAGTTCGGTCCCTCCTATCGCGAGCTGCTTGAAGAAGTCACCCCCGAATCCCGTGCTCCCTGGTGGCATGGGTGCCGCGCGGCATTGCTGCGGATTGCCCATCGGTCAGGACCCTGCTTTGTGTATGATGCGCAGACCATTGTTGACCGGGCCGGGCACCTGAAGAGCCTGCAGGCAGTTTCGCGGTGCTTCTATTCCGTAAAGGCGTGTAGCCACCCCGAGGTTGTCAGCCTGCTCTACAACGCCGGGCTCGGGCTGGAGTGCGTGTCGCCGGGCGAACTCAACTTCGCACACGACCTGATTGAGGATCTTGACCCTGACCGCGTACTGTTCACCCCCAATTTTGTCACCGGCGATGAATACGAAACCGGGTTCCGGCTGGCCGGTCATGTAACGCTGGACAGCCTGCGGGCCCTGGAACTCTGGCCGGATGTCTTTGCCGGGCGTGAGGTCCTCTTGAGAATAGATCCCGGTCAGGGTTACGGGCACCATAAGCATGTACGAACGGCAGGCAAACAGTCCAAGTTTGGTGTTTCAGCCGGCGGTCTGGCCCGTCTGGCTGAGCTGGCTGGCAACATGGATTTGCGCGTAACCGGTCTGCATGCTCATGTGGGCAGCGGCATCCTGACTCCCGAAACTTGGGGCGAAACCGCCATCGCACTCGCATCCGCCGCACGCTTTTTCCCGGACGCGCACCATCTCAACCTCGGAGGGGGACTCGGTGTGCCGGAAAGACCCGGCATATCTCCCCTGGATCTGGACAGGATGAGCGAATACCTGGATGCCTTCCAGAAGGCGCATCCGCAATTTGAGGTCTGGCTTGAGCCGGGACGATACCTGGTCGCCGAGAGCGGGGTGCTGCTCGCACGCGTGACCCAGATCAAGCGTAAGGGCGAAATGCGCTATGTCGGCCTTGAAACCGGCATTAACTCACTCATCCGGCCCGCACTCTACGGGTCTTACCACCCCATCTACAACCTGACCCGACTGGACGAAACGCCCGATATGACCGCCGAAATTGTCGGCCCCATCTGTGAAACCGGTGACATCCTGGGCCACGCACGCCGACTCCCCCACAGCACCACGGAACAGGATGTGCTGCTTATCGCCACCGCAGGCGCTTACGGACGCGTTATGAGCTTAAACTACAATATGCGGTCACCCGCCGCTGAAATCTTACTGTCATTAAGCGAACCGCCGCAGGATTAACAGCTGAATTCGGTGGGCATCGTGCAGCACCGCGAGATGCTCAACCGAAGACCATTCCCGCCGCGAATCGCTAACCGCTGTTGATCAGCCGCTTCGTTAAGAGACCGCTTTCTCAGGCCAAAGCTAACCGCGAGACTTGGACCGCTGGTCGGGGTGTAGCCAAGCCGTTACCGTGCACATTGGGAAGTGATCAGGCTTGAGCCATCTGTACGACACGAATCGCCTGAAACTATCCCCAATACGCGCCTGCCAACGAAAGCCGGCACTGCGCGTCCTTTACGGTCTGGGCGTGGAACCAGATAACGAGACTGGACGCTGTTGAACAGGTGTCGGCTGCGTATCCGCCTTTTTGAACTCGACTGCTACGTACTCTCCGAAATCGATGGCTATGTTGCCGTTTAGCGTTGAATATTCAGGCCTGTACTCAAATTCCATGTCCCTGAGCGCTGTATCCGCACTGTGAAACAAACGCAGACTGGTTCCACTTAACACGAATCCTCCGTCCAGGCTGGCGGACCAGAACTCCCCATTGTTCAGCGGTATCTGTAATTCCCCGAGTACCCTGTGATCTGTTTGCAGCTCCAATTTCCCCGAATCACCCCCGGTAACGTAGAGAAACCCCGCGCCATCCCTGCGCACATCAAAGTAGGAGAGTACATAGGGCCCTGCAATCCGCTGAAGCAGCACGGTGTCGGACAGGTCGCCGTGGGTCTGCGGAGCATAACCGGCGAATACGCCGTGTCCGCCCATAACATTTGACCTTATCGTAACTGGCTCCGCGAATGGGTCTACGCTCAGATTTTCCTGCAACAACTGCGACCGCCGGTACTGATAATACGCTTCACTCACCGTGCGCAGTTTAACGGAAAGGGGACCTCCAATCTCTTCAACCGAATGAAATGGATCTACTTCCAAAATCAAGGTATACGCCTTACCATCAAATCCGTCATCGTGGAGGAGAACTCGTCTGACAAAAATGGCGGCTAAGTCCGGTTCGATGAAATCACCCACGCCATAATCCTGCAGCTGATCCTGCACTTCAACATTCAGGACCGTGAATCCTACTGGCAGCCAACGCACATCCAGCAAGACGGACAGCTCGTAATAATTGCGTACACCCCTAGCATCCTGGAAATCAATCTCAAGGCGGGCTGTCGGTCTTCCCTCCCGGACCACAGTCGTTCTACGTACCACGTCTATCGGCACCGTTGCAGGCAATCTGTCGCTCGCGGTGGCCTGTACAAATCCGTCAGCCCGAACCACCATCTGGTACGTAACCCCGGGTTTGGGTCGGCAGCAACCGGCCTGGTAAAACCCGCCTCCCTTGTGCATCAGCTCAACCTGCGAGCCATCATCGCCCGTTACGGCAATAGTTGCGTGCTCCACTCCGACTGGAAAAGAAACCACTTCATCAAAGCCCACCGTACGTTGCAGAACTGCATGCCAGGCGGACTGCGCTGAGAATTCGCTCGTTACAACGAGCTTCGGTTGATAAGGATAGCCCGGGAACTCCACCGGACCCTCACAACCCAGCACGATGCACAGCAGCAATGGGATCAACGATCTGACAGTACTCATTCGGCGTTTTCAAAAGGTGAAGCTGTAACTGACAGACGGGATCACCGGGAACAGGGTTACCTTTCGAAAGCTGCGGCCTTCGTCAGCGTAACCTGCAAAGGGGTCAAATTCTGAGGATTCCCGGACATAGGTGTAGAAGGCGTTGCGGTGATTATACAGATTGTAGATGCTGATCGTGAGCCTGTTTCTGCCGTTTCTCCTGGGCGAATGGAGACTCAGATCTAGCCGGTGGTACGCGGGCATGCGCTGCTGATTTCGCCCTTGGATTATGCTGACCAGGGTTCCGTCTTCAATATATTGCGCGATGGGAACTGAGACTGCATGACCGGATGCGAACACCCAGGAAACGGACACCGTGCGGCGGCCAAGGGGCCGAGTGAGTGCTACTGAAATGTCATGCCTGCGGTCGTACCGGTACGGATAAGGTCGTCCCTGATTGATACCGGGCACGCGTCGCCAAGTCCAGGAGAGTGTATACCCGATCCATCCGCTCAACTTGCGCCGCTTTCGCTCAATCAGCGTTTCGATGCCATAGGACCATCCGCGTCCGGCAGCTATCTGGCTCTCCCAATCACGCCTTAGCCCGACAAGACTGCTCCCTTCCAAGTATTCAATCACACCGTTCATGGCCTTGTAATATCCTGTAATGCTCGCCGCGATTGCATCTTGCGTCCGCTCGCGGGACACCCCTGCGCTCAGCTGCCAGGCCCGCTGCGGGGAGACGCGACGGGTACTGGGTACCCAGAGGTCAGTCGGTGGTCCGACACCGCTATTTGTTAGAAGGTGTACATACTGGTACGCACGAGCATACGAACCCGTAGCTGCCCAGGCGGGCGATATCCAAATCAGTGCCGAAACGCGGGGTTCCACGGATGCATAACGCGCCCCCCGTGCCCTGAATCCTGACAAATGAAACCCCCCGTTGATCCGAATCCGCTCTTTGAAACGTCCTGTATCTTCCACATAAGCATGCCATTCAAGAGCAACATGCTCCCTATTGGTCTCAATCAGCGTGTCCTGAACGGAGGCGACACCAGCTCTTTCACGGACGCGTTGCACACCCGGCGTGTACCGCTTGCGACTCAGAGAGGAACCGAAGCGTAGGCCATGCCTCATTAAGGGGCTATACTCCAAGTCAGCCTTTGCAGTCCAGTCTGAAACTCCCGATCTGAATCGCGTCTCATACAACTCATTGGTTCGGCTGCCGGAATTGACTGCGGAGACCGTATATCTGTCAAGCGCGGAATACCTGTAGCGGCTGTGCAACAGCGCAAAATTCAAGAACATCTTGCGCATAAGGACCCGATTCCACCGCAGCGTTCCAACCAGATTCCCCCAACCGACACCATTGCGTACCTGTTCTTCCTTAGGACCATCACGCAGGTAGTAGCTGTCCTGGCTAGCATACACGCTGATAAACGCGTGATCTCGGCTAGAAAGAATCATGTTGGCCTTCGCATTGATATCGCCAAAATGATATCTTATCAGAAAATCCGTCCCGCCAATCCAATTGAGCGGTCGGACCAGCAGATCCAGATAAGTGCGCCGCGCCGAAATGATAAAGGAGCTCTCGTTCTTCCGAATGGGCCCTTCAACTGTCACTCGGGAAGCCAGCAGTCCCAAGGTCCCCCCACCTTCAAATTCACGGCGGTTGCCCTCGCGCATGGTCAGGTCTATCACTGACGACAAGCGTCCACCGTATCGGGCGGGAAACCATCCCTTATAGAGATCAGCCTCATTGAGAGCGTCATGATTGAAGCTGGAGACGAATCCGAACACATGACTCCAGTTGTAGATCGGTGCTCCATCAACAATCACGAGATTCTGGTCCGGGCTGCCCCCGCGCACATGAAGGCCTGAAGTGCCTTCCGTCCCGAAGGATATCCCGGGCTTCAGCTGAAACACCTTCAGGATATCCGCCTCTCCAAGCAGCGCCGATAGTGTAGCCACCTCCTCCGGTGCGATCGTAACTTTGCCCAAGAGCAACCGATGTTCCAGCTGCTCAGTATCCGCTGTGACGACAACTGAGTCCAACCGGGTCACGAGAGGCCGTAATTCAAACGTCCTGACACTGTTGAAGGGAATGAGCTCACGGATAAGTTGCTCATACCCGACATGACTAATCTGTAAGCGAAATGTGTCGGCGGCGGCGAGCAGCCTGAAAAATCCGTACTGATTGGTTACCGCGCCCTTTCCGGTACGCAACTCATAAACGTGCGCACCGATCAACACCTCGCCCGTCACCCCGTTGGTCACATACCCTTGGACCCCGTGAGTCTGAGCGCCCGCGTGACCTGCTAGCACCAACCAACTCACCCCGCACACGAGTCTTGGAATCCAATCCCCTGATGTATTCCTGTTCCGCCACATCAGACGTACGTCCATCCACCGCTAACCCCAACCGCGCGCGCCGGACCCACCTCTGCAGTCTGCGACATAATCATCTGTGCGGGTGACAATCCTGATTTGGATACCCACCGTGTGTTGCCCTTGTTCCATCAATCATGCTCTCGGATCATGTTGCCCGCTTCTGCTGAGCGCGTATATTCGTACCGGATGAAGGGTCTTGCCATGGCTTGTTCAGACAGGTGAGCCTCTTTCAAAACTCTGGAACCGGACTGTCTCCGACTCATAATAGACCGAACTCCGCCGACCGAGCGTAAGCGTACGGTAAAGCGCCTTGTGAATTGCGTCACGCATGGATTCAATCTGCAGACGCAGATGCCTTCATTTCAGCGACAGCACGCTTGATTCTGTCATGCTCAACAGCATGATACACCTCAGCTACCGTGGAATTACTGACCAAGAGGACTGGCTCCAACTGCCGAAGGAGGATACTCTTTGAAAGACGGGTCAGCTCATTGCTGTACCACAACTCAAACGAGGGGCGAATGGCTTTCCGAAGAAGGAGCGCCTTCATTCTCGTGGCATCTTCATCAAATTGAGACAGTAGAAGCACCCGGACAGGCAGTTCTCCGCCAATGAGGTCATGCAAGTCCCGAATTCGTCTTAGTGCCGTAACCTGTCGTTGGATGCAGGAATTCCCGGGAATGGGGATGATCAGGCTCGGAGCTGTCAAATCAAGGGCACCTATCTGATATCCGGGCAAAGTATTACGGGCGTGGAGCGGCGCAATGACCTGTCCTACGAAGGCCAACCAAAGTGAGTCCACGGAACTGAAATTGACATCAACATGAAAATCTCCAGTTGAGGAAGAGTGCTCGTCGGTGTCACTAATTGGGAGATACCCGATACTCAGAATGAGGAGCACAGCTAAGGCCAACACCTTGGTGACTTCAGTCTTAACGGGCGAGGACATGAGGCTGTCCGTTATGGGGGCGAGAATTTGTATACTATCAAGTAGGGGTTGGGCAATTCGCCCTTTTCGTCCAAGTCCGGTTGGATGATGCCATAAGCAAATCCATCACGTCCGTGGATAAAGAACCGGCCCCCGATGCCGAGTTCTTCAGCAATCAGGGTCCCATCCTTGCTGAACACCTGATAGCCAGTGCCCCGTTGATAGTCAAGGTACTGGACCATGATAATATGGTCATCCAGTTCAAGTACGGAGCGCGTAATGGTCCCGGTCCATCTCCTAAGCGCGGCGAACAATTCCGGCGACACTTCAGCTGGCAGGTCGGCATCCGGCGGCTTGAAGTATCGCGAGCGCTTCTGGATTTTGCGTACAAACTCGCCAGCCAGAGTGTATTTCAAGACAGCTGGCTCAGGTGCCCACGCGAAATAGATGTGCGTCCCATCGGCAACGACCCCACCATCAGCGTATCGGCTGCTCGCGTTGGGATACCGGGGTTCCATTACGGGGAATGTTTCTTGGAGCTTGCCGGAGGGGCTCATACGTCGTACTTCCCAGAAGGGTTTTTCCTGTACTCCAAACAAGGTCCCGGTCGGATCAATGTCCATAAATGTTGATGGCACGAATTCGGGGTCCACATCTTCCATACAGGCACCCTCTGATGTAAAAAGATACCCCCAAGGCCCTGCATTTCGGAGAAAAATGTACTCATCTCCCCCAAACATGGCCCCAACAGGCAGAAAGGTGAATCCAGGGTGACAGCCCCGTGGATCCAGCGAAGCGAGCAGTATTCCTTTAGAGTCAAACAGCAACACTTGCTCGCCCAGCTCATCTGTCACGAGCAATCGGCCGGATGCATCCACATCCATGTGATCAATGGCAGCAATCGGCGGCACATCCGGGTCGTCAAACACGATCGTTCGTACTGACTTGAAATACTTCAATTCAGCGGCAGACTCGTCTTGGGCAGACACCTCAGCAACCGCAGAAATGCCGATCGCCAACAAAAGCGTCCATTGAGTCCAACCCTCAGCCAGAACCATGTTAACCTCTTAGCGGCTGCATTTGCCCCTTTTGGAAAGGACGCAGCTATGCTTAGTAATCACAATAGCCATCTTCATCGTCCTCATCCAGGGTGAAACAGGCACCCCTCCATTTGGAGCAATCTGTCCCAGGATCCCTACAAAACACGCGGTAACAGGGAGGCCCACTTCTCGGTCCATTTACAAATATACAGCCCCCACGAACATCCATCTTGTGATCTTGCTCTTCTGTCTGTTGATCTGCAACCGCTGGGTCCGTCTGACGCAAACCTATAGCCAAGAAAGTGATCGCTACAGCCAGCAGAACCTGGATGAGTTTGAGTGTGCGAAGAGTTGACATGAATTCCTACAGAATTTGGTGGAGCGGCAATAAAATTGGATATGGACGCGATGGACGGGGCTTCAGGATCTGGACCTGGCTTACCAGAGGCAATCCAATCCCGGCATGTTTCTTGCCCTTTCCAACGAGAGACGCACCGGAGCTCAATGCGCCGAGTAGCACAGTCTGCATCAGTCCCAAGATAGCACAATCGTCCTGTCATGCGCAAGTCACAGAAGCCACGCGAATACGCTCGGGTTCCGACGTTGAGTCTCTATGAAAAGTCAGTTGGGGCTTAAATCGCTCTTTCGCCGGACCGACCGCCGCACCGACGGTTACCTGATCCACTCCCGGCTCAAGATGCGCAGTGTCCATCTGAGCTGGTCCGCCCTGCGATTCGTGCTTGACTACGGGTGGCGCATCACGACCTAGCTGCCGCGGAGCAAGGACCGGTGCATCGTATCCGTATGGTAAACTAGTGAGGTGGCCGGATCAGGTACTCCGCGGATGGGATTTTCGGACTTTTTTCGGGTAATTTCGGTCCCTGTTCGAGGAAGGCGGCCTTAGTCGTGGGGTCAACCAGTGACCAGGATACCAGCCGTTCGGCTTGACCACGACTGTCGGTGCAATTCGGTCCGTCGG
>JAPPNA010000166.1 GCA_028873925.1 Bacteroidota bacterium | reverse complement strand
GCCGGCCGCCGCACCCTCGGAATTCCGAAATTTGGCTTTTTCTGGCAAACACTAAGTAGGGTTCTCAGCTACAGGACAGACCTACGCAGCATACCCGCGGACAGTTAAGTCCGACTCAGACAGCACAAGTACACCGCTATCAAACGTCATACCGCGTGCGATTGCAGGTGCCGTCCGATCATGGGTGCTCCAGATCAGCAGGTTCCAAGCCGCATTGCGGCCAACCCGGTACGGGGAAGACAGACTGCCAAAGGGCACCCAGATCCGTGCAAAAACGGACCTGGTGCCCGATGGCGAGTCAGCAGCACCAAACGCGAGGCAATATGCGAACCCTTCCGGTGACGTTCCGCGTAGGGTCAATACGACTCCAATGCGTCCATTACGGCCTCGTAGTCCTCCTTATCAACATCCTTGAGGCGGGCGGCACCCGCAGGAGTCATGACCAGAAAACGCACCCGGTCACCGTCAAAAATACGGGCCACCCGGTTGTTCCCCGCCGGACGCGCAATGAACACTGCAACGAAATCTTCCCCGTAGATATACGTCATTGAAACAGTACCTAACACGTAAGGTAGCGGTGTCCATGCCTGCCCGGAAGTGCCAAAATCTGTATACGCCAAAACCGCACCACGGGTCATTACCGAGGAGGTTACGAGGGATGTTTCAAAGAACGCCGTTTCCAAACTCATACGTTCGTTGTCCTCGAACTGGGAGGCTCTAAGCGTAACCGTAAACGCAGTTACGTTTGAATTGCCCGGTTCGCCCCGTTCTCCAGCGGGTCCGGTGGGCCCCGTTGGTCCAGTGGGCCCCGTTGGTCCAGTGGGCCCCGTTGGTCCAGTGGGCCCGGTGTTCCCAGTGGGCCCGGTGTTCCCAGTGGTCCCGGCGGGCCCGGCGGGCCCGGCGGGGCCCACTGGACCGGTTGGTCCCTCACACGCGCAAAACAGGCAGACCAGCAGTAAAAAAATGCCGAATAAGCGTCTCATAGCAAAATCCATATGGTGGAAAAGTATAACTACCCCCCCCCCAATTTGCTTGGTTCCCAATTTCCACAACTTTTTTTTGGGCGCTGACGGGGCCGGTTTTGATGGCTACAAGTCCGGGAATTACCCGGCGGACTCAAGAACGATGGTGAGGCCCGTCAGGCCGGTTTTGCAATCTGGCCCCGGATGTATGGCCAATGCTGCAGGGCCAACCTGACCTGAGAGTCTGCGCCACAGGAATACTTGCCGAGTCGGGATTCCCACCGGAGCCTCGTTACGGCCCAATATGATGCCGGGAGGTCATCCTGCCTCCACCTGGCGATCCGGCGATGTTCTTGGTGGCTGAGATGTTGAAGTATGCCAGCTTCCCCTCATTCACCCGATCTATCGGAAAGATTCGCTGCCAGCCATCCTCATTCCCCTGCTCGGGTCGCTATCTAGCGGCTGACGCATCGATGCCGCACGCACTGTGGACCACATGGGTGCACTCGGGATAGGCACAAACAGCCTTGTTCAGGCGTATTTATGTGCTGTACTTGATCGACACTATGACAGATAGCCGCTATCGGACCACCGATCAGATCCGGGCAGAATTCCTGGAGTTTTTTCAGGAGAAGGGCCACACGATTGTGCCCAGTTCGTCGATGGTGCCCCATGACGATCCGACCCTGCTGTTTATCAATGCGGGGATGAATCAGTTCAAGGACGTGTTCCTGGGGACGGGAACCCGGCCCTACCACCGTGCGGCAGATGCCCAGAAGTGCCTGCGCGTGTCCGGGAAACACAACGATCTTGAAGAGGTGGGGCACGATACCTATCACCACACCTTCTTTGAAATGCTGGGCAACTGGAGCTTCGGAGACTATTTCAAAGATGAGGCCATTGCCTGGACGTGGGAGCTGCTGCATACACGCTGGGGCATTTCGGCCGATCGGTTGTATGCCACCGTGCACGAAGGAGATGATGCGCTGGGTCTGCCACCGGACGAAGATGCCGCCACGCTCTGGCGGCGGCATCTGCCGGATGACCGTGTCCTGTTCGGCAGCTCAAAGGATAACTTCTGGATGATGGGTGACACCGGTCCGTGCGGTCCGTGCTCGGAAGTTCACATTGACTTACGCTCTGATACCGAGCGTGCGCGCGTTCTTGGAGCGCGCCTGATCAACCAGGACCATCCGCTGGTGATTGAGATCTGGAATCTGGTGTTCATCCAGTTCAATGCGGTGCGGGACAGGCCTCTGGAGCCGCTGGCTGCCTGTCATGTGGATACCGGAATGGGCCTTGAGCGACTGGCTGCGGTGATACAGGGCAAATCCAGCACCTACGACACCGATGCATTCGCGCCGCTGCTGGCCCACATTGCCCGCCTGACTGCTGCGCCCGGCGTTCAGGGTTACGACGAGATAGACGGGGCGGCAGACCGCAGGAAGATCCGCATAGCCATGCGCGTAGTGGCGGACCATATTCGGGCGATCGTCTTTGCCATAGCCGATGGTGCGGTACCGGGCAATGTCGGTCAGGGATACGTTATCCGCCGGATACTTCGGCGCGCCGTGCGATACGGCTACACATTCCTGCACATCAGGAAGCCGTTCCTTTGGCACCTGGCTGCTACGGTTATCGCTCAGTTGGACGACTTCTACCGTGAGCTCAGGGAGCATGAATCACGCATCCAGGCGACCATTCGCGGTGAGGAGACCGCTTTTCTCAGGACGCTGGGACGCGGACTGGAGCTGAGCACCCAGGCCAATAGAACCATCCGCCGAATCCGATCCACAGATGGAGCAGACATGCATATTCGTGGCGGGAGGATGCAGGACCTGATCGGCAAAGCCTATCCCGGCCAGCGGGACGGAGACCGTGACTTTATTGCCTCAGCCCGCCAGGGTCGGGTGTCCGGGAATGTGGCGTTTCTGTTGCATGATACCTATGGATTCCCAGTGGATCTGACGCAGCTAATTGCGCGGGAGCACGGTCATGATGTGGATATGGAGCAGTATCACGCCCTTATGGCGAGGCAGAAAGCCAGAGCCAGGGAGGCATCAGGATTCCGACATGACCAGAAGGCCGGTCCGGCTGTTCTTGTGCCGGGGGACAACGGAGGTGCGCGGCAGGGATCCATTTTTGCCGGGCATGATGTGCATGTGGTAGCAGAGGCCCGGGTAGTGGGAATCGATCCCGCGCGCAGGGCGGTGATATTGGACCGTACGCCGTTTTATGCGGAAAATGGCGGACAGGTTGGCGACAC
Source organism: Bacteroidota bacterium (assembly GCA_028873925.1). GTDB lineage: Bacteria > Bacteroidota > Rhodothermia > Rhodothermales > Bin80 > JAPPNA01. Next base: position 33,671 of record JAPPNA010000166.1, on the reverse strand, counting down.
CGGCGTGCTGCAGATCGGTAGCCGATCGCTGCAAGTCATTGACACGCAGGTTCAGGGCGATCAGGTCCTGCATCTGCTGGACGAAGATCCCGCCGTCCAGGTGGGTGCGACCGTGCGTGCGGCCGTTGATGTGCAGCGCCGCCGCCGGATTGCCAAGCATCATACGGCTACCCATCTGATGCACGCCGCACTGCGGGAGGTACTGGGACCGGGTGTGGCCCAAAAGGGCTCGCTGGTAGCTCCAGGGCATCTTCGCTTTGACTTCAACCACTATGACAGAGTCGGTCTGGAGGATATCCGTCGCGTACAGTCTGTGGTGAACAGCCGGATTCAGGAGAACATTACGGCTCAGATTGACGATGCAGTCCCGTACGCAGACGCGCTCGACCGCGGGGCCACCGCTCTGTTCGGCGAGAAATATGGTGATTTTGTTCGGGTCGTTACGTTTGATCCCGGTTTTTCCGTTGAACTGTGCGGCGGAACGCATGTGCAGGCCACCGGAGAGCTGGGCCTGTTTGTGCTTCAGTCTGAGGGATCAGTAGCTGCCGGAATACGGAGGGTTGAGGCGGTAGCAGGCCTGGATGCCCTAGCTTTTGTGGAGGGAGAGCATGATGAGCTGGACCGCACGAGGAAGCAGTTCAAGGGGCAGCAGCGAGAGGTGGACGCATTGGTGGCCAAACTGTTGGAAGACAACAAAAAGTTGCGGCGGGAAGTGGCGCAGCTTCGGCGCGATCAACTTACAGCCAGTCTGGACATCTTCGTCCGGCAGGCCCGCCGCATTGGACCGGTACAACTGATTACCGGCCGTGTGCCGAATTCGGACATGAAAATGTTGCGTCAATTGGGGAAAGAGCTGAGTCAGCGCATCCGCAGCTCAGCTGTGGGTGTGATAGGTACGACTGACCCGGATGCGGGCAAGGCCTATCTCGTAGCGGTGGTTTCTGACGATCTGGTCGCAACGGGCATGCACGCCGGCAGGATTGTAGGGCAGCTGGCGCGCCGCATTGGCGGCGGCGGTGGCGGCGCGCCCGAACTGGCCAGCGCGGGTGGACGCAAACCTGAACATCTGGATCAGGCGCTGGAGGCGGTCGGTCCGATCGTCGCGTCCATGCAGCAAAACACTCAGGACTAGATCAGCGTATCAAAGCGAACACGGAGGGGTGCCGGAGTGGTCGAACGGGGTGGTCTCGAAAACCATTGTAGGCATTGTCTACCGGGGGTTCGAATCCCTCCCCCTCCGCCAGTACTGCTCCAGATGGCCGCGATAGTCCTGCTGATCCTGCTGCAGGACCGATCGGCGACAGCACAGCTCCAGTACCTGCGTTACGACCCGGCGGTGCGCCCTCCAGGCACGCGCTATCTGGTGCATCGCACCCCCCACTTCACGGTCATATTTGAATCCGGCAATACCGCGGAGGCGGCCGAGGCCGCGTCCATTCTGGAGCGTGAGCTGGCTAAGACACAGGCGCTGGTCGGAGATCCGCGTCCCATGCGAATGCCGGTGGTGCTGAACGCCTACAATGATCGCTCCAACGGGTATGTCCACACGCTGCCGTTCAGGCAGGAAATTGAGCTGCCCCACATAAGGGGTGATCTGCTGTCGGCGCATCATACGTCCTGGATGCAGGCGGTCGTACCTCATGAACTGTTGCACGCGGTACAGGCTCAGGCGGGCGGCCGTTTCGGGGTCGGGACCATGGTGGACTGGGTAGCGCCGGATCTAGCCCGTTCGATCAACCTGGCCCTGCCATCCGGCCTTAATGAAGGTGCGGCAGTGTACTACGAAAGTCAGGTCCAGGCCCATGCCGGACGGCTCAATGATGCTCGCTTTCAGATGAAAATGAAGGCTGCCTTGGATGCGTTGCGGCCCTGGTCCATGGTGCAGCTGTTTGAGGCACCCGCGTACACATGGCCTCGAAGCCGCCATTACATTGGCGGAGCGAATTTCTTCGCGTGGCAGGCGGCGCGTGACAGCGGTAGTTTCTATACACGCATGCGCCACCGACTGTGGCGATTCCCGCTGCGCCTGACGGGTTTTGAACTACAGTTGGCTACGGGCGAGTCTGTCCGGGATCTGAAACGCAGCTTTCGCGAAGGATGGACGGAGGAATTCGCCGGTAACCTGCAGGAAGCCTCAGCTGTGCCCGTGAAGATCAGCGGTCGTCGGGGTGTCATGCATCGGCATCCGTACTGGGTAAATGACTCCTCGTTGGTTGTGTATAAGTCGGGCTATGATGTGATCAGCGGGCTGTACGCGGTCAACGTAGCTACCGGTGTCAGCCGGCGACTCCATGCGGTCCGGCTTCCGGAGGATGCCTGGTTCAGTCTGGATGACAGTACCGCACTCTATTCACGGTACGTCAGGGATACGTTCGTGCCCACCCGGTGGGTGGCCGAAGTATTTGCCTTGGACTTGCGGACGCGCGAGGCTAGGCGCCTGACCCGCGAGGGCCGCGTGTTTGCGCCGGTTCGGGCTGGAGATTCGATCCTGGCGGTTAGGAATTCGGGGCAGCATAATGTGATCTCGGCGATCATGCCCGATGGTACGATTAAACCCATACAGTCCCGTCAGCAGGTAACGGTGATCCAGATGGCACCTTCGCCGAAGCAGGACATCATAGCCGTACTGATGCGGAGCGCCGGGGAACAGGGCATTTATCGGGTGGCGGCATCTGGACAGGAGCTGCTGACACCCCAGGCCTGGATTGTCCTGCCCGGCGTTGCGATCCGTGAGGTGTCGTGGAGCCCGGACGGGCGGTTCCTGCTGTATACGGCTGATTTGGGGGGCACATCCAACGTATTCAGCTACGATCTGGAGCGTGAACGCACAACGCAGCTGACACGCGTGCGTTACGGTGCCTTTGATCCGCAGGTATCACCTGACGGCACCACCCTGGCATTCGTGAGCTACGATCATGAACGGCATGATCTGGTCAGCATTCCGTTTGTCCCCGAATCCGGCCCCGAGATATCGTTGCCCAATGATGCCCATATTGTCCCGGTCCAGCCGATAGCGAACGTGCCGGCTGGATTTGACGTTGAGCCTTACTCGATTCGTGGCCAACTGTCGCCAAGGCTGCTCCTGCCCATGGTCCATTATGAGTACCGATATCCTGGCCGTAAGCTTGGATTCGGCGGGGGACTGCAGGTCATGGGATCGGACCCCCTACGAAGGGTCACCTATACGACGCAGGCTTATAGGCAGTCCGGCCGCTTCTGGGGCAGTGCCAGTGTGAATACCATGCTGGGCCTGATTCAGACCTCCGGTTACGCGTTCCGGCGGCCACGGACCGTTACGGCTGCGGTACGGAACAATGATGGCAGCACGAGCAGTCTCACGTACGGGCGTAACCAGGAGCATGCAGGTCTGCAGTTCAGGATACCGCTGTACTTGGAATCCGGTGTCCGATCGACCCTGGGCGCAGTTAGGGTAGGTGTAGAAGCCGGTCAGGAAAGTTGGTTTTCCGTAGATGAAAACACGGTTCCGGTATATGCGGAGTCCGGCGAATCGCCCGCAAATCGCGTGGGCTTTACGGCGATGCATGCAGGGGTATCGTTCAATATTCGGCACATGCGCAATCCGCGGGATATATGGCCCCATCGAGGCGGCGGGATCAGTGTGAGTGCGCATTCCGACCTTTGGCATGAGAAAGGGCAGACCCGGCGGGCGATATTGGGACATGCGGTGTTGTACTGGTCACCTTCACGCCGCGCCCATACCGGCCTCCGCTTGGGCATCAGTGCACTGACACAAAACAGACCGAATGTATATGACGCGATGCATGTTATGCCGCGAACGTATGAGGACTCGTACATTGCCTCGGGTCAGACGGTAAAGGCCGATTTGGAGCTGGCGCAACCCATATGGTACATTGATGACGGATTCCTGCATGTACCGATGTATTTCAAGGCTCTGTACCTGTACGGATTCGCGGAGGCCATCGTCCACAGTGACATCCCGGCCTTGCGAACTGCGCGCGCGGCCGGTACCGGATTGGGGCTGGAGTGGCGCATCATGCACTATGTGGATCTCAATATGCGCATTGGGCTGGCCTATCCTGACGCAGGTGGATTTAGGCTTACGTTTCGCTGAAATCGTGCCCCTGGCTACGGCGGGGTCGGCGAATCCCGGGCCGGCTGCAGGTATACAGCGCCCGGGCATTCGCTGGTTGATCGGTCACGAATACACAGTCTGTGTCGTACGAAGCGTATAAGCGGGCTGCCGCTGGCCTTGGAGACGGTTGCGCAACCGATGGGTCGGAGTGCGCGAGGGCGACAGTCAACGGCGGTATACCTTGACCCCATGGAGCCGCCTCCAATTATACATGCCACCAAACATCGGAATCTGCAATTGAAGCAGCCCGGCGAAGGCGGCCCACATTCATGTCGCGTACAGGTGGGCGCGATCATTTCCGGGTGTCTGCATCCGGCACTCATGTCGGTGGGTCATCTGCCAGGCGGCGAGGGATGTGAGGCCACCAGAACGCGGATCTCGCTAGGCTGATTAGGGGCAGGTAGGGTCTGGATATCAGTGGGGCAAAACGTTACTTTGAAAAGAACCCCCGGTTTGGTGATGTCACAAGTTGGAGTGACCTGATTTTGCCCGCGATGGCGAGATCTTTATGGGCCTTGGCGGCCGGCGCATTCCTGTTCACCGCACGTGTAGATGAATTGCCGCCTTCGGAGCATGAGGCGGGTGATCCGTTGTGGGTGGCCGCAGTTGAGCGTTCGTCCGGCTGGCGTAATTCAGAAGTGGCGGTGCTTCCGATCGGAAGTCTGGAGAACGGCGAATGGGAACAGCCATGGCCGGAACCCTTAGCCTTTGGGAGACTCGCGTCATTGGACAGTATCGGCAGATTAACAGTTGACCATTCAGTTTTCCCGCCGACTGATATTTCTGCTAGTGGTCGCCTCCGCATTGATGCGCCTTTGGAGTGGTACGTCTACCCTGATGTGACAATGCGGGATACGCTTTCAATTATGGGGATTGGATGGGAGTTTGCCTATTGTGGTCGCAAATGGACGCTCTTTGCTCCTCCGGTAGCATACGAGGCCTTTCAAGGAGGCACTTCCAGATGGCTGGGGGCAGCATTCTCACAGCCCGTGAAGATCGTGTCGTCTGCGGATGAGATTCTGAGGCTCAACAGTATTGGGGCTGCTATGGGACTGATTGGAAATGATGACTATAGAGTGGGCTTCTGTGAAGTCCACTGGCTGGGCTATTTTGACCTTGCCCACGGCGGTGTTGTCGGCATCGTCAGCGACCGGGATCGTGATGGTCATCGTTACCTGATCGTGTCCTTCCAAGGTGATCAGGGCAAGATTGTTCGTGAGTTCCGGGATCCAAGGTGCTGAAGGTTTTTGGCTGATCAATTTCCATTGTGCGTTGTCCATCCGGGGTTTTGATCCAGCCTTGCCAGCGGAGGCACTTACTTGCCCAGAGTCGAACAGTAATTAGACGGAGTGTGGATGGATTCTTATCGTCACGCAGAGATTTAGGCCTGTGGCTGGAGCCGGATGGCGGGCTGGGCATGCATCTTGGCAGCTGGTCTGATCCTGATTGCATCCTGCGCCGATGAGCCGCAGCCATTAGAGTCTGTAGCGCGCTACCCGTTGTGGGTTGCCATAGTTGAGCCATCTGACGGGTCTGATCCTGATGAGCTGGCCCTGATTCCCGTTGGCAGACTTGTGGACGGGGCCTGGGACCAGCCATGGCCGGGAACCGATGCGGTGGATGAAGGGAGTTTCGCGGCAATTGACAGTTCAGGAGGACTTGAAGTGGACAGCTCCAGGTTCCCTTCGTTTGAGGTTCTTGATTCCGGTCACATCCGCATAGGTGCCCCGGTGCAGTGGTTCATGTACCCTATGGTGCGGGATACCCTGACTGTTACGGGAATCGGACTGCAGCCTTCTTTGTGTCAGAGCACTCTAGCAATGATGGTCAGGTCCGACCATGTATTTGATCACCAGAATTATCGGGCAATTCGCGAAGTGGCTCTCTCTGTCCCGTTGGAGATCGTATCACCTCAGGCGGAGATTGCCAGGCTGGACAGTATTGAGTCCGCGCTGGGGCTGATCAATAATCTGGTAGACAATGATAGTCGCCGCAGTTTCGACTGGCTGGGGTTCCATCGCCTTGAAGATGGCGGTATATTAGGCAATGTGGACGACTGGGGATATGAAGGGCATGTGTACAAGATTGTGGTCTTTCAGGGTGACCAGGCTCAGGTGGTTATTGAAGTTTATGGCGGAGGATGCTGATGAGTCGGTCGGCCGGCAATGGGCATTTCTTGTAACCTCCCATTGAGGCGGCCTCATCGGAGCCGATCGGCCGGGAGCCGGCCTTGAGGTGGATAACGGGCAATCTGACAGGCGGAGACAATCAAGTTCTGCCTAGCGGTGCCTGTCACGCAGGTCCGTATGACAACAGGGCCAGAAACGGCCCAACCCCCTCTCGCGCACGCCCCGGGTGACCGGTCGCCTGATCGTGACCGCTGCCCAGGCAATAGCGCGTGCCTTACTCCGATGGGGGTGACTCGTCCGTCGTGGAGCCGGTGTCGGACTCACCGTAGGTCAGGCCGAAGCCGAATGGAAAGAGAGGGTTCTCACTGTCGTAGGGCAGGTCCTCCAACTGCGCCCGGACCGCCTCCATGGATGATGGCAACTCAAACGGTAGGTGCCCCGAAGGTGCAAATCGTCCAAATACGGCATCCAGTATCACCTGGTCGGATGCGCCAAAATTGGCTATCAGCGCCGCAGCGCTTTCAGCAATCTCTGGAATCACGGCGGGCCGGTCAAGATAAATGTCCACTATCGTCGGAAGCGATGCTGTGAGGGCAAGAATCTGCGCCAATTCTTCGCCCTTGAAATCAAGATCACCCTGATGGAACAGGCCCTCCAGCATACTGTCGCTGCGAGGCGGATCATAGGGTGCCTGCAGCCTCAACAGGGCCACCGTCGCCATCGCGGGGTCACGGACAACGGTGGCGTAGCCGGCCGCCAGGCTGGTATCGATGCCCTGAACATAGAGACGTTCCTCCGGACCGAGCGGCAGGACCGGGCTCTCATCATCAGCGGTATTCTTGAGCAGCACCAACGATGCCTCCTGAGCCCTTCGGCCCGCTTCCATAAAGGGGGCTGACCCCACAATCCCGGCAGCTAAGTCTTCGTCTACATAGGGATCATCAAACAACCCGAGCAGAAACTTGTCAGCCAGCAGTCGGCTGACGGAGCTGTCAATGCGCGCCTCTGGAATCCGGCCTGATTCCACCAGCTCAACAATCCATTCGGGATTGGATTCTCCCCCGAAAATGTCAATGCCCGCGTTCAGCGCATGCTCGGCCCGATCCACAGGTTCAAGGTGCTTCAACCCCCATCCCGGGGACTCCAACAGCGTGCGACCCAGAACGCGCTTGTCGCTCAACAGGGCCCAGTCGGTGCTGATGACCCCCGTAAATCCCAGCTCATCGCGGAGGAGGTCCGTAACGATGGGGCGACTGAAGGCAAAGCCCACATCGTTCTCCGTAATACCTACGCCCACCCCGTAGCTCACCATGATTTGCGCCGTATTGGCCTGGATCGCACCCTCTACGAACGGGGCGAGATGATAGTCAAACGCGCCTCCGGGATAGATCTGGCTTCTGCCGTAGGAGAAGTGTGCCTCCCATCCGTCTTCCTGCGGTCCGCCTCCCGGAAAATGCTTGGTCATCGTAGCGACGCTTTCCGGCCCAAGTGAAGAGCCCTGCAGGCCCCGGATGTAGGCGCGGCCCATCTGTATGGCCAGTTCGGCATCTTCGCCGAAGGTGCCGAAAACCCGGGGCCAGCGCGGCTCTGTCGCCAGATCCATCATCGGATGCAGCGCGAGCCGCAGACCGACCGCCGTATACTCCTGCCGAGCAATGTCGCCGAATTGCTCAACCAGGAGCGTATCGCCGGTGGCCGCCAGCCCAAGGGGCTCTGGCCAAAGTGAGAAAGCACCGGCGAACATCGCAGCCGCCGGGCTGCTCGGATAGCCGTGCCGGGGATCGGAACCGATCGTGACGGGGATGCCCAGCCGCGTGCGTTCGGCGAGTTTTTGCACGCTGTTATGCCATTGAGCCATGGCGGCCGGACCACTGCCCTGCATAATGTTGAAATGATTCATGTGGCGGCGCACGATCATTTCCGAATTGGTAGGGATTATGAACGTGAACGGGTTCTTGGGGGTAGGGCGCTCCTGCAGGCTTCCGTCCGGCTGCATGGCAATCATATTGATGAACATCATCCCGGCCTTTTCCGCAAGCGTCATCCGGGAAAGGACATCCTGTACCCGCTGCTCAACGGATGCCGTGGGGTTTTCATAGGGATCCATGACACCGTTCTTGTTCAGATCCCGATACTCAATGCCGCCGCTGATGCCGATGGGCACCTCCGGTCCCAGGCTTGACACCGCACTCCGGGCCAGCAATGCGTACCAGCCGTAAAATCCGAGGATCGCGACGCAGGCCAGAATGAGAAGGCCGACCACAACTATAGTGAATCCGCGTAACATCAGGGTACCTCCGGTGCAGGCTGGCGAAACAGACTGCGTACTATGATAGGCTATTGCACGGACTTCGTTTTCCGGCTCCTGCGCTTGGTGAGTCGCAGCGGTCCGGTAGTCCGCGCGTAGGGTTGCGGCTGATGAATGTTCTGACCTAGTTGGATCCGCTGCCCTTATTGGCAGGGGGTGCCCGGTTACACCATGGGCGGCCCGGACAGGTTGGATGCCCGCGCAGCCTTAGGCAGGCAGTCCGCCATCACATGAAACAGCAGCCCGTTAAACGGGTAAAGTGGCTGATGCGAAAATCCTTGGTCATCGCGGCTGTGCTGTTGCTGGCTGTACCGCAAACACAGGCGCGCGAATTCCTGTGTACCGCTGCCATCAATTATCGGCAGTTGGAAGGGTCCGGGTTTGAATTCCTGGATGAACTCAAGGATCTGGTTGAAGACTACATGAACAACAACAGCTGGACGGACGACCGCTTTGAGACCTATGAGCTGATCGCGTGCTCAATCCAGATTGTGTTCGTGGAGAGCTTCACGATGACTTCGTTTCAAGCTCAGCTCATCCTTACCAGCAGCCGACCGATTTACGGTACCACCGCCCGGAGTACGCTGCTACAGATCAGCGACAATCAGTGGCAATTCGATTTTGCCCAGGGGACCCCGCTTATTTTTGAGACCGAGCGCTTTGACCAGCTGACTTCAGTTCTGGACTACTACGCGTACCTGATGCTCGGGTACGATTACGACACCTTCAGCGAACTGGGCGGGGAGGTCCACTTTCAAAAGGCCAAACGGATCCAGCAGCTTGCGACAACGGCTAACGCGATCGGCTGGAGCACCCTGGAAAGCGATGGTCGGGCACGGATCATTGATCAGATGACGGCCCCCCAGTACAAGCCGCTCCGGGAGGCCTACTTTCGGTATCACTTTGAGGGGCTGGATCACTTCACACGGGATGCCAGTGCCGCACGCCAGGCCGTGTTGGACGTGCTGACTACCATGCAGGAGTTGTACCAGGAGCTGTCCAGTCAGTATGTGTTTGACATCTTTTTTTCCACCAAATTTCATGAACTGGTGGGGTTGTTTGAGGAGTCAGATGTCAGTAGCGCAGCTTATGATCTGCTGGTGGATGTGGACCCGTCTCACCTCACATCGTATAATGCTCTGATTGAATAACTCAGCCGCCGAATGAAAGCAAGAACCGCCATTCTGATTCTCACGCCATGTCTGGTCGCGGCCGGAATCCTGGCCGCCTCACTTCGGCCCTCGTCTGCCGAAATGGTCGTATATAAGTCAGCCACCTGCGGCTGCTGCGTTAAGTGGATAGAACACATGGAGGCCGCGGGGTTCAAAGTGAAGGCCTACGACCGCACCGACATGGGGACCATCAAGGAAACCTACGGTGTGCCGCATCAAGGATACTCCTGCCATACCGCCATAGCGGAAGGCTATGTGATTGAAGGCCATGTTCCTGCCGAGTATGTGCGGAAGCTGCTGGATGACCGGCCCGATGTCAGCGGTCTGACCGTGCCCAACATGCCCATCGGCTCGCCCGGCATGGAGGGCCCAAACCCCGAGACCTACCAGGTCTATTCCTTTGACAGTCGGGGCGTGATGAATGAATATGCCACGGTTACGCCATAGGCCGCGGTGCCGAGAATGATCCTGCCCATCAGGCTGTTTGGCGATCCGTCTTTGCGGGAGCCCACCCACCGGGTGGCTCACATGAACGAAAGGCTGGAGACCCTGATTGCCGATATGATCGATACCATGCACAACGCTAACGGCATCGGACTGGCCGCCCCGCAGGTCGGACGGTCTGAAAGGGTGTTCGTGGTGGATATCCGCCCCCTTTTGGAGAGCATGCCGGATCGCGAAATCGCCGGAGTGCCTCACCAACCCATGGTCTTTATCAATCCGGCAATAACCGTAGAGAGCGAGGAGGAGGAAGAATACGAGGAGGGATGCCTTTCGATCCCCGATATTCTGGAGGATGTGGTGCGACCCTCCATGGTGCGGATTGAATACCTGGATGGCTCCTTTACCCCCCGACAGCTGGAGGTTGGAGACCTGCTGGCGCGCGTCATCCAGCACGAATACGATCATTTGGAAGGCGTGCTGTTCCTCGACCGGATCAGCGCGTTCCGCAGGCAGATGCTGAAGCGGAAACTTCGCGATATTGCACGCGGAGAAACAGCAGCGGAGTATCCGACAGAGGTGAATATCGCGGCATGAAACAGGTGGAGTGGCGCAGATCCCGTACGTCAAGGGCTACCCTCAGACCCGCCTTATCCCACCCGACCCCTAACCCGGGACTTTGGCTCGGGTGGCTGGCGTTTCTTCTGCTGCTGGTGCCGCCATCCAGTGCCCAGGATCTGGACGCAACTATCCGGATTGAGCTGCCTACCGATAATCGTGCGATTTTTGAGGGCAACGGACCCGCGTTCTATCAGCGCACCGCCAGACGCGAAGAGCCGGGGGTGGCACCGCCGTGGAGTGGAGGCAGGTACGGATTCGTGCGCAATGTGCGGCACACCAGTCAGGGAGTCGTATACAGCCGGTTTCATGAGGGCATTGACATCAAGCCACTGCGCCGGTCTGCGAGCGGCGAACCTCTTGACGAAGTGCGCAGCATTGATGCTGGCGAAGTCGTTTATGTCAACAATATTTCCGCGCGGTCCAATTACGGCAGGTATGTGGTGGTTGAGCACTGGTGGGGCGGATCACCCTACTACAGTCTCTATGCGCACCTTAAGGCCGCACAGGTTGAGGCGGGCGACTGGGTTGCGCGCGGGCAGACAATTGCCCAAATGGGCTACACCGGGCGCGGGATTAACCGCACCAGAGCCCATCTTCATCTGGAAATCAATCTGCGCGTCAGCCAGTCATTCCAAGCCTGGTATGACAAGCATTTTTCGGGCCGCGTTCCCAACTACCATGGCCTCTATAACGGACTGAACCTGACCGGGATGGATTTGGCCGAATTGTATCTGAGCTTGGAAGAGGACTCCACGCTTTCAATCCCGGAGTTCGTCAGCCGGAGCAGGCCATTTTTTGAAGTCCGGGTGCCGGGGGGAGCCATGCTGGACATTTTGTGGCGCTACCCATGGCTGTGCCCGGAGCTTGACAACTGGTCCTATATGTATGGCCCGGTTCCCGACTTGGGGTCCTCCTGGATTATCACCTTCGCACAGTCCGGCCTGCCCCTTCGCATTGAATCTTCAGATGCGGAAATCTCGAGCACCCAATTGCGGATTCTGGAGCCTTCCGCGGTACCGTACACCTATCTGACCGGAGGCCTGATCCGTGGGCGGGGCAACAACTATGCCCTGACTGATGCCGGACGGCGGAGGGTGGAACTGATCACCTGGCCTTCTCCCAACTGGAAGGAGGACTGGTAGGGGATTCGCGCGACCACCAGCCGGATGACGGGCTATCTGCGCGGCGGGTTTTGTGCGCTGAGCCTGGTGATCACATTGGCAGGGCGGGCACAGACCGATGGCATGCTGCAGGGCGTGATTCAGGATGCCCGCACACTGGCACCGGTGGAAGGTGCAGCAGTTTTGGTGACGGGAACCCTTGCGGGCACACTCACAGATGCGGAAGGGCAATTTGTCCTGGGTCCGATCCGTGCAGGCTGGTACGCACTCGTAGTGACCGCTTCGGGATTTCAGGATCATACGCAACAGGTGCGAATCCTGGCTGACAGTACGGTCAACCTGAGGTTGAACCTCAGCGCGGCCTATAAGGAAGTGCGACGCTTCAGCCCACTGGTTGATGTACCGGCATGGGAGGGCGGGCCGGCCGAACCGCTTGCGTCCCGGCTGGTGCGGCTGCCGGGTGTCATCCCCATTCGTTCAGACGGGATCAATGTAACGCCCGGTGTGCGGGGCCTCAACTACCGCAGGGCAACATTGTACATAGATGGGATACGCCAGTTGGAGGCAGCAGGAAGGGAACCCACAGTGATGATGTCATCGGTGGGGCAGGTATTCATGGCAGGGGGGCCTTACGCAGCCTACTGGGGCCCACGAGGGCAGGGAGGATGGTACATTACACGACTGGAGGAACGCATACCTGGCGTGGAATTCGCTTACGACACCCGCCTTCGCAGCTTCCGCACCGGCGCGATCTACAGCAGGAGCCTGCCCAAAGGGTATGGCGAGTTGTCCGGGGTCTACCATCGGGCAGGTAACTATACCGACGCAGACGGCACGCTCCATCCAGGTGCTCATAAAGCCGGGTTGGTACAGCTGCGCGGACACCGGCAGCTCGGTGGCAGGCATAGGCTGGAGGGACAGGGTAGCGTGCGGCTACACAGCGGCCATGCGGCTAAAAACGAGCAGTCCGCGGGTTACCGGTATTCCAGCAGCCAGGGCCTGCTGGAGAGAGTTGTCATTCAGTTGGCGCGGCAACAATGGACCGGAAGCCTGGCGGTAGATCAGCACATCGGGCGGGTGGCGATCCGGCTGCGCCCCCAACGGGCTTGGCGCGCGGACGCGGGTCTGGAATTTGTGGGTATGCCAGGGGTGCGGGAAGAAAGTGCTTTTGCCCGTCTGGCACGCGCCGGAGAGCGCGTTGCGCTCATGATGACCGGCCGCGCTGACCGCGTCCTGCTGGATGGCTGGCCCAATTACGGCTGGCATCTGCAGTCTTCGGTCAACTGGCGACTGGCGCGTTCCGCTGACCTGATTGCGGGAATCGGTCGGTCCGATAACTTTGACCTGTTGGGCATCGAGCGCACCGTACAGACCGACCTGGGTCTGCGGCTGAGCAGGACCAACCTAATCGCGAGGGTCCGTGGCTGGATGCGGCGGCAGTCAGCCTCCAAGGCGCGCGGCATGGATGCCCACCTGGTCGCATCGGCTTTGTCGGATCTGATAAAGGTCACTATTACCGCTACGGCGACTGACCACCCGAGTTTGCCCGCGGTATGGGGTCGTTTTGGCACCCACTGGGAGGCTCCGGGTCGAATCCTGCAATTCAGTGCCAGTCTGGATGCCGCGGCCCGTACCGACCACTCAAATGCCTGGCTGATGGCATCCGCATGGCTGCAGTTCGCAGGCTGGCGGCAGACGAAGCTGCGTGTAACGGCGGTGAATCTGTTTGACCGGCAGTTTGCATGGCCTGCTCTGGACGCAGTCTCTGCCATACCGGAACCCGGCCGGTCGCTGAAACTGGCCGTGCACATGGGTCTGTAGCTCGGTGGAACTGTGCCAGGCAGTGGGAGGCAACGGGTTCAGCTGCAACCGGCCCGCACCCTCGGTCGCGCAGTCTACCCGTTTTCCGCAAAGGCGGCCGCGATGCGCGCAGCCGTTTCCCCAAAGGGCCTGAATATGCAGCCCAGCTCACGGACCGCTTTTTCGTTGGACACCGACCAGGCCCTGTTGTTGGTCCGGGCCAGCACCCGGCTGAAAACAGGCGAGCGCCTGAAAAGAGCGGACCACCCCTCGATCGCTGCCCCCAGGGCAATGGCCGTAGCCGGAGGGATACGCCAGCGTGGAGGGGGAACCTGGAATGCCTCGGCGAGCGTGGTCAGGACCTTAAGCCAGGACAGGTTTTCGCCGGCCAGAATGTATCGCTCGCCCGTTTGGCCGCGCTCCCAGGCCAACAGGTGACCGGCAGCCACATCATCCACATCCACGACGCTGATACTGCCGGCCGGGTACATGAAGACGCGCCGGGCCTGCACCGCCGCACAAATTAGCGAGGTATTTTCTGATTTTCTTCCGGGTCCGAACACGACCGAAGGATTGACCATCACAGCGTCCAAACCCTCCGCGAGGCCGCGAAAGATCTCCAGCTCCGCCTCATGCTTAGCTACCGCATAAGGGGTGTTGAGGCCATCCGGCTCCCATTGGGTTGACTCATCACCGGGCTGGGCAAGGTTATCTGAGCGTCCCAGTGCGGCAATACTGGAGGTATGTATCAACCGGCCAATACCGGCGCGAATCGCTGCATCCACCACATTACGGGCACCTGTCGCGGTAACCCGGCGCCCCCGCTCCGAGCCCAGATGCACGACCGCAGCCGTATGAAAAACCACCTCAACCCCCTGCATGGCATCCAACAGACTGGCCGGATCCGTCATGTCGCCCACCCGGTGCTCCACATGGTCGGATGTATCGCCCAGCAAATCCAGGCAGGAGTGCTCCCGCCGGAGGATGCGAACACGGTCGTGGCCCGCATCCAGCAACTGCCGGGTAACCCGGCTGCCTATAAACCCGGTCGCTCCGGTGACCAGAATTTTCATGGATCAAATTCCAATAGCACCATGTCCCGGGTAACGGCCTGGCCCGATTCAATGTGCACCGCCCGAACACGGCCGGGACCAGTTGCACGCAACTCGTTTTCCATCTTCATGGCTTCAAGCACCACCAGGCCCTGACCGGCCTTGATGGTGTCGCCCGGGCTAACCATGACCTGACGCACCATTCCCGGCATAGGGGCGGAGAGCACAGACGGGCCGGCGCGAGGGCCCGCTCCGCCTGACGGCCGTGCAAACTCACGGTGCACCTGCACCCGCCGGGTATGGTGACCCATCGTGACCGCATAAGTGTTCGGGCCCTCCTGTTCAATATGGAATTCATAGCTGTCTCCACCCAGAAGCAGACTCACCGTACCGTGGTCCGCCTCAACGGCAGACCAGGATGATTTCTCTCCGTTGATGATCAGGTGTCCGTCAAGAATCTCAATTTCAAAGTCACCGCCATCACACGTCACATGCAGCGGCCGGTGGGTAGCAGCTACGCTGAAGGCCATCAGGTCGGATCAGGAATGCTCTGTTGAATGTACATGTGGATCAATCATTCTGTGGAACTGATGTTTCGGGCGGTTTTTTCGGTCCTCTGCATGCTGTTGCCCGCCGTGACCATCGCGCAATCTGGGGAAGATACGCGTAAGCGATTTGACCGCCTCATGGACCAGGCGCGCCATGAAGTCTGGCACACCCGGCCGATGGGCAGGATTATTCGGGACACAGGACTGTTCTTTGCAGATTCCCCGTATACGGCCGGACTGCTGGATCGGGCTGCGGAAGAAGTGCTGGTCTCCGACCTGATGCAATTTGACTGTGTGTTGTTTGTCGAGGCCGTGGTTGCGCTGGCGCGCGGTATTGCCGTGCAGGATTACACTTTCGGCGGATATGAAGGGCGCCTTGAATCGATGCGGTACCGCCACGGTCACCGTAACGGATACTGCAGCCGACTGCATTATTTCTCGGAGTGGATCAGCGACAATGACAGCCGGGGCACCGTCCGTGAGATTACCCCGGACCTTGGCGGGCAGCCGCTGCGCAAAACGCTGAACTTTATGTCGAGCCACAGAAACAGTTACCCCCGGCTGCTGGTCAGTGACAGCCTTTTCGCTGGCATCCAGGAGCTGGAGGCGGATCTGGCGGATATCACCCTGTATCACATCCCCCAGGACCGCATCCCAGTCGTCTATCCGCAGCTGCACGACGGGGACATTCTGGCGCTGAGCACGGATATCCGGGGGCTGGATGTGACGCACACGGGGTTTGCGTTTGCGCAGCCGGATGGTCGATTCGGGTTGCTTCATGCCTCCCCCAACGGGGGTGTGATCGTGTCTGATGATCTGGCGGCGTATGTGCGTGGAAATCGGTCACAAATCGGGATCATGGTGGCCCGCCCGCTGGATCCTCGGCACTGATGCGACACTATCCACCTGTAACTGAGCAGGCGGGTCGGCAGATCGAAGTGGCGCGCATGTTTGATGCAGTCGCGCCACGCTACGACCTGATCAATCGGATCGTCAGTTTGGGCCAGGACCGCAAATGGCGCCGCGTGGCCGTCCGCAAGCTCGGTAACCTGGACGGAGCCGATGTGCTGGATGTGGCCACAGGCACCGGAGATGTCGCCTTATCACTTCTGAAGCGCAACCCGGCCAGGATTGTCGGGGTGGACATTGCGGCCGCTATGCTGGAGCGGGCGCGGCAGAAAGCGTCCGCGTGCGGGGGAGGCGAAAGATTGGAATACGTTACCGCCTGTGCGGAGGACCTACCGTTTGACGATGCCACATTTGACGCGGCTGTCGTAGCCTTTGGGATCCGAAATTTTGAGAACATGGACCTAGGCCTGCTGGAAATCCATCGAACCCTGCGTCCGAGTGCGCCGCTGGTCGTGCTGGAATTCAGCCGGCCCGAATCCGCCATCGTGCGGTGGGGATCTGCGGTGTATTCGCGCAATGTGCTTCCGATTATCGGGGGATTGCTCTCCAGGGCGCAGGGGGCCTATCAGTACCTGCCGGATTCCATTCGCGCGTTTCCATCGGGACAGGAGTTTCTGCAGCACATGCACCGGGCGGGCTTCAGGCGGCTGCAGGCCACTCCGCTGACGTTGGGGGTGGTCACCGTTTACCGAGGTTATCGGTCTGATGCCGGGTGAATTTTGTGAGGCGGATTTCGTTGGTCCGACCCTTTGAGGAATACTCAACCTGATCCATGAGTGCGTGGATCATTCGGACCCCCAAGCCGCCGGAAGCTCGAGATCTGGTAAGCTCTCGGACATCCGGTTCCCGGTAAGCCTTTCGATCAAAAGGGGCACCTTGGTCGCGCAGACTGACCACAAAGCAGTCCGGTTTCACGGTAACCTCTATGTTGACGATCTGATCGGCTACGCCATGGTAGGCATGCTCGATGATATTGGCACAGGCCTCATCGACGGCGGTACGCATGGCATTGATGACTTCCTCAGAGAGATTTGCCCGCCGGCCGTGACGCGCCACGAACCGGCGCACTTCCTTCAGCCGGCTCGTTTTGCCGGGAATGGCCAGTGAAAATCTTGTCTGCACCGACATAGAACCGGACATTTACAGTGGCCGAACCCCGCTGTTGAACAGTTCCAGGGCCTCTTCTTCTGAACCGGTGATGTGAAAGATCAGCGGGAATCCCAACAGGTCAAAAACATTGTAGACCTTCGGCTGCAGCGCCGCAAACTTTATGTCGCCATCCTCAGCGCGAAATTCTTCAACAAACGCCATAAAGACACCCAGCCCCGCACTGGAAATGTAGTCAAGATGGGCTCCGTTGATAATGACATTATGCCCGCCGTTTTCCCTGCTCTTCAGGATAGCGGACTCCAGGTCAGGAGCTGTGTGTGCATCCAGCTCCCCATGCAGGTCTAGGATAGTCGTTCCTGCACTGTTCCGGAAGGCTACGGAAAAATTACTCATCGAAACAGAAGATTGAATCAATAGTGCATGGTACGCTAAGGTCGCCCGGATGCTTCAGGCACGGCCTTGCGCGGCGCATGCTGCCAGGTCAGCACCACCAGGGTAAGGTCGTCGGAATAGGATGGCTGTCCGCCGGTAAATCGGGCGAGATCCTTGATCAGAACATTGTGGAGCAGGCGGGCCTCCATATGGCGATGGTCGGTTACGGTACCGATCAGACGCTCGACCCCATACTCCTCTCCATCTGCGTTCCGGTGCTCAATCAGACCATCCGTATAGAGTACAATGACATCTCCGGGCATCAGTTGGTGCTCCACCACGGCCAGGGAATCGGCAAAGAGCGGCCCCTGATTCAGGCCAAGTCCGATACCTGACGAGCGCCACTCGGAAGGCTCGCCCGAGGCGCTTATCCGGATGGCCGGGCAATGCCCGGATCGGGCCAGATGCAGGACTCCGGTGTACTGGTCAACCAGTCCGTAGACCGCCGTTACAAATATCTTCCTGTCCAGCCGATCACTGATGGCCCGATTGGCCTGGAGCAGAAAATCTCGCGGACTGGGTGTCAGCCTTGCGGCGGACCGGAATATGCCCTGCAGGATGGCCATGTAAAAGGCAGCCGAGGTGCCCTTGCCGGACACGTCAGCTACAATGACAGCGACCTTGCCATCTTCAAGTTCCAGCACATCATAAAAATCTCCGCCGACCTCTTGTGAGGGTGAACTTGAAGCGGCCATACTCAACTGTTCGGATTCGGGTAAATCCTGTGGCAGGAGCCGAAGCTGCACCTCCCTCGCAATGGCCAGCTCCCTTGCCAGCCGCTCCCGCTCAATCGTAGACTCAATGAGTCGCGCATACTCAAGCGCCAGGCTGGCATACGAAGTCAGCATCCGAATGGCGGCTATATCATCCTTCACAAAGCCGTAGGCCTCAGCCCGTACAATAAACAGGGCACCGGATACAACGGCCCCATCCCCAAGCGGTGCAACCGCGAGGCTCTGAATATCACTGCCCAGTGACGTTCGGACCCTATAATCGGTGGCCACCTGCTGTACGACCAGTACTTCCTTAGCCCCGGCCACTTCATTGAAGAAGGCGGCTGTGTCAAAGGCAGCAGCCGCGCGCTCAATGGATATATTCTGAGACGCGACTATCATGGGCCGATAGGGTTCATTCTCGTAGTTCAGCATAACAATCCATGCTGCCGAGGCCAGATAGCCTTCAACTGTCTGCTCAACCACACGCTCGGCAACTTCACCGACATCCACCGCCGACTTCATCAGTGAGTTGAGATTGTCCAGCACGCCCATTTCATCAACGGTCAGACGAACATCAGGATCGCCCGGAATATTGAAGAGCAGCGACAGCACCGAGGCAAGGATATAGAGGAAACCGAACAACACGCCGAGCCCGGTAAACACCGCCAGCGAAGGGCTGTACGGGCCCAGGAAACTGCTGAATCCACTTACGGATACGCCTGCGATCATCGGGAATGGAGAATTCGGCAATGAGACTGCAGGCAGCAACACCGTTACCGCCAGCAGCCCAAGGCCTATCAGGATTGCCAGCAATCGCTGGTTTCCGCGCAGTTGCGCAACCCAGGAAACGCGGAAGGCATTGGCGGCAATATAGACTACCATTGCTCCGGCGAGGCATACAACCAGGATTGACAACAGAATGCCAAGCAGCCCTTCGGGCCACTCCTGTGGCAAATGGGTGAAGTACACCGAGAACAATGCCATGGCCAGCAGCATGTAGGGCCAGTTTCGGCTCGTCGACTGCCGGCGCCTGCGAACCAGGATCCGCAGTCTCTGCAGCAGGGTGAAGGCGAAGCTGGCCGCCAGCAGTGCGATCAGCCCACCCTTCAGGTGCGTGGTAGCGGTAATCGCCTGGAATTCTTCATTGACCGCACCGGGAATCTGCAGTACGCAAACCAGCAGCACCATGAATAGTACGGCTGTCAGCAGGATGTGCCACAGGACTTGGATGGGTCCGGATCGTGCGCGCCTCAGAATGCGGGCCAGAACAAACCACCACAAGACGAAGCAGGCACCGACCGTGATTTGAAGTCCGATGCCTGACGACGAAAAAGCCGGCGGATCAAGGCCGAATAGAATCGGCCAGACCAGCGTGGTCACATACAGCAGCAGGAACCCGGTCAGCTTCAGGCTGAACCGCTCGCGGCGCTTGATTCCGGTGCTCCTGATGTCAGCCGATTTGGATCGTTTCTTGATGTGGACTCACCAGCGGATTGTGCGAAGGCCTGGCATACTGACTACCCCTCTGATCATGGCCGTAAATTACAGGAATCCCTGCGTCCAAACAGTAACATTTGGGGCATTATTGCCGTAAGAAGGAATCAGACTTAACAGGAGGTATGTCGTCAGGCAAGAAGCTGGCCTTGTTGGTGCTGTTGGTACTGTTCGTGATCTCGGTAATCCGACTTCTGGTCGGGCCGCCTCCTCCTCGCGGGGTCATTGAATTGCGTGTGGATCGGTACGGGGAGTTATCCTCCTCTGGATTTGAGCTCACATCGGAGGCGCAGGTAGTCATCCGTGCGGTTGGCAGTATCGGATCAGGGTCTGAAGGACCGGATCTGGCGGTTTACGGCTGGATCCTGAGCGATTCCACCAGGATCCCTGTTTGGGTGATGGACGTAGGGTCCGTTAGCCGCGTTGATGGCCAGTTGGCGATCGTGGATTCGGACACCGTGCTGTTGGACGCGGGCCGGTATTCCGCTTATCTGACTTCATACTGGGGTGGTTGGCACAATTTCCGGCGATCCAACGCTCGTGACCGCAACAGGTGGAACTTAACCCTGCAGTCGGCTGATCAGGAAGTGGAATTATGGACACGGGATGCTTCTCCGATCCAGGAAACTGGCGAGATATTCTGGTCGGCTACTCCGCTGGAGAATGATGAGCACCGCGAACTGTTTTTTGAAGTTCACCAGCGGGCGGAACTGGGCATCTATGCCGTAGGCCAGGCTAATGCAGACGACCCGTCGCCGCTGACGGACTATTCATGGATTGAGGATGTCCTCTCCGGGCGTCCGGTCTGGCATCTGTCTCTTGATAACACCCAATGGGCGGGCGGTGCGCGCGCCAACCGGATGTATGTGGGGTCCATAGCTGTGGACCCCGGCATCTACCGGATGGTCGCCCGAACCGACGGCCGACATGCTTACAAAGAGTGGGAAGACTATCCCCCTTATGATCCGTTTGGATGGGGCACTACGCTCACCGCGAGCAAAAACGGATCCATCACACATTTTGACCCTTGGATGGACGCGGATCGTAATCCGATCATTTCCATTATGCGGGTCGGTGATAACGAGTCGCACCATCGCCGATTTACCGTCTCGGCGCAGACCAGCGTGCTGATCTGGGCTATGGGGGAGATTACCAGTGAAGACGGATTATGGGATACGGCCAGATTGCTGCAGACCACCGGCGGACAGGACACCGAAATCTGGACCATGACGTATCAGCCCTCCCTGCCCGGAGGCGGGTCCAGTAAAAACAGGATTGCTTTGAAGTTTTTGCAGCTGGAACCGGGCGAGTACCAGCTCATTTACGAGTCTGACGGTTCGCACTCGTACGAGGACTGGAATGATGATCCGCCTCACCATCCGGAGCGCTGGGGGGTGACCCTGTTTCCGGTGAGCGAAAATGCGGTGGATGCCGTAACAGGGCTGCCCTGACACCGTCGCCTGACCGGTCAGACCCATTGTGATGCTGGGCCCTGACGAGCGGGATCTCGGCAGGACCGGCCAGACCTTCGCGGGGCACCCCGCCTGCGATGAACAAGATCGGCAGTGAATAATGCGCGTGGCGTGTGTGGATGTGGGAACGAACTCAGCCCGGCTGCTGATTGCGGATGTTGAGGGTGCACACGAACTGAAGACGCAGGCTCACATCCATCGTATTGTCCGACTGGGTGAGGGTGTGGATGCCAGCGGCCGGATCAGTGTTGTGGCGTTGGATCGGCTCGCCACCACCCTGAACGAGTTTGCCGCCACCGCCGCGCGATGTGGCGCGGAACGATTGATCGTAGCCGGGACCAGTGCGTCAAGGGATGCCGGCAATGAGGTGGTAAAAGCCGTGTACGGGCGTACGGGCCTCGCCTTTGAAATCCTTTCGGGCAGCCAGGAGGCCGAATGGAGTTTTCGCGGAGCCATGAGCGCCCTGCCGCAGGTGACCGGGCAGGTGATCACCTGTGATATCGGGGGCGGGTCGACCGAATTCACATTTCGCGGGAATCAGGGCATGGAGCGTTGCAGTGTGGATCTGGGTTCGGTACGGATCACCGAGCGTTTTTTCAAGGGTCAGCCGCCTTCAGCACGGGCAGTCGGGCGTGCGCGTGATTTTGTGCAGCGCAGCCTCCAGGCGGTACCGCAAGAATACGGTGGTCCGCTTGTGGGAGCGTCCGATACCCACCGCATCCTGGCCCGACTGGCGGGTCCTGAATCTCAAGCTCTATCGCGCCAGGTTGTGGCGATCTGGCTGGAGCGGCTCCTCGGCATGTCCCGGGTGGAGGTCAGGGCATTGGGTCCGAATCTTCTGGCGGGACGCGACGACATTTTTCCCGCAGCCGTGCTGATCTGCCATGAGGCCATGGTTCATCTGGGACGTGAACATTTTGCGATCAGTGAGCGGGGTCTGGTGCACGGCCTTGCGATTCGCGAGCAGCTCAGGCTGACCGGCACCGGGACCATTGCGGCAAAACGGCCCGCATGAGCGTACAAGCACGATGACGCGCAAGGCAGTACTGCAGGCACTCAGTTCCGTGATCCATCCGGACCGCGGACATGACATCGCCCGCCTGGGGCTGGTGCGTGATCTTGCTGTAACCTCGGAGGAGGTCACGTTTACGCTGCATGCGGGTGCGCCCGGATCCCGGTTGGCCTTGGAAGGGGCTGCGCTGTGCACGAAGGCTGTCAAGGCCGCCTTCGATGATAACATCAGGGTGTCGGTCAAGGTCGTGGCTAAGGGTTCAGCGGGCCAGTCGGTGCCCTTGGGCGTGCAGCACATGATTGCTGTGGCATCCGGCAAGGGCGGAGTCGGCAAGAGTACGGTGGCGGTAAATCTGGCCGCCGCTCTGGCCCGGCAGGGCTATCAGGTAGGACTGGTTGACACTGACATCTACGGTCCGAGTGTTCCGGTCATGATGGGCACCGGTACGGACAGACCCCGCGTCAACCGGGCGCGAAAGATCATCCCGCTTCAGAAGCATGGCGTACATCTGCTGTCTATGGGGTTTCTGGTTGACGATTCGCAGGCCGTTATCTGGCGGGGTCCAATGGTCTCAAGTGCAGTAAAGCAGTTTCTGAACGACGCGGAGTGGGGAGAGTTGGATTTTCTGATTCTGGATTTGCCGCCCGGCACAGGCGACATTCAGCTGACCATCGTCCAGACTGTTAAGCTGGCGGGTGCGGTCGTGGTGTCCACGCCCCAGCGTGTGGCGCTGGCGGATGCGCGCAAGGGGGTGGCCATGTTTGAAAAAGTAAATGTGCCCGTGCTCGGCATCATAGAGAATATGGCCTGGTTTACACCGCCCGACATGCAGGACCGAAAGTACTATCTGTTCGGGCAGGGCGGTGCTAAGGCGCTGGCTGCGGAGGTCGGTGTTCCCTTGCTGGCGGAAATTCCGCTGGAGCAGCAGGTGCGCGAGGCGGGAGACGACGGCACCCCGGTAGTGTTGGGGCGGCCTTATTCAGCGTCGGCGATGGCATTCAGGCAGGCGACGGATCGAATGGTGGCGGCGTTGTCGGGATTCAGCAGCGATCTTCCGGTTGCACCTGTGATTGAATATCGGTAACCTGCAGACATGACCCGCAAGCCGCAGCGTCGCATGCCGACCGAGCCGTATCGTCCGAATGCTGATCCGCAACTGCGTCAGAGAATTGAAGACGGGCTGGATTCGATCCGACCGTATCTGATGGCTGACGGAGGTCAGGTGCGGCTGCTCCAGATTACCGACAACATGGTTGTGGAACTGGAATTGTTGGGTGCGTGCGGTTCGTGCCCCATGAGTACGATGACCCTCCGGGCCGGGATTGAGCAGGCGCTAAAGCAGGCGGTGCCCCAGATCACGCGTGTTGAGGCCATCAACGCCACTGCGGCCTACTGAGCCGCACAGCGCTCAGCCCGGGCCTTTGCGGTATCCCAACCCATGACCGGGCCAAGCGACTGGCGTTCTGGAATGTGTCGCGGGCAGGGCCATCAGTTGTACTGTAGCCGGTTTGCCGCAGCAGGTTTCAGGAGTTCCCCGCTCCCGGCATTAGTATTTGACGCGCAGATTCCCTATTATGGTCCAGGCCGATCAGGACGGGAAGTGCTGCTGACCTCCTGAACAGGCCCGAATGTCTGACCCACCCTTCAATTGACCGATCTGAATCAGATGCAAGCGTATTGGCGTGTACAGCGAGCGACGCTCGGGCTTCTGGCCCTCTTTTTTGTGGCCATGCCCGCCCGGGCGCAGCTGGATTTTCAGTTCCAGTATGGCAGCCTGACCAACCCGTTTTCAGGAGAGCAGCGGGCCACCAGAATTCTCACATTCCAGCACGCAGGCGGCTGGTTGCTCGGTGACAGTTTTTTCTTTATTGACTTTATTGATGACGATAAAGTTGATGGCTTTAACGACAAGGAGTTCTACGGAGAGTGGTACCCCACCCTCAGTCTCAGCAAGCTCTTCGGGACAGATCTGAAGGCTGGTGCTATCCGGGATTTTTCGCTGATCAGCGGCCTTAATTTCGATGGGGATGCCGATGTGCTCAAATATCTGCCGGGGCTGCGCTTGTCCTGGCAGGTTCCCGGCTTCATTTTTCTGAACACGGATTTCACGGCGGTGCTGGACATGAGTAACGGGCTGGCCAAGGGGGGTGCCCCCACGACAGGTGATGGCTTCATGTTTGATGTGAGCTGGCTGCTGCCCTTTACGCTGGGCAGTCAGTCATTTGCCTTCATGGGACACGCGGAATATATTTCAGCGGTGGAAAACGAATTGGCACAGACTGTGGAGGCATGGATTCTGGCTCAGCCGCAGCTGACCTGGGACCTAGGCAAGGCTTTTGGGTCTCCCAACTGGCTCCATATGGGGGTAGAATTTCAGATCTGGCGCAACAAGCTGGGTGTGGAGGGGGAAGGAGATTTTGTGCCGCAGTTTCTGGCTATCTGGCGTCTGTAATACTACCGGGCGGCAATGGGCGCACATCGTCGGGCCCATTATTGAGTTATCAGAATTGAATTACCCATGAATCCTGAAGTTGAATTTGTACTCAACACCTTTGCGTTCCTGCTGTGGGGGGCCTTAGTCATGTGGATGGCCGCCGGCTTCACGATGCTGGAGTCCGGCTCGGTGCGGACAAAGAACGCGTCTGTGATCTGCCTGAAGAACATCGGGCTTTACTCCATTGCCGGGATCGCCTTTTACACGATCGGCTACAACCTGATGTACACCGATGTGCAGGGTCTGATCGGCAAATTATCGCTGTTCTATTCGCCATCCGCGGAGGAGGTGGCCCTTGTGGAAGGGGCGGATAATGCGGCTGCAGTGGTGGCACAGCATGACTATGCGACCATGTCCGACTGGTTTTTTCAGATGGTGTTTGTGGCAACGGCCGCATCAATTGTCTCCGGAGCGCTGGCGGAGCGGGTCAACCTGTGGGCCTTTTTCATCTTCACCGTGTGGCTGACGGCCATTGTGTACCCCATCGTGGGTGCGTGGACCTGGGGTGGAGGCTGGTTGGCTGAGCTGGGCTTTATGGATTTCGCCGGATCTTCAATTGTTCACGGCACCGGAGGGTGGGCCGCGTTGGCGGGTGTTATGGTTGTGGGTGCCCGCATGGGTAAATTCCGGGCCGATGGAACGGTTAAGGAAACGCCTCCGTCCAGTGTACCGGTCGTAACACTGGGTGTATTTATCCTGTGGTTCGGCTGGTTTGGATTCAACGTCGGTTCGCAGTTGGCCCTGGGTAGCGCCGGTGATGCGATCGGGATGGCCCATGCAGCGGTCAACACCAATCTGGCAGGGGCGGCAGGCGTATTGGCCGCCATTGCCGTTGCGCGGCCCATATTGCGGCGATTTGACTTATTTGCGGCCTTGAACGGGGCTATAGCCGGCCTGGTGGCTATCACGGCCGGGCCTGACATGGTAAACCATTACTGGGCCATCATTATCGGCGCTGTGGGCGGCGTAGTCTGCGTGGCCGCCATCCGCCTGCTTGATATGATTCGGGTGGATGATGTGGTCGGTGCCGTTCCTGCACACCTTTTTGCCGGAATATGGGGAACCCTGGCCGTGGCCATTACCAATCCGGAGGCCGATGTATGGATTCAGCTGCTGGGTGTGGTTTCCATCGGTGCCTTTGTGTTCAGCGTATCATTTCTGGCTTGGAAACTGCTTGAAACAACGATTGGTGCGCGGGTGTCGGACCGGGTGGAACGGCTGGGTCAGGATGTGGCGGAACTCGGCATTGAGGCATATCCTGAATTCGTCCTCATGCCTGAAATGGATGACGAGGAGGCCTGACAGACACCGGCCTCAGACCGGTGCGGTGAAGCGTTAGGAAGCAGGATCGCTGCGTGGGGGACCCGCCCCTGAAGCGCGGTTACGGATATGAACCGGCATCCGTGCACGATAACACCGGACCTACCTTGGAAACTGTCCGATTCGCCAAGCGATCCCTGCAGCGGACCCCGCCAAGGCGGCCCGCAAAACCTCAGCCGAGGGTACGGCTACACGCTGAGCGCATCCTGGCGGGACTTCACTACCGTGATGATAGCGTCAAAGCCGCTGATACTGAAGATCTCCCGAATACTGTCCCTCATCGAGCATAGCACCAGTTTGCCGCCGCGGCGGACCCGCTTGGCCGCGATCAGCAGCACCCGCATTCCAGAGCTGCTGATGAAAGAGAGTCTGGAAAAATCCACCACCAGATTGACATCGCCGTTGTCGATGTGGGTGTTCATCTCGCGCTCAAAATCAGATGCGTTCGAGCTGTCAATTCGACCCTCAGGAACGAGAATCAGGATGTCCGCTTCCCGTTCGGTCAGAATCTGAAGTTTGCTGGCCACTTGTTAACCTCCAAGAATCAATGGTTCGTTACGAAAATACAAATCAGCGAAGTCAGGATGTGTTGTACGTCAGAGTGATCCGATTGATGCCATCGGCCCACTCATATTCAAACCTGTCCGCCTGTGACTTGACCAGATGCAGGCCCAGCCCGCCGATAGGTCGATCCGCCAGGTCGCTGGTAAGATCCGGATTGGAATCCTGTGTCGGGTCAAACTGCCCGCCGTTGGATTCCAGTACCACCACGACCTGGGACTCATTGACACCCAGGCTGATGCTGATTTCCGGTTCCACACCATCTTCAAACTGACCGTGTAACAGCGTGTTCGTAATCAGCTCTTCAAGAGCCAGATTTATGATAAAGTTGGTGCGGTGGGGCAGGTCGTGGGCTTCGCCAAACGTCTCTACCATGGCCGCCAGATCCCGCAGCTCAGAAAGCCGCGCCATCAGACTGACATTGAGGTTGCCGGAAATCATACCTCTGTGGTAACAGTTTTACGGTGCAAAACAAGGCAGGTCATATCATCAGCAGCGGCTGTACCCGCGGAAAATTCGGCGATGTTGCTCCATACCCCTTCTACAATGTCATGCGGTGTCTGGGTTCCAATTTCGTCAAGAATCTGCTCCAACCGATGCTTGCCGTACAGTTCACCCTGCGTGTTGACCATATCTGTGAGGCCATCGGTGTAAATGAACAGGGTCTCACCCGGTTGCATGATGATCTGCCGCGTATTGAATTCAATCTCTTCCAGCACGCCGGCGGCAATGCCGCGGGTTCCGGGAAGTGTGGTGCGGGATCCGTCCTGTCCCAGCATATACGGCGGCTCGTGTCCAGCACTGACGTAATCCACGACACCTGTTTTCAGATTAACCTTAGCGATGATGGCGGTCACGAACAATCCCATTGGATTCTGACTGCACAGGCGGTCGTTGGCCGTCTCGGTAATCTTGCCCACATGGGAATGCTCCGCAGCCGCAAACTTGATCGCGGCTTGGGACGCGGCCATAAACAGGGCGGAAGCCACTCCCTTACCGGAAACATCTCCGACCACAATGAACAGCACATCGTCTATGACCTGAAAATCCACAAAATCGCCGCCCACCAACTGGGCAGGATTCATCCGCGAGCAGGTCGTAAAGGTCTCAAGGTCCACCGAGCCCTCCCGTACCAGCGCCGCCTGCACCACTTTGGCCATCTCCAGATCTTGGTTGATGGCACGCTGCGCCCGGCGCAGCTGCCGGTTGGTGGACTGCAGTTCGGAGGTGCGTTCGGAGACCAGCGTCTCCAGCACTTCCTCACGGTTAAAGACCTGGATGGACATGTCCTGGAAAACGCGGGCCAGGGATCCGATTTCATCGGATCTGGAGGCCACTGGCTCAATTAACGCGTAATCGGGCTGTTCCCCGGTTTCCACATACCGGGCTGCGTCGGCGATCTTTTCAATGGGACGCGTCAGCAGCCGGGACCCGAAGTAGGTGGCAATCCCCGTAAAGATCAGCAGCAACATGGTAACCAGGCCGGTCTGCCGCACCTCACTGAGGATACCCTCAGCAATAGTGTCCATGTTCACGTATTGAACCAGCCCGCCGATATTGTTGCCGCCTTCAATCACAATGGGCGTGGTCACCCAGGCTCCGCGCTGCTCAGGATTGAACAATCCCAGCCGCACAATGCTTTGGATTTCTCCTGTTTCCTGGGCGAGCCGGTACAACTGCTCAACATCAGGAGAACGACTATTGTACGGCCGGTTCCATACTTCGCCGATTTCCACTCCGGCTCTCTCGGTTTCCGCGGCCGCCACCAGTTCCTCATCCTGATTGAGAATCCATAAGGCTTCCGGATAGCCGCGCTCAACCAGTATTTCCGCTTCGTCCTGGTAGACAACATACAGAATATTGCCGCTGCCTGCGACTCCGTATAGCGGCAGCCCCACCTGGATGATGTGATCACTGGAGGGCCGGGCAATGGAAACCTGCTTGTACTGGCCGTTGTCCTTTGGATGCGTCATAGTCCCGGGATGCGCCAGCCAGGTACGCTCGATTACAGTCTCCACCAGCTCAGGGTAATAAATCGGGCCGCTGTGCTGAGAGCCATCGGGAAAGCCTGAGTACAGCGTGTTGCCTGACCGGTCGGCCACCAGGATTTCTCCGATGGAGGTGTTCGCGGTTATGCGGCTTAAGTGCGCGCTAATCTCTTCCGCTGAATATCCGGCCGCCTCGGATGCCATCACATAGTGGTCCAGAATGGTTCCAACCACGCGAATGTTGTCCACCAATTCGCTCTCCACCGTTGCGGACACATCCGTTCGGTCGCCCGCCAGCGCCTGGTTCAACAGTCCTTCGTTGCTGAAGATGATCTGATTGCCGACCTGTACTACCCTTGCTTGATCAATGCCGTTAGTGCCTACGTACTTGTAAACATTGCGGTCCACTTCCCGAACCTGTGCTGGCTGCGTTACCACTTCAAAGGTGTCCACCTCCGTCTCCAGCAGTCCGTAGAATTTGTAGGCCTGCGGCTGCTCAGCGGGGTTGGGTGAAAACCCGAACGGTACCAGTTCACCCTGGTCATCGCGGACATTGGTCAGATAGGCGAAGCCGGAAACGTCCGTGATCCAGAATTCATCCAACACCGTTTCCTCGGTAATGGATGACAGGATATTGATCACCTCCGAAGTGTCGTACCCGGCAGCTGCGGCGGCTTGCACAAGGTGGGCGGCGGCGAAGGCCTGTGCGGTCATCGGCGCGTTGAGCAGCGCGTCCACCGTCCGGGCCACATTGGGGATGGATATCTCGCCGATCGACGCATAAATCTCAGCGATCAGATTGGCTGTCTGTTCCGCTGTATTGCGGGCCTGATCACGCCGTCCATTCGTGGAGCTGATCAGCAGCGTCAACGATACGGCCAGCACCGTTATTATCAGCAGCATGACATTGGCTACGAATACCACCGTTGCCAGTCGATGCCCCCGAGGGGAAAGGCTGTGCAAAATGCGCTGACGCAGAGTCATTGCTCCGGTATCCTCTGGAGTGCTGCCGTTTTGCTCGATCATCTGACCTGTATCGCCCCGCAGTACGTTGCGGGATTGAGTTTACGCGTCCGGGAGATAAAAATAAGCAACTAGGAGCACCGTTTTCGACCAAAATTGCGTCCACGCAAGGTAAGCCATGAAACCGTTTCCGGTTCGCAGCTCGGATTCATCAGGATCAAATCCTGACGTATGGAGAGCCATTGACCCTCCTACGCCGAGCGTGTAGAACACGCCGGGGATCCGCTGCAGAATATACGCAAAGTATTCGCTGGTAAACCATGGGTCCGAATCCAAGGTCTGCCGTTTTTCCACGTGTTCGTGTGCCGCCTGCCGCACCTTCCGGGCATCTCCGGGTCGTTCTCCAGCACCAGATAGCAGGTCCTGATGTTAACCTCAACGGATGCGCCGTAGGCCCGGCCGGTGTGGTTGGCAACGCGGAGGATCAGGTCGTGTGCGTTGAGCCGCCAGGCCTCATCCACGGATCCGAATGTCCCTTCAAGATGCACGGCCGAAGGCAGCACATTTGTGCTGCCCTCCGCGGTCACTCTGTCGAATGAGAGCACGCTGGGAATATCCGGGGGCAATGGCCGCTAATGATACTCTGGAGTGCCACGACGATATGAGAAGCCGTCAGTACGGTATCCGCCCCTACCCGATGGGGTATGGCGGCGCGGGCCTCGACAGAAAGGTATGCTTCGTCAGCCGATGCCAAGAATGCGCCCGGACGAATACCAATGGTTCCGGCAGGCTGATTCGGAAAAACGTGTTGTACAAACGCGACCGAGGCGGATTCGAGCAACCCTTCCCGGATCATGTCCCGAGCCCCGCCCCCCCCCCCGGCAGGCGCTCTTCAGCCGGTTGAAGGACGAAGCGCACAGCGCCTCAAAGATGTCTTTGGAGGCACCTGAGTATGGCGGCTGTTCCCAGGAGCGAGGCGGTATTTATGTCGTGCCCGCAGGCATGCATGCGGCCCGCACGCGTAGAGGCGAAGGGTAGCTGGGTGTGCTCCTGAATCGGAAGCGCGTCCATATCGGCTCAAAGCAGAAACAGTAGTAGGCCTCGCCCTACCTGAGTCCAAGGTGGCAACAACACCAGTCTTAGCCACGTCGGCTGTTGCCGGTATACCCTGCCGAGTAAGTGCGTTGTGAACCAGCTGCGTGGTTTCCTTTTCCTGCCAGGCCAGTTCCGGGTTGCGATGAATCGTTCGTCGCCATTCAACGATCCGGGGCCATAGGCTGTCTGCCTCTTTACGAATCAGTTTGCGCACCAGCGCAGCACCAGGCATCATTGTATCAGTGCAGGTTGTGGCGCTTGTTCAAATACGCGGTTAGGGCCGTGTCGTAGGGCACCGCCGTGTCCAGTTCCACATAATTGATGTCGTGGCGCAGGCACTGGCGTTTCAGGTCGTCGCAGATTCTGGACATTTTTTCCACATAGGCCTCGCGCAGCTGTGCCGGATGCAGCGGCATTTCCTCACCGGATTCCATATCACGCAGAATTACCGGGCGGTCCGGGAGGTTGAACAGCCGCTCAGTTGCGCTCTCAAGGACATGAAAAATGAGTACTTCATGTCCCTGGTGCCGCAGATGCCGGAGGGCTCGGATCACACTCTCCTGCGCGTCAGCCGTTTCGTACAGGTCGGAAATAATCACCACCAGGGAGCGGCGGTGTATGCGTTTGGCCACTTCATGCAGGGCGCGCGCAGCTCCGGTTTCCCGGACCTGCCTCGGGTTGGATGAGATTTGCTCCAACTGTGCCAGCACCTGACGCAGGTATCGCGCGGTACTGCCGGGACGCAGCATCGTATGGATCCTGGAATCAAACGCGATTAGGCCCGTAGCATCGCGCTGGCGGACCATCATATAGTGTAGAGCTGCAGACAGATATGTGCCGTATTCCAGCTTTGACAGGCTGCCGGAATGGCAAAATCGCATTGAAGGCGAGGTGTCAAGCACCACATAGTGGCGCAGATTGGTTTCCTCCTCGTACTGCTTGACGTAGTACCGATCCGTTTTTGCGTAGACCTTCCAGTCTACGTGGCGCAGAGCGTCGCCGGAGTTATAGGGCCGGTGTTCGGCAAATTCTACCGAGAATCCGTGATAGGGGCTTTTGTGCAGCCCGGTAATGAATCCCTCCACCACCAGCCGCGCACGCAACTCCATATTCTTGAGCTTGGACACTACCTGGGGATCCAGGTAGCGAAGGGCGCTGGATACGGCAGAATCGGTTGAGTCCATCAGGTTTCGTCTAACGGCGGGCCGTGCGCTTCGCAGCAGCATGGAGCGCATCCGGCGCGCAAGCAGCGGCGGAAAATCCATTGCATTCAGCGCAGGCCTCAACGGCGCTGGTGTCCATGTCGCAGATGCCCAGTCTCACGGTATCCTCGCCGGTTTCCACCACCAGATTTCTAGGTCTCCAACAGCAGTGATCATGGACTGTCCTGCTCAGTGAGAGCATTCCGATCTCAATCCGATGTGCAATAGTAGCATGTCCCGGTGCGTCCAAACATTAAGGACCCTTGATAAGCTTCACGCGGGTACATCAATCTGCCTCCCGGGTTTTCCGCAGATCCGGCTCCCAATGCGGGCATTCATATTCAGCCATCGCTTAATTCCAAGTTAAGCTCCGGCCCGAAAGGGTCGGCCGGCGGTTCGTACCTCTGCCCCGGCATTTTGTTCGGCTTCAGGACCATCCGCGCGGCATGGAATCCGGGTGCAGGCCGAAGATGCCCGGTACGGCATCGGCAGGTTTGAATGGGCCGATTTCAAGAGCGGATGCGGAAACTTAGATCCGGCGGAAGCGGTCGGATGCTGGCAGGGACAGATGTTCAACGGCGGGCTGGATTACTGTGCCGCGCCGACCGGTAGGCTGTGCCTGCAACGGTGCTTTCTCCATTTGCTAAGGATTTGGCTGTTCGTACTGCGGCGACGATCCCAACGGACAATACGTCCCGGGAGGGGGTGAGCGCCGCGAATCCGGACGGAATGGCCACACTCAGTGCCTGATCTTCGCGAACACACCGGCTGACTTCTCAACCGATTCAAACTTACTGTCAAATACCTCCTCACAAGATACAGGAGCTGGAATCCGATTTCGGGGCGTTTAGGCAGGCGGTACAGGTCTACCTGGACACACTTTGGCTATCGCGTGTGGCTCGCAGGCGGCCGTAGGGGCGGCACAGCCCGCCTGCGACCGATTCAGGCCGCACCGCCGATGAGTCTTAAGCGAGAGAACCGCTACCGCACCGGAGGCCATGCGTCCGACTTCACATTCGGCGGCGATCCTACGGTATGCGGGACCCACAAACTGCAGGGGCTTCGATCATTGACATGGGATACACAGGTGCGTGAATCTCCATACTGAAAATTTTATTGTGCTTGATTGCAGCCCGATTGCCTGGTCCGGGTGAGCAAGTACTGCCATTACCCCAAGTTATGGCCTGGTAAAACCTTTTGCGGTGGATCTGGTGTCCTGTTTCCGGTCTTTCAGGTTGACAGGTAAGTGTCCGTTGGGGCCGGTGAAAGAGTAGTTTTTTGGCTCCCTGTGTGAGAGTGTGGATTTGTCTGGCTGTTGGTCGCACCGGGCCTGTGCTGGCGTGGTTTCTGCGCAGCACAATGAGACATTATCTTAGCACGCACCGGATACAGGGCCGGGTTCGTGTGCTATAGGCAGGTCGGACACAGAGTCGGTCTGTGTAGAAGGTGGACCTGTTACGGCCGAGAGTAGTGGACTACTCTCCAACGTCATGCGTCGGAGCGCGACCCGAGGGAGGAGCCGGATGCGTTAGCGCGCACATTTGGATCTGTGTGGGCCCCCGGGGAAACCCGGGGGCTACCGCGATGGTCCAATTGC
>JAPPNA010000006.1 GCA_028873925.1 Bacteroidota bacterium | reverse complement strand
TCCCTTGACATGACCATTGACGCAATCCTTGAAGAGTGGCGCGCAGAGGCCGCCGCAGCCAGGTACAGCAAGGAGCGGCTCAAGGGCACGGCCTTTGAGCGCTTGTGTATTGCCTTTCTCACCCACGACCCGACCCAGCGCAATGAATTGGAGCCGCCGGTGCCCTATGCCGACTGGGCGCGGGTCAGAGGGCTGGATGCTACGGATACCGGGATAGACCTGGTGGCCAAGGTGCGCGATGGTCGTGGATGGTGTGCGATTCAGTGCAAGTTTTACGGCAAGGGAAAGACCTTGCCCAAGGGTGCGATTGACTCATTTGTCACGGCATCCGCCACGAAGGATTTCAGTCGTCGCCTGTTCATTGATACGACGGGGCTTCCATGGAGCAGCAATGCAGAGGCCGCAGTCCGCCGCTTGGAAAAGCCCTTCACCCGCATTACGCTGCAGCAGCTGCGCGAAAGCCCTATTGACTGGGAGCGGTATATCAAAGATGAGGAGGTCATTACGCATGCTCCCAAGACCCCGCGCCCACACCAGGAAACCGCCATTGCGGCCGTGGTCCAGGGGCTGGCGGCCAAGGGCAGCCGCGGCAAGCTCATCATGGCCTGCGGCACCGGCAAGACCTATACATCCCTGTGCATCGCGGAAAAGCTGGCAGGCCAGGGCCGGAGAGTCCTGTACCTGGTGCCATCCTTGGCCCTGATGGCCCAGACGGTCCGGGACTGGTCCCAGGATGCCCGGGTAAAGCTGCGCTCGTTTGCCGTGTGCTCCGACAGCCAGGTGGGGCGGCGCAGGAAGCGCAACGACGACAATATTGACATGGATTCGCTGGATCTGGCGTTCCCGGCGACCACGGATGCGCAGAAGCTGGCGCAAGAAGCCGGTCCATCGTCTCCGAAACATATGATGGTTATCTTCGGCACCTACCATTCCCTGCCGGTGATCGGTACGGCTCAGCAGGACCACGGATTGCCGGATTTTGACCTGATCATCTGCGACGAGGCCCACCGCACCGCAGGCGCGCGCATCCAGAACGACCAGGAAAGCCCGTTTGTGCAGGTGCACCGGCAGGAGAATGTGCGCGGAGACCGCCGGTTGTACATGACCGCTACGCCCAAGGTGTACGCGAAGTCTGCGCGCGACAAGGCCAACCAGCTCAACGCGGTGCTGTATTCGATGGAGGATGAGGGGGACTTCGGGCCGGTGTTGCATGAGCTGCGATTCGGCGAGGCCATCGAACTGGGTCTGCTCACCGACTATAAGGTGATCATTCTGACGGTATCCGAAGGCGAGGTGGCCCGGAGCGTGCAGCGGACGCTGGCGCAGGGGCAGCTGGACACGCTCAATGCGGGCAAACTGCTGGGCTGCTGGCGGGCGCTGTCCAAGATGGATGAGACCGAATTCCCGGAAGACGACCGCCTGCCGATGCGCCGGGCGATCGCCTACTGCCGGGATATCAGGTCCTCCAGACTGATTGAATCGGAATTCACCCGGGTGGCCCGGGAGTACCGGATGGCAGAGCTGGCCGAATATGTGCCCGCCCATGATGTGGCCGTACAGCATGTGGACGGCACCTTCAACGCCCTCAGGCGCGGCGATCGCCTTGACTGGCTGGAGAGTGTACAGCCCTCTGATCGGTGCTGCCATATTCTCACCAATGCCCGCTGCCTTTCGGAAGGCGTGGATGTGCCGAATCTGGATGCGATTCTGTTCATGCATCCCCGCAAGAGCCAGATTGATGTGGTGCAGGCGGTCGGCCGCGTGATGCGGCGGGCCCCGGGCAAGCGTATGGGGTATGTGGTGCTGCCGGTGGTGTTGCCCTCCGGCGCGGACCCGCAGGCGGTTCTGGACCGCTCCAACACCTTTAAGGTGGTCTGGCAGATTCTCAATGCCATCCGCTCACACGATGAGCGCTTTGAGGCGGTATTGAACCTGATTGAGTCCGGTCAGGCGGGCGACCGCCTGGGGATCATCAGTCTGGCCGACTATCAGGCCCCTTCACAGGGAAGTGGGACTGCGGGAGGTGAAAACGGGCGGGATCCTACCAACGGCCAGGTAGCGATTGAGTTTGACCTGCCGGCGGCCATCCGGGCCAAGATTCTGGAGAAGTGCGGCAGCCGCCGCTACTGGGAGGAATGGGCCGTCGATGTCGCTGACATTGCGCGGCGGCATATTGAGCGGATCCAGGAGATGGTCACGCGACATGACGCGGCCCGCGAACTGTTCGCAGACTTCCTGGCGGAGCTGCGGGATGATCTCAACAGCGGGGTCACCGAGGGGCATGCCGTAGAAATGCTGGCCCAGCATATGATCACGCGACCGGTCTTTGAAGCCTTGCACGGCGATGCCCGCTTTGTGGACCATAACCCGGTCAGCAAGGGCATGCAGCAGGTGCTGGATGTGTTTGCATCCGAGAACATTGACACCGAAGCTGAGAGCCTGAAGGAATTCTACGGCAGTGTGGAGCGGCGTGCCCAGGCCGCCAACACCCCGCTGGCGAAGCAGAAGATCATCATTGAGCTTTACGACAAGTTCTTCCGGCATGCCTTTCCGAAGACCGCGCAGCGGCTGGGGATTGTCTACACGCCGATTGAACTGGTGGACTTTGTGCTGCATTCGGTTGAAGCGATCCTGCAGACGGAGTTCGGCCAGTCGCTGTCGTCAAACGGCGTGCAGATTCTGGATCCCTTCACGGGCACGGGCACCTTCATTACCCGCATCATCCAGAACGGACTGATCGAACCGGATCAGCTGCCGGGCAAGTATGCACGCGAAGTACACGCCAATGAGATCCTGCTCTTAGCCTACTACATCGCGGCGGTCAACATTGAGGCGGCCTATCATGCGGCGGTGGCGGCGGAAGACTATGAGCGCTTTCCGGGGATTATTCTTACCGATACGTTTGATATGCAGGACCGTGAGGATCTGATTGCCAGTGTGCTGGAGGATAATTCAGAGCAGCGCAAGCGCCAGAAGGATGCCCCTATTGAAGTGATTGTCGGTAATCCGCCTTGGAGTGCCGGTCAGAGAAGTCAAAATGATGCCGCATCAAACCAGAAGTATCCGGTACTGGATCAGCGCATTAGCCACACATATGCCACTCACTCGGCAGCCATTCTCAAAAACAGCCTTTATGACAGCTACATACGCGCAATCCGCTGGGCATCCGACCGCATCGGCGAGAGTGGTGTCATCGGCTTTGTGACCAATGCGGGATGGCTGGAGGGCAACGCCATGGATGGGCTGCGCAAGTGTCTGGCGGAGGAGTTTACGGGGATTTATGTGCTGCATTTGCGGGGGAATCAGCGGACGCAGGGCGAGCGCTCCAGGCAGGAGGGGGGCAAGGTATTTGGGATGGGGTCGCGGGCCCCGGTGGCGATTACGCTCTTTGTGCGCAACCCCGCACGCACCGGGTGCCGGATCCGCTTTCACGACATAGGGGACTATCTGAACCGGGAGGAAAAGCTGGCCAAAGTGGCTGAGTTCCGCAGCGTCCACGGCGTGGAGGACTGGAAGGAGCTGAAGCCGGATCAGCATCACGACTGGCTCAATCAGCGGGATCCGCACTT
>JAPPNA010000167.1 GCA_028873925.1 Bacteroidota bacterium | reverse complement strand
TGCCGGCCGCCGCACCCTCGGAATTCCGAAATTTGGCTTTTTCTGGCAAACACTAGATATCATCGCGACAGGCGTAGTACCACACCTTTCGCCCGTTAGGCTTGGCGTATTTGACGCGCATCTGGAGGCCGCAACGGCCGCAAAGCACGCGGGACTGAAGTAGGGCCGGTCCCTCGCGCTGGGGAGTCTGGCGTGCCTGAACCAACTTAAAACTGGATCCGTTTCGGTCGAGCGTCTCCTGATTGCGCAGGAATTCATCCCAGTCGATGTAGCCGACATGGTGCTCCTGTATGCACACCAGCCATTTTGACATGGGCTGCATGACCTGTTTGATGCGTCCGTCCGGCTGCGGCTGTGACTTCCGATGCCCGAACGTATAACAACCGGCGTAGCGGGGATTGCGGAGTATGTTCCGAATTCGGGGAATATGAGGCTGGCTCCATTCCAACTTGCCCCGCGAATTGCGTGGCTGGCTCGGTACACGTAAGTCCTGCTTCTGCAACCATTTGGCCGTTTGCGTAATGGAGCCTTCGCGACGAAATATGTCAAAAATCAGCTTGATGGCTTCCACCACCGATTCATCAGGATCCAGCACGACTGCTTTCGTGTCCGTATATGCAAATCCGACCGGTAGCGGCAGTATCAATTCTCCACGGAGCGCCTTGTTGAGCCGGCCGCCCTGCAGACGAGCTTTGAGGCATTGCAGCTCAAACTCACTGATGGAGCCCTTCAGGCCCAGCAACAGTTTATCGTTGCTGCAGTTGGGATCGTAAATCCCCTCTTCGTCAAGGATAAGCGTATCGGTCAGCGCCGCAAACTTCAGCAGCTGGTGCCAGTCGGCATTGTTGCGGCACAAGCGCGAGACCTCCAGACTCAGTACAAGGCCTACTTCCCGGGCGGCGACCCGGGCCAACAGATCACGAAAGCCTGTGCGATGCGTCGCATGTGCGCCGGATCTGCCCTGGTCTTCATCAATCACATCAATGCAGTCGTTGGCCCACCCCAGTGCACGGGCGCGATGGCGCAGATCATACTGGCACCGCGTGCTCTCGGTGTGATGTCGGACCTGATGCAGAGAAGACTGCCGCACATACAGGCACGCACGGCGGCTCAAATGCTCCGGCTTAACCTTTTGCGCGGATTGCTCAAGCATGCTGCAGCAGGTTAAATATCATTGAGGCTGCCTGGTTATGCACGGAGGCCGACAGCACAGGTGAGGCCGATGGCGGCGATGCCGGGCGCGGCCGCGCGGCCGTGAGCACCAGTGCATGCGCCAAACCATGGTGGCACAGCGTGGCCGCAGCCTGGCTGCGCTGTCCCGCGCACCACCGCCGGAGCCAGAGACAATAGCGGTTAAGACTGTGCTTATCCAGCGTCATCGGTGCCGATACGGTTTTTTTCCAGGGCCCGATACAGACCGCGCGGATGGATCGTCACATTGAAGCGCTCCTCAATTAGCGGCACGAGTTTTTCAGCACTCACCAGTCCGTGATCGGCGCGGTGCTTGAGGATAAATTCAACGACATCAGGGGTGATCTTGTGGGGCCCCCGGGGGCCCCTGCGCTGCGGCATCAGCCCCTGAAGACCGTACTGCCGAAACTTACGATTGGCGCGCACACAAGTGGGCACCGAGGTCCCGAAGCGGGAAGCCGTGTCCTGCAGCGATGTCCCCGTCCTGGCGCAGCGGACCATTTCGTAGCGGACCTGAAGCAGATCTCTGGGATCGAAGAATTCGCTTTGCTCAAACAGCGGATCAGTGATTTTCTCCGGGTTGGGATTCAGGGTTCGCGAGGTGCGAAGCCTGTCAATCTTCTTGGACGGCATGGCGAGCCAGATGGTGATCACTAAATAATACAGTATACCACCCATACCGTCAATTGTTGCGCCTAACAATGGCCTCATTGGTGGATAATATAATAATTTGTATAGGGTGCCATTATTTCTGATCATTCAGGAGCGCGTCCACCCGCGCCCGTAAGCACTTCAGATCGTCCGGCCGAAACGGTGCACGCCCGGCTGAGACCCGTTCAAAATCGTCTATCTCCCGCTGATTCGTCCACGCCACCGGCAGACCGAATTGCGTACCCGCATCCGCATAACAGCGCAGCATCGGTACACCCCTGAACCACTGGCCTGGGGCTACGCGAAACACCTGGCCACCCTGCGGATGGAAGGGATGCGTAACCGTCACGGTATCGGCATCACCTTTCGCCGTGGCCTCCTGCGGCAAGCATGATTCCGGTAGCTTCGCAGTTGCGGAAGCGCTATAGCTGATTCTGTGGGACCGGAACGGGTTCCTATTGTGCTACAAGCGTCTGGAGGAGGGCACTTTTGAGCTGCCGCCGGACGCAGAGCCGACGTGGGCGCAGATGACGATGATGTTGGAGGGGGTATCCCTGGAATCGGTGAAATACCGGCGGCGGTTCGCGCTGGAGGGCAAATCAGTCTAAGAGTTTTATGTTAAAATGGGGAGTTTTGCATTTTTGCGAGTGTTGGATGGGATATGGCAGCTCAGAATCAACATCAACAGCCCGGTGCTCAAGAGCCTTCGCAGAACTTGCGTACGAAGCTGGCTCTCCTGCAGCAGGAGCTGGCCAGCGCGTCCGATAATCATGAACGGCTTCGCAAAGAGAATGCGGAGCAGGCTGAGCAGATTACTGGCCTGAGTGAGCAATTGGATTACGTGAAGCAGCAGTTCTTCAAGCGTATGTTGTATGGCCCGAAGAGCGAGCGGCATTTACCGGAGCCGGATCCGAATCAGGGGAACCTGTTTGAAGAGCCGGAGGCTGAGGTGCCACCTGCGACTTGCGCGAAGGGGGCAGAAGCCCCCAAGGTGAAGAAACTCCCTGTCCGGCACCACCTGAAGTTGGACGATCTGCCGCCGAATACGCCGGTGGAAAAACACTACTTTGAGCCTGATGAGGACACCTCCGACCTGAAGTGCGTCGGTGAGGAAGTGACCCGATTTTTGGAAGTGGTGCCGAGTCAGGTGAAGGTCGTCGAATGGATCCGCAAGAAATACATAGACCCGAAGAACTCGG
Organism: Bacteroidota bacterium; assembly: GCA_028873925.1. Taxonomy (GTDB): domain Bacteria; phylum Bacteroidota; class Rhodothermia; order Rhodothermales; family Bin80; genus JAPPNA01. The sequence goes on along the minus strand of JAPPNA010000167.1, from coordinate 34,155 downwards.
ACCGCGGCGTGATCATGGCTGATCTGCCAGCCCGGGTGATTGATAAAGGGATGGCCGGTCCGGGGATGCTGACCCATATGGTGAATTCCAAGTATGTCTATCACATCCCATTGAACCGGCAGCAGCGCTGGTTCAAAGAGCAGGGGCTGAAACTGTCCCGCTCCACGATGGGAGACATGGTTGCGCGGGTGGCCTGGAATCTCAAGCCCCTTTATGAGGCGCTCACGAAAGAGGTGGTAGAGAAAAATGAGTACTTGCAGGTGGATGAAACCACGCTGTAGGTGTAGGATGAGGGCAAAACTCACCGGGGGTATGTGTGGACCTATCTGGCGACCGCGTTGAATCTGATGGTGATGGATTACACCAAGACGCGGTGTCGGGCCGGACCGGAGGCGATGTTGAAGAAATTCAGTGGACTGCTGCAGACGGACGGATTTAAGGGATATGAGATGTATGACCGATCCCTGGAGGTCACAACTTTCGGGTGTATGGCGCATGTCCGGCGCTACTTCCATGAGTGTCTGGACTCAGACCCGAAGCGCGCGGAATATGTGTTGGGTGAGCTGCGGAAGCTCTATGCAATAGAGCGTCGGCTGCGGGATGGCAGCGTTGAGTTGCGGCGCAAAGTGCGCCAGGCGGAGGCCAAGCCGATCCTGGACGCATTGGAGGATAGGCAGCGGAAGAACGGAGGTCTGCGGCAGAGTCGTTGGGGGAAAGCGGTACGCTACAGCCTCAACCGCTGGAAGAAACTGACGCGTTATGTGGACCATGGTCGGGTGGAGATTGACAACAATCTGGTGGAAAATGTGCTGCGGCAGCTGGCCTTGGGCCGCCGGAATTACCTGTTTGCCGGTTCCCATGAGGCGGCGCAGCGGTCCGCAATCATTTACTCGCTCCTGTGGACCTGCAAACTGCATGGGGTCAATGTACAGGAGTGGTTCACCGATGTGTTGACGCGCATTCCGACGCATCCGGCCCGCCGCGTGCACGAACTGCTGCCGCACCGCTGGAAGGAACTGCGGCAGCTGCGGAAAGCGGCCTGAGGGTGCTGGCGAGCGGGTCTGGAGCAGCCTGTCGATGCGGCCCGGCACTGGGCCGCGCCGACACAACGCATTAAGTTGGCACCTGCAGACCTACCCTGCCATCAGCCAGCGCGCCCGACCAATATACAGGGGGTGACCAGCGATAGGTCGCATCCTGTGGCGCTCAAAAGCCGAACCCGGCACGGATCCAATCACGGGTTTTCCCGACGCTTACTCCGCTTCGCATATGTCTCAAACAGCCGATACATCTACGCTGCCGTACGTCTCGGCTTGCTCATCCAGTCACGAATAGGACCAAGACCTCAGAATTTGTCAAGATGTACTTCACCGTACACATACGCAGGTGTGATCATGATATTCTTTTTCGTGCGCCTCGCCGGCTCAAGCACGCTTTCAGGGTGCTCTTCAACCCACATCGGAAATTCCCCCTTCTTTGTGCCCGACTGAGGCGAAGAAGGGAGGGGCCTCCGTCACAAGGGCAGCTTGAGTTCATGTTTGCGAACAGTCAGAGATCCTTCATCGGATTCCCAAAGCACATAGTCGGACCCGAATTCCCAGACGTAACCGGGCGTTTCAGTCAGGTGACAGGCAAAGCTGCCATCAGTGCTGAAGCCAAGCCATCCGCGGCGTTCGTCCGGCAGATTGTATCTGTTGACCCAAATGCGGCCGTCACGCCCGATTCTGACATCTGAGATCACCGGAAAGTTATCCGCAACGGGGCGTTGCGGGCTGACGCGTGCCTCGTCATACTCACTCCAGTTCTCGCCCCGGCGCTCTCTGAGGTTGTCGCGCCAGTTGCGTACATCCGCCCGTCGAACTGACCGCGTCGGCTCATTCCATCGGATAACCAATTGCAGACTGAGGTCATGGTCCACGAGTTTTACCTCCGGCCTGCTTCCGTGCGCAACAGCAATCGTTGATCCGAGTGCATCAATTTCCGGGTTCGCTCCCCACAGTGTTCTATGGACGTGGGTCGGCGGGCCGCCTCTGATGCTGCCCATTCTTGATCCCGGTAGAACAAGCGGGCCCCCTGCGCGGTTGCCATCGGGGTCGTGCACTTCCATGATCAACGACTCCCGCTCAGAAAAATCCCTGGTGTACGGCCACGAAAAACTTGCATTCACTGTGAATCCGTTGTCCAGCACGCCCCCGCCTCTGGACGGGTTGGGGTCCTCGGGTTTGGGGCTCACCTGCCGTACGAATTCACCATTGGCTGTGAAGATCTTGTATCGCCACGGGGGGTAGTCTCCCACCCAAAGGGTGTCACCAGGCGTAATCCACAGGATAAACGGGTCCTAGAACTCCCCCGGCCCCCTGCCTGATCGCCCTATAGAACGCACATGCCGCCCTGAGCTGTCAAAAATGCGCACTTCGGCAGCCCGGCGGTCAATCGCCGCAATGGATCCGTCCGATAACAGTCCCGCGCCCCTGATGGAGGAAAATAGGTGATTGACATCGTCCTCATTGTCGCCGATGATCAGCGTAGGCTCTTCACTGATCTCGCAGGTAGCATCCGAACTGTGCGGGTCACTCGTGATAATTACGGCCCCGGCGGTATCAATGGTGACGGATTCAATGTGGGGCAGGTCCTGGGCGAAGGGTTCTACAGGCGGCCGCGTGGTGGCGGCCAGTACGACGATCAAGACTTGAGAGAGTGATTGAGGGTAGGTTATCTTGTACATGGGTAGAAATAGTCGGGACGAGTTATGATATGTTTGGCCGGGGAATGCGGTTCCGGCCGGTGGCGCAGCCGATGCGACAGGCTCCTGGGGCGCGTTTGCAACACCGCGGCGAATCAGTTGGAGTTCCGCCAGTGCGAAACCGCATCAATCAGGTCGGTCACCAGTGGCTCAATGTCGCCGGAATCCCGACGCGCCTCGGCAAAAGCGACTTGCTGGCAGATTTGAGCCGGCTTCAGCCGAATCACCCTGCTCAGGCCGCGAAGTTTAGCTTTGGCAATTTCAGCCTTAGTATCAGACGCGGCATCAAAGGTGCTGTTCAAGTCGCGGATTTGGCTGGCCAACAACTGCGGATTCTGGCGCAGCGCGCCTGCCAGGTAATTTGTCTCGCGCGACAGACGGGTCCAGATCCATACTTCCGGAGCCTCGTCACCCGGCAGGTATAGGATTCGAACGGAACTGGTCTCGGCCGCATCAGCGATTTTCTGCCTGATTGCGCCCTCTCTCTGGTCGCCATCCAGCACGAACACAAATTCGTCAACCAATCGGAATTTTCTGAACGCGCGCGCATGGGACGCAAATTCATCAGCTCCGGTATTGCGCCCTATAACAACGGCATCTCTGCGCATCTTGAGTCTGGGGATCAGCAGATCAACAACGCCTTCCAGGATGGCCTCTGCAGCCTGATCCTCACAAAGTATTTTCAACTGCTGACTGCTGCGGCCATAGAACGCATTCTGGAGGATATCCCTATAAGGCTCCTGCACATATACATTGCCCGATTCACTCCGCTCCATAAAGATTCGGGCAATCGACGGAACGCAGTCCAGCACAACCGGACTGTGCGTGGTTACAATCACCTGGATATTGTTGCGCAGGGCGAGCTGCTGCAGCTGCACCATGAGGAGCTGCTGGGCAAAGGGATGCAGACCGGCCTCTACCTCATCAATAAGAACAAGCGCGTCCTGCAAGTGCCCTATTGCCTGCGAAAGGCGAAAGAGTACTCGTTCGCCAGCTGCCATATGAAGCTCTGAATAGGCTGGGCCATTTTTCTGCAAGGCGAACAGCAGGCTCTTGGTACCACTGTGCAATCGGTGCACTTCAGAATACCTGAACGGTAGCATTCGCTGGGCCAATTCAAGCTGTAGAGCTGTTAGCGCCTCTTCCTTTGGCGGACTCCTGAGTCGATTCATGCTCAAGATCCCGCGCACCTCGGACGGATTGCTCAGATTGCTCAACGTACGCAGGTATACACGGCGCACCGGCTGTACAGCGTTCCTATCTCCGAAAAAGCTTCGATTCCAACCTTTCATCCGCCTCCAGCGCATCCTCTGTAATCCGGTCGGGGTGGAGTAGCTGAAATCAAGCGATATTGGGGTACGCTCGTCCCTCCTATCACCGAACTTTGGGCGGTAGTCCGGGAACAGGGTCGCCGGAACGAAATCTCGAACCCCCGAGCCAGGCACGCTGTAGGCACAAGCAGCACCAAAAAGAACCGTAGACTTGCCCGTCGCGTTGCGTCCGGCGAGAACACATACAGGGTGTCTGAACCGTACCTGGAGGTCCCTGATACCGCGAATCCCCTGCAGCTTGATGCTCTCAAGGAAATGCGGCATATGCGGCATCTTTCCGGAAAGGCTGTTCCATAAATCTTCCAGGCGCCACTCAATCATGGTTCCAGGCCTGTGTATCAGACATTTGATGATCTCAAATCCGCACACTGTTGACCGACCTGCCCGGTTTCTGCGGCTGGATGACACCGAGGATATCGATCAAGCGCAACCATGGGCGGGCTGGCATGCGGAATTGTAGAGGCGAGTTAGCAGTTGTACTGAGGTTTACTGCCAGTGGTTGCCAGGCTACGATCTTCACCTGCTCCGGTCGTGATGCTCAGTGGATAATATTCATTTTGCGGAGGTGTTGCTGCACGGGAAACAGGACGAACGGGTGAAGGCGATATCGCTGTTTTGTCTCAACGGCATCTGGATCCAGGTCCGACCTGCAGGGCACGACGAGCCCCTGATTGATCAGTGAATGCAACACGACGCGGCTTTCTGCATTCGTCATGCGGAGTACCATGCCATGCTCTTTCAGCGAGAGCGTGTTGTGGATCAGGAACGCCTTCAGGGCGAAGGTATGCATTAAGCCTATGGACTCAAGGAAACGGAAGCTGAACGGGGTGTGTGGGCGTACCGTTACCGCGCCGTCTTCTATCACAATGGTGCGCAGCCAATACGCTAACGCCAGGCGCAGGTTGGAGCCGCAGGAGCTGAACAACCGATCAAACCAATGGTCACGCAACAGGGCCTGTCGGGCCGTGTCGCTGCGTGTATACCTGAGTCGCCGAGAGAGAACCTGGGGAGCGGTCGCCGGTAGGGCAAATTGAAGTTTGAGGCCGCTTCGCTGATGTCGGTTGAGCATCATGCCAGCCAAGAAATCCTTGGTCAAGGCGGATGCGGGATGAACGTCGGTGAGGTCGGCAATGTGCTGGAGAGCTTTCTCAAGGTACTGCCAGGCGAATTGGCTGACGGCTGCAATCCAGTGCACCCGCGAGACCGTATTTGACATTAGCAGGAGTAATTCCTCCATCAGGTCAACACCCCCCTGCGTGCGAAGCATCAGATGCTCCAGATTGTCCAGCAGACATATCCGCGGCCCGGACCTGTTCAAGGCTTCTTCCAATTCAAGCCAGGAACCAGCCTTCACACCGGTAATGCGCGCTGCGTGGGAGACAAAGTCATCCGGCCCGGAACGGCGGTGACTCAGCGTGAGTGTATCAACGCGCATGGACGAACTGAAGTGGGAGGCAATTACATGCACAAGGCTTGTACGCCCGCTCCCCGGGAGCATGGGTATCATCAGGGGTCTCATGGCGTGCCCCTGTCGCCAGCGTTCAACACCGGCCTTCACATATGCCAGTTCAGCAGACCGACCCTCCAACTGCCAGGCAAGGCTGACCGGCTGCAGCGCAAACAGTCTGCGGTAAACCAGTGGAAGGTTGTCCAATCGTGCCGCAATTCGAACAGGATCGATGCCTTCCATGGTGACGAGCCGGTCGCGTTCGATTTCCTCCGCTACACCCATGGCTGACCGGCCGCGTTCAATCAGGCCGCCAGCCCGGCTTTGACCGAGTCTAAACAGTCTGGTCGCCAACGAGCGATATGATTGGAAACTGAGTTTCACCCGCCTGCGAAGCAGTTCAGATGCTCTGCGCAGTCTGACCTTAACGCCTTGCACGCGCTCTTCAATATTCGCTTCAGCGCGAAGGCAGTGGTGAATATCAGAAGACTGCTGCTTATACAGCCGATGAACGCACCGGACAAAGTCTTCCCAGGGTGGGGTGAGGGAATCGGACAGATCCTGCAACAGCGCTACAGCTCTCTGAAAGCCTCCCTCTGCCAGTTCGCGTGCATTATCAGCCGAACGGTTTTCTTCCAGCTCCGTCAAGGCTCCCTTCAACCCGAATTCCACGACACCGATAGCCGATTCTGACTCCGTCCACAAGTCCACCAGCTTCTTGCGCAACGGACGGGCGCAGTCCTTTAGGAGGTCCTGCATGGGGGCCAACGCTCGGAGGACTTCCTGCCGCAGATTGCGGAGCTCCGGCTTTGCCGCCGGTACGATAGGGATTCCCGGTTGCGGCACCGGATGCAGGGCAAGTTCTTCGGGCAGGCCATCCGCCACCGCTAAGAGCTGGTCCCGCGCATCTTGGCCGGGGTTAGCCAGTTCTGCATCTGCGGCCATTAATCCCGGCAGTTTGCCGAGCGCGTTTCGCAGCCCGATCAGCGTAACCTCAGTGTGGTGCCGCAAAGCGTCGGCCAATTTGTCGGCATCATGCCTGCCGCAGTGCTCTTGCGCATGGTCCAGCTCAACGGTGAGGGAACGGAATGTGTCTTTGACCGGGGCTACGGCTAACGAAAATGCCCGTTGCAGCATGTCGTCCCGGCAGCGGTTGAGCGTACTCTGCCATTGCAATACGGAGTTATTCAGCTCCAGCCTACGGCGCTCATGTCGGTGCCAAGGTACCCAACTGGATGGTTGCGTCCTGCCGGTTGGTCCCGGCGGGACCTGGCGCCTGCGAGCTTTCAACAGCACGGTTCCGGCACATCTCAGATCAGCACGCAGCTGCTGGGCATCAGCGGTCAAAATTCCGGCGGCAATGGGGTCCTGTAAACGGCTGTTCAAAGCGACATTATCCAGCACCTCCTGAAGTGCGCTGGCAATCTTCAGCAGCGTGACTGAAGGGTCATTGAGATTGGCGGTAGGGGACGCATGCTCTATTTGTTCATCGGTGCCGCAGTTCCGTTCCAAGGCCAATATATCCTGGGTCCACGCCGTAAAGCCCGCCGTTACAGAAGCGACCAGAAATGCCAGTTGCTGCTCACCGGATTCCCGGAGGCTGGCTGCCGTACGGGCCAATCGAACCTGCGCATGGAACTTTAGCAGTGATCGGACGGGCACATCGCGTATAAGCGGTTTTCGGGGCTTGTTCAATAGCGATCTGAGGTGATTTATGGCCCGGTGGCGGCACCAAATGAGCCGCCGGGTCATCCAGCGCTTCTGCCCGGGCGCAGATGCATAGAATTTCAGTGAAAGCGGGAGTGTGCGGAGCGTGTCGGCATTGCTGATCAGTCGGTTGAGGGCCTCATTAAGCAGGCTGTGCGGGTCGGGTAACTCTGCGGGAGCAAGCGTATCCAGCCCCTTTGCTATGGGGATGAGCACTTCGCGCGTAACAGCCATCCGATAAGCAGAGATGGATTCCGTGGAGATCGGCTGCCGCAATGATGAGAGCTGCGCCAAGGTCTGTTTATGCTGCTTGCCCGCTGCAGCTGACACGGTGCGAAGAGGCCCGAACAACTGCGCCTCAGACTGCTCATGCCAGGAGGCCAGCGCCTGGCCTGCGGACTCATCCGCCTGGTGCACCAGGCTGTCCAGCGTATCATCAAGCAAGGGCCAGGATGATGTCACCTGCGAATGGCTTTCGGGAGGGTTCATGGCCGGAGCTTTGGCAGCCTGAATATTCTGGCATCTGCAAACTCAGCCTTCGCTGTTTCGGTTACCTCACTGGCGAACGCGGCTTCGTGCCGCGTATCCAGTACATAAGCTTTGACCGAGAGCTTGGTCAGAAACGTTTCCTTGAAAGTATCCTGGACATGGACTACTATCGGCTTGCCCATGTGCACATATTTTGAGTTGGCAGCAGCGCTGTAGGCGATGGATTTTGCTTGGGTAACCTCTGTCCAGCCGGGCACATAGAGATCCACGACTACCTGGCAGGTCAGCGATCCGGTGTTAGCATTGGCTACTTGGCTGTCAATGACATGGGCATTGGGCACAGTCACTTCGTTGTCGTCCAGCGTGACAATTCGGGTTGCCCTCAGTCCAATCGCAATCACTTCTCCGTAGGTGCCTCCGACTCTGATTTTGTCGCCCACCTGGAACGTCTGCCCGAAGATGATGATGATGCCGCCAAAGACGTTCTTGACGATGTCCTGCGCCGCAAAGCCTATCGCTACACCGATAGCGGCCCCGGCGGCCAGCAGACTACGCTGATCGAGTTGCAGGATGTAGGCGAGAGCGACGTAAATGGCAATACTCCACGCTGCCAGGCGCATCACAGGGATAAGACGTTTGTAGAGCAGCCGGCGGCTCGCATAGCGTTCCGCGAGCAGGTTCAGCAGCCAATTCATGGATCGGATCACCAGAAGGCACAGCGCCAGGAGCAGCACAATCAGCGCGACTTTTGTCCCGTAACTGGCCAGTTCGCTGCCCATTTCCGCCAGCAGCACTTCAGTGAGCGCCTCCAGCTCTCCGTGCACCCCCAGATACAATCCAGCGGTCCTCTCCAGCAGCAGAATGGCTGGCTGGCCTCGATCCGCCAGCAGCGCAAAGTCCTTCTGTAATTCCGCCAAGATATACCCCTGCCTCAGAAGTTCATTCCGCATCTCGTTGGCCGTCAGGCGAAGGCTGTCGTTGGAACTGCGGGAGGAATGCAGATCTGCCAGTATGCTGCTCTTTGCCATCAATGCATCCACCAGGTCTCGGAGCCGCGCAAGGGTCTGTTCCATACGTAGACCGGACAGGTGGTTCTGACCGCCGATTGCGTACTCCGAGAGGGCAGCCAGGAGGCTCACCAGTTCGGGAAGAATGTCCGTCTCCTGCCTGATCTGCCAGATGAATTCGCGCGTGCGCACGCTTTCGGCCGTAAGGTCAACAGGAAGGATTCCGCCTCCCGTGGTGTCCAGGAACGCCGCGTGCATTTCCACCAGCACGGTGTGCGCTGCATCAAGGAGAGCGAGCCTGTTAAACAGTGAGTCAAGTCCCAGCGTGAGCTGTCTCGGTGTCGTAGTTGCTCCGCGCTGCAAGGTCACCCGCAGCAGCCCATCCAGGGAGTCCATCAGCGAGATGTGCAGCCCAAGGAGCCTCCCGGCGTATCCGGCCCGGCCCGTCGCAATCCGCTCTCTGAGCGGGACACTGGCTTCACCAAACCGAGTCACATGGTCAGAGAGGGCCAGTAGGCGGGTCAGATAGGAGGCGGAAGAGTCATAGGTAAAGCCTGTTCCGAGATTCCGGGACCAGGAGGCGGTGTCTTGGGGGGACAGCTCACCCGAAATTGTTGACATCCATGTGATGAACGTTGCGTGGAGCAGGGAATCCATTCGGACCTGACGGTCCAATAGCACCTCTATCCGCTTGGCCAGCGTGGTGTCCGGTGCCGCAGGTACGGCCGCGAGCGTGTCCCGAAGTGCAGCTAAATCGCTGCACACAACCTGGAGAACGGATTCCATGGAATCCGTCATCGCCGATCGCTGGAATGGTGGTGCCGCATTGCGCTGATCTTCGCTAATGGAGACGCAGTCAGGCAACTGCGCACCGCCGCATCCCGAGAGTATCAGCACCGACAAGAATAGCGGCGCAAGTCCGATGCGCCACACACTGAGGGCCATCTGCTTCCGCTTGGCTTGGACATTCATTGCGGCAACTGATCAGTTAGCTGCTATATCTCAATGGGATCGGCCCGTATCAACTGTCTATGGACAATAATAGCAACATGGCGCACGGTGAGCTTGGACAAGGCGTGGCCTGGTACGGCCTGAGCCTCCCAGTTTCTCGCTGAACAAGGATAAGCGCCTTGAGCATCCCTATCAGCCGCGCGCGGCTGAGATTTCTCTGCCTGTGGGACAGTCGGCCCTTGGGTGGTACCAGAGCAGGGTGGGGAGGCGCATTACTCCTCGGCAGAGCGTATATCCGGTAGAGAAGGGATCGTTCGCAGCCGGAACAGGCAGGCAATGGCCAGCCCTTCGTCAAGCTTGGGTCAGCGGGCGGGCCTGCTGCACTCGCGCTGTTTCGGGATCACGGTATGCCCAGTGTACGTGCCGGCTTGGAAATCCGCGGCATACTGTTGCGTTCAGGTCCCTAGTCAAAACGGCTCCATGCTCAAATCAATACCGGTCGCAGAATGGTGCTGATCAGGCAGAGCTGTGAATCTCTACGCCGACACGATACCGCCCCGCTTCCGTGTTACACTAGGCAGGGTCTGCCTGCTGAGCGGGAATGCATTTCTTACGCCTGCGGGCGGACTCCGCTTTAGCCCTGATGTGCAGGCAGAGCAGCCGTTCACATCACACGATCCACAAAGGCGCGCGTGTGCACCTTTACCGGGACAGTCATCAGCTCCAGTACGCCCCGGGCGACATGTTCAGACAGGCGGCGGAAGGCCTCCTCCCCCTTTTCCTTGCTCGCGCGGCAGGGGTTGCCGATAACCCCGCTTTCGATGAATTCGTGATGATCCATCGGAAAATTGAAGTAGTTGTACCCTTCGAACTCCACATCCGGCATTCCATCCTTTTTGGCAAACGATGGCGGCAGGAAGTCTGGAATATGTGCGCGCGTAAACTCGGCCCGCTCCATGCGCACCAGATCTTCCCGCCAGGCAAGGTCCTGGGAAGTCTCCAGCTCACTGGCGTGCCAGCCCGGTGTCTCCTCAGGTGAATTCTCCATCAGACCCTTCAGGATACCGGTGTAACGCTCCATGTACGGCTTGACGAAGCTGACCAGCGCACCGGTTTCGTACCGGAGCTTGCGCAGGACGGGGTCCACCACCTTGATGTTGGAGCCGTGACCGTTGACGAAGATGATGCGGTTGAATCCGTGATGGATCAGGCTGCGCGCCACATCATGCATCACCGCCAGAAGCGTCGTGCTGCGCACCGTTATGGTACCGCGCCCCTGGCCGGGCTCGTGCATGTGCTGAGGTGAATACCCCATCCAAATCGGCGGCGCATGCAGCACGGCAATCATTTCAGCGACGCGCATGGACATGTGGACCGCGGTCACGGTGTCCGTATACAGGGGCAAATGGGGACCATGCTGCTCAAGGCTGGCCACGGGCACCAGGATTATGTCCTTGTGCTCAAGGTAGTGCCGGATGTCAGTCATGGTGAGATCTCCCAGATCCCAAGACAGGAATTCGCTTCGGAAAGACTCGTCGCCTTCTGTCAGCTTGGGCAGGTGGCTGTAATCGTGTGTCTGGTGGGCTATCATGGCTGTAAGGTTTCCATCATTGCAATAAAGTCGTCGGCCACTGCGCGTCCAAATTCCGGATCATTCACATGGTGGTCGTAAAGGGTGAGCGGGATGTCGCGCCGCAGGTCTGTTTCAAGTATGCGCCGGAATCTGGCATCCGCGAATGAATCCCAAAATACGCCGCCGGGCGTATTGGGGATGGAGAGTCCCCTGGTCGGCACACTTACTCTGACCGGTCCGGTAGCAGCATTGAGTTTCTTGGCAAAGATACACCCCAATTCCTCCATTTCATCCCCCGTGGCACGTACCAGCACATACTCCGGGTTATGATCGTACCTGGGTCGGTCCTTCAGCGCAGCCGGAACGGTGCCTGCATTCCACACGCTGAAATCTATGCAGCCGGGGACCACGACCTGGGGCAGGCCCAGCCGCCCGACAACTTCAAGCCGGTCAACTCCGCCATCATGGATACCCCCCACGAGCGGATCGTAGACTTCATTGGTGGTAAAGTCAACAACCCCCACAAACTGACCTTCAGCTGCCAGCTCTTCCATAGCCGGTCCCCCTACGCCGTTGGAGTGAAAGATGACGGCCTCATAGCCGTGTTCTTCCAGTCGGTCCTTCAGGGCCATTACTGCGGTGGTCGTGTTGCCGAGCATCGTGATGGCCACATACTTACTGCCGGGTGCGGCAAGGCCGCGGCCATGCTGCGCCATGCCCATAAGGGCGGCTGCGACATTGTCAAAAATCGCGCAGGCTATCGGATTCAAGCCGAGAATGTCCACAACGGAATGGACCACCATCATGTCACTGGTCCCTACCAAAGGCCCAAAGAAATGATATCCCGACGCAATCGGAGAGACGAGCACTTTGGGAACGCCCAGGGGCAGTACCATCATGGCCGCTGCCCCCATTACGGCCCCTTCTGCCCCTCCCATGCTTACGATGGCATCCAGGCGGCCGGACTGGTAGAGCTGTCGGACCAGATTCTTTAGCGACTCGCGCATCAACGCGACCGCCCTACCGCGGCTCCCGGCTGTTCGCATGGCCTCAAGATTGGAGCCTGCATAGGTGGCGGATTCCTCGTGTCCGATATCCGGGGTGATCTTCAGCGGTTCACCGAGAATGCCGGAGTCAACGACGAGGGTCTGCAGCCCGAGCGCCTGTAGCCGGTCCCGAAGGTAGGCGATTTCCGGCCCCTTGGTATCCAGCGTGCCAATAAGTACCACAGTTTTCTTCATCAGCAGAGGGCACCGGCGAGTGCCTGATATAAGTCTACCACTGTAACGCCGCAGGCCTCGGCATGACCCTCAAGTGCATGCAGCGTGGCCGGCTCCTCACAAATCACCGTAACAGCTCCGCGTGCGGTGGCATCCTTCAGGCGGGCCCGGGTGAGACGTTCGGCAATATCCGGCCGAGTAAACTGCAGCGCCGTGCTGCCCACCGGATGGGCACGCTCCCGTCGCCAGAACAGCTCTGATGGCGGTTGTCCCAACAGCCGGGCGCACAACAGGCGCACCGGATCGAACCGTTCCGGCACGCGCACCGCATGCGAGGGATCCACATACGCGGCAGGCGATGGCTGAGATCTAATGTTGAGAACCCGGCGATTAACAGCCTCTGTCAGCACGGTGGACAGATCTGCCAGCTCAACATCGTCAGGCCACGCTACGCCCAAACGCTCCGGGTAAAGCTGGCGGAACGTGAACTGTTCCTGGGGCGACAGTACCAGGACCCTTCCTGCCCCGGCCGCCCGGATTTCGTCCAGGCATTTGCTGGCCAGTGATTTGGCCAATGCCGGGAATCCCAGGGAGCTGGCAAAATAACCGCTGCTGAGGCCGATCCCAACGGGGATGGCACCGATGCCTGCGGCCTCCAGTAGCCTGAGCGCGGCGGCTGTGGAATCGGGGCGTAGGTTGTGTCCCTCATCGCCTACAAACAGAACGGTTCGGCTGCGGCCGCTGGCTGGCTGCCAGGTGCCGAAGAGTGAATGCTGCTCCCGCAGGCGGTCACGGAGTTCATAGGCCACGGTAGGGGCTAAACCTTCCCTGGCGACCTGGGCACGCACAGCGGCAATCGCCGCCGGCAGCGGCTGATTGGTCACACAGTGTGCACGGCAGTTGCCAGCGTCCGGTTCAGCATACAGAATTGCCACAGATTCCGCATTCCAAGTGAGGAGCCCACGTTTTTGAGAGGCTACCACCAGGGCAATTCCGTGGGGTGTCAGGGCCTCATCATGCATTACATGACCCACGGGAGCCACATGCCGGCACATCAGACAATACCGGCAGTTTTCGGTGGCGGCAATCAGGCTTTCCATCGGTTAGAATCCAAATCCGACTTTGCCGGGGTTCATGATCCCATTGGGATCGAGCGCCTTCTTGATGCGCTCCAGCAAGGGCCAGGCATCGCCATACTGACGCTGCATGTAGCGGGAGAGCTTTAGGCCGACACCGTGATGCTCATTGACCATGCCGCCATGGTTCATCACTGCGGTCATGGCCGTGTTCCAGACCCGATTGTGCAGGCGCACGGCCTCCGTCGCATCTTCGGGGGGATTCCTGATGATGAATCGTGTGTAGACCATGACACCCCAGTGAAACCAGTGCGAAAAGTGGCCGATAAAGTCAATATCCCAGTCAGCGAAGCCTTCCTCTACGGCTCTTTTTTCCGCGTAGTAGAGACGTTCAATTTTGTCGTAGGTGGTGACGGTTTCGGTAGTTCCGTACATCCAGGGCAGCTTCAGGCTCTGGGGGGGATAATAGAAGTCATAGCGGTGATTCCACCAGGCTTCCCCCGGCTCGCGCCCAAGGTCCCTTGCCCCGAACCGTCCGATAATGTCCATGGCCTTTTCCTCCTGCAGGGCAGCCAGGTCCGGGTCACCGTCAAATCCGATCACCATGTAGGCACCCTGCAGTTCGTAGCCGAGGATTTTGCGGATGCGTGAGGCCGTTGAACGCGGGTCATACAGCCGGATCACAAACGGATCCAGGCGGCGCGTCATGATTTGCCTACCGGCTTCAATCGCCTGCGTAAGATCATCAAACAGCAACGCGCGCAGCAGCCGGGCCTCCGGTTGGTAATCCAGCTGCATGGTGGCTTCCGTAATGACTCCAAAGGTGCCCTCGGATCCCAGAAACAGCCGGAAGAAGTCCGGCCCAGCCGCGTGCTGCGGGACAATAGGGGTCCGCAGAATGTGACCATCCGGCAGCACGACCTGCATGCGCAGGACCAGGTCTTCCGCTTTTCCGTACTTGGTGCTGATTGTGCCGGTACCTCTGGGGGCAAGATATCCGCCGAGCGTGGCACAGTTGGCCGAGGCCGGATAGTGGGGCAGCATCAGTCCTTTTTCATTGACGGCCCATTCAAGCTGCTTACCGTTGATACCGGCCTCGGCGGTCACCGTAAGGGATTTTTCGTCAATTTCAATGACGCGGTTGAGGCGCTTCATGTCCAGGATTATGCCCCCGAATACAGAGAGGGCACCTCCCTGTGACCCGGACCCGCCGCCCCAGGGGATCACCGGAATCCGGTACGCATTGGCAATTTTCAGTACAGCTGAAACCTCTTCGGCTGACCCCGGCCGCACGATATAGTCCGGTTTGCGTGGCTCCTGTCCGCGGTCCAGCCACATCTGGGGCAGCCAGAACCAGTCCGTGGCATAGACGAGTCGATCGGTTTCCGCCGTTGAGATGTGGGCATCGCCCACGATCTCAGCGAGCTCACTGCGAATCATCTCAAACTGAAGTCCACGCGGCACCATCCGCCTCCTACTGACTAAGGACTACCCCAAGACCACACCGGCCGAAATTCTTGGCGGAACACCATAAATCATTAATTTGACGCATCATACGTTCAAAACGAGTCCAAGATACGATGATTTCGGCGATGCACCTATTATGGCTGCCAGTGCTTCTGGGTTTTTTGTGGCCGGAGGCTGAGCAAAAGAAGTACGCGGTGATGATCGTTAGCGGTCAGAACAACCATGACTGGCAGCGGACCATCGGCCATCTGGAGAGTGCGCTCCAGGACACCGACCTGTTTGACATCACGGTATCGCTTGCGCCGCCCCGAGAGTCTGATCCGGCGGAATGGGGCAGCTGGCATCCGGATTTTGGGGCATATTCGGTGGTAATTCTGGCCTACAACGGCGAAATGTGGCCCGAACCTGTCCGGCAGGATTTTGAGAATTACATTGCCGGTGGCGGCATGGCGCTGGTGCAGCATGCCGCCAACAACCCCTTCCCGGGCTGGGAGGCCTTTGAACAGATGGTAGGCCAGCTCTGGAGGGGGAGCGATGTTGGATACCGGGCCTTCTGGGACGAGGACTCCGGTCTGGTCCGCCTGCCGCCCGGTGAGGATCGGGGTGCCGGGCACGGGAGCCTGCACGATTGGCAGATTACCACCAGAGACCCGGAACATCCGGTCATGGCGGGGTTGCCGAGGGTGTGGCTGCACCCCCATGATGAGTTGTATCACGGCCAGCGCGGGCCAGCCGAAGGCATCAATGTGCTGGCTACCGCCTGGTCGGACCCGGAATTCGGCGGCACCGGTGAGCATGAGCTGATGGTATGGTGGACTGCGTTCGGAGAAGGCAGAGTCCTAACCGTGCTTCCGGGTCATTTGTGGGGCGGGCAGGAGGACGATCGGGCGCTGCGCTGCGTGGGATTCAGGACGCTCCTGCAGCGCGGAACGGAGTGGCTGGCCACCGGCGAGGTCGCCATACCGGTACCCGGGAATTTTCCGACCGCGGACCAGACCGTGGTTCTGGGAGAAAACTGAAATCCTCGCTCAGAAAGTTATCGGGCGCATATTCGGCTTGAACCGGTCGCCGAAGCCGGAGTTGTTCGGTTCGTAAGGGGCCGCGGTGTCCGCGTTGGCCCCGCCCTCGGGGATTTCATGCCCCAGTGCCCAGAGGATGCCGTTGAGGGCCAGGCGGCGCATGGAGGCATCTTTGAAGTCATACGGATGGCCGAGCGTAGTAAAGAATACCCGGGCCGTGCGGCCTGACGTACCCGTATAGGTCTTCGTCCAAGCGACCGGATTCCGGATCGGAAAGCGGTCCAGGCGGTCATTGTTCGCATGATTTGACTGAAGTGCAGTACCGGCCAGCAGCGGCGCGCTGTCCCCGTACAGGCGGTGGTCTCCCCCATGCACATGATACAGCCAGGAATAGGCATCAAAATCATTTACCCCCTGGAGGATCGGGTGCGCCATCATGGAGTCAATCACCTCAACCCGGGTCAGGGGTAGTGCCCCATCGTCAAAGTGTCCGTGGTGGGTGATCCACTGCTGACCGAACACCCTGGTGGGCCATTCATTGTTGAGATGCTCGCGCTCACGATCCTCCTTGTAAAGGAAGGCATGCGTGGCCGTTCTGAAGCCCGCCATCGGTTTGCCGGATTCCGCAAAATCCAGGATGTATTGGGCTTGGGAGTCAGGTAGAGCCCTGAATCGGGTAAACAGTACCATCATGTCAGCCTCTTCCAGCTGACGCAATCCCGCGATATTGTCCAGCACATTGGGGTCAATGTAACCCTCCTCATTGAGCGCGTAGCAGACGCTCACATCAAATCCGTAATCGCGCTGCAGGATGCCCGCCAGCATGGGCATCGATTCCTCGGACCGGTACTCTTCATCGCCGGTGACAAAAACGATGCGAAGCGGATCCTCCGACTGTCCGGCTGCGCCGGCCGCACAGGCGTTCAACAGGAGCGTCATAAGTAGCGTTCTCATGATTCAGACAGGTTGTTGCCCGCTAAATGTACGACGATGGCCTCCGTGCTGTCGCCTGTGCTGGCGCAACGACAGTTGAGGAATCGCGTCCAAATCTGTAATCTGGGGATTCATGATGTTTCCACTGCGAAAATCTATGCCATTTATCTGTTTTCGTTTCATCAGGCCGATCGGCTTGTTCCTGACCGCAATGCTGGCGCTGGCGAGCTGCGAGGCACCCGAAGAGGCACCGCTCAATGTGCTGGTTCTCTACACCGACGATCAGCGCTACAATACCATCGCGGCTCTGGGGAATGACGAGATTCACACCCCCAATCTGGACCGGCTCGTTCAGATGGGCACCACATTCACCTATGCCCATACGATGGGCGGGCAGCACGGGGCCCTGTGTGCGCCAAGCCGCTCAATGTTGATGACCGGGCGGCCGCTCTTTCGACTGCTGGAGAAGGGGGACCGGATTCCAGCGGATCATTTCATGATGCCCGAGGCCTTTGTCGCGGCCGGATATACCACATTTGCCACCGGTAAATGGCATAACGATAAGGATTCCTTCGCCCGCGCTTTCCAACAGGGGGACAACATTTTTTTCGGCGGCATGCACTGGCCGCGAGAGGGGGGCCATGAATCGCCCCTGCTGCACGAGTTTGACTCAACCGGTGTCTACCCGACGGACGACCGACATCCGGTGGAGGGTTTTTCCAGCAATTTGTATGCCGACGCGGCCATTCGTTTTCTCAGCAGTGTGCAGCAATCCGCGGCTCCGTTTTTTGCGTATGTCTCGTTTACCTCCCCTCACGATCCCCGAACGCCGCCTCCTCCGTTTGATTCGCTGTACGCGCCTGCATCCATCTCCCTTCCGCCGAACTATCTTCCAGAGCATCCCTTTGACAACGGTGAGCTTCGCGTAAGAGACGAGAACCTGCGCGAGCACCCTCGGACCGAGGCGATCGCGCGCGAGGAGCTGGCGCTTTACTACGGGATGATCTCAGAATTGGATGCCCAGATTGGCCGGATTGTGGATGCGCTTCGCGCCAATGGGCAGTTGGACAACACCCTGGTGGTGATGGCGGGAGACAACGGGCTCGCTGTCGGCAGCCACGGCCTGCTGGGCAAGCAGAATCTCTACGAGCACAGCATGCGTGTGCCCATGATTCTGGCCGGTCCCGGTGTACCGGCAGATGAACGGCGTGATGCGCTGGTGTATGTGTTTGATCTCTTTCCCACGATAGCGTCACTCGCAGGTCTTGCCACGCCCCCAACGGTTGAAGGCATGGATCTGCAGCCGCTGATGGCTGATGCGGACCTGCCGGGCCGGGAGGCAGCCTTCTACGCCTATCGCAACGAGCAGCGGGGCGTTCGGACAGCAGCGGGTTGGAAATACCTGCAGTATGAAGTGGCGGGGGTGCGAACGGAGCAGTTGTTTGATCTGAATCATGATCCGTTTGAGACCATCAATCTGGCTGGCCGCGCGGACATGGGTACTACGCTGGAAACCATGCGTACGCTGCTGATTGAGCAAAGCCGCCTGTGGTCGGATCCGTTGGATCTGTCTGCGCCGCAGTGGGGCAAACCGGTGCCCTGAGTAGGCAAACGGACTTGCCTCGGGCACCCGTCCTGCGTCCGGGCGAACAGCACATGGAACGCCTCCCGTCGCTGAAGACTATGGGAAGACCGCCTTCGGTTGCGTACTGAGCCGGTGCGCCAGTGAAGCTGATGGGCGGTCCGAATCGGCGGTATTCGTGCCCGCGGGGGAGCCATTCGGCGGCAATACGGTGTCGTCGCGCATGATTACGGGTTGTGATTAGGATCGGTTTTGGCTCCAGGCGGCAAGCCGTTATGGCTCGGGGCGGATATGGGTTTCAAATAACTTGAGGATCCGACGGTACTCGTCCGTCCAACTGGAGGGGGTCTGAAATCCGTGGCCTTCCACGGGGTAGAGCGCGATTTCCCAGTTTTCCTTGCCGAGTTCAATCAGGCGCTGCCCCAGACGTACGATATCCTGAAACTGCACATTCAGATCAACCATCCCGTGCGGCATCAGCAGCGGATCCTGCAGTCCATCGGCAAAATTAATGGGTGAACTGCGGGCAAACGCCAATGAATCCGTAGCCGGGGTGTTGAGAATATTGCTGGTATACCCGTGATTGTAATGAGCCCAGTCGGTTACGCTTCTTAGTGCAGCGCCGGCTCCGAAGTACTCAGGTGCGGTAAAGAGTGCCATCAGCGTGATGAATCCGCCATAGGATCCGCCGTAGATGCCAATCTGATCGGGTCCGATCCCGTGCGTGCGCGTGATATATCGGGAGGCATCCACATAGTCCTGCAGATCCCGCCCACCCATATGACGGTAAATGGCGGTACGCCAGTCACGGCCGTATCCGGCAGAGGCGCGGTAATCCGCCTGCAGCACCGTATACCCCAGGTCCGCCAGAAGATTGTGGAACATATACTCGCGGTAATAACCGGACCATCCGTCGTGAACATTCTGCATGTATCCGGCCCCGTGAACAAACAGCACGGCGGCACCGTTGCTGGAGTCCGGCTCAAAGAGGTGCGCCGGCACCCTTACGCCATCAGAGGCCTCAAACCCAATAGTCTTCGGCGTGCGCCAGGGATAGGCAAGCCACACTTCGGTGGGGGAGCGGGTAATACGCGTCGCGTCTTCGCCCGGCACTTGGAGATAGACTTCCGGCGGATGGGCCGACACCGATCTCAGAATGCCGAGGAGATCCTCATCGGGATTCAGTGCGGTGGTATTGCGGCCGCTCAGCGTGGTGAGCTGCGTGCGCTGGCCTCCTTCAAGGGGCATGCGATAGAAGTGCCGCACGCCCGGCGAAATTTCGCTGCTGGTGAAATACCACCAGCGTCCGTTGCGGGAAATCTGGGGGTTGAATACCTCAAATGATCCGCTGGTCAGTTGCGCGACTGCGCCGGTCTCAACCTCCACCGTGTACAGATGACTGTAGCCGGTTGCTTCACTTTGGTAGTAGAACCGGCGGCTGTCCGGCAGCCACCCGCCGATACTGGCTCCGCCGAACCATGAAATCCCGGGCCCGGCTATCCAGGCCTCGTCATGCTGCCGTTCAAGCAGATCCAGGTCTGCAGATTCCGGGTCCAAACGGACAATCCAGCGGTCTTTGTTGTCGCGAGCCCTGATTTCCAGTACGGCGTATTGCCCGTCCGCACTCCAGAAGGGGCCGTAGCTGTAGAGAGAACGCTTTGAATCGGACGAGTCCACAGCCTCCGCCTGCCTATAGGCGGGCACATCATAAGCGCCTTCAATCTGGTGCAGATCCACCTGATAGGTGGAGTCGCGCGCCAGGTCCTGTATCCAGAGCTTTGAATCCGTGCCGGGCACTCCCACTTTGGCCCGTGCAGACAGCTGTTCGGCATACCCGCTGTCGGTAACCCAGTCCACGGCTAGGGTCCGCTTACTCTGTTCCGGCCGATCGGCAGTTATGAAGGTGACAAATCTTTCATGCGGATCGATCTGCAGCTGTTGAAGGGAACGGTTGTTCGCATAGAATGTGGGAGGCGGGCCCGCCGCGCGTTCCTGCTGTTCCCGTACCGCTTCCCTTAAGTCATCCTCCTGCTCTTCTTCCCGGATCACCTCAAAGAGCTCAAGCTGCTGCCGCTGAAGGAAAGCATCCTGCTCATCCGGTTGGGATTCCGAGGGTTCGCGACCGCTACGAATATCCGTCAGCTGAGCCAGCACGCCGCCGCGCAGGCTGAGTTTGTAGAGATTGTTGTCGCGCCTGAATATGATAGACGTTCCGTCCGGGGAAAAGCGGGGATTCTGCTCACTGTCCCGCGTTCGGGACAGGCGGGTGTTTTCGCCGGTTCGCCGGTCAAACACATAGAGATCCCCGTTTCGGCTGTATACTCTGCGGTTAAATCCGGCATCATATTCATGCCCGCTGTGGGCAAAGCCATTGAAGGCCGGCGGCAGGTTGCGGCGTTCATCGGCAGGCACCTGACGGGCGCGCAGATCGTCCCGCGTGATCTTGAAGAGCGAATCGCTCGGGAATTCTCCCTTGGGATTCCATCTGAAATACAGCGTATGGCCATCCTCGCTCCAGTAGGGAGACGAGGGCCAGTCGCCGATGTATGTGGCCGGGTCCTGCATGATGGTGGACACGGAAAGCTCAGGCTTCTGAGCGGCAGCCGGCAGGCTGAATATGGTGCACAGGATAAGCAGGAGTACGCGGCGGATCATGGCAGTTGGAATTGATCAGGATTCCAGAAAATATGGCTGCCACGGCGGCAGCGCGCAAAGGGCGTTGACCAGCCGCAGCTGTTGCACCGTGCTGCAGTGAGCTTCAAGCAGCCGGGGGGACGCAACCGCCACGCTGAGTGCTTTACCGCGGCTGAGTGCGACGTTGATGCGCTCGCGGGAAAGCAGGAAATCAAAACCGCGCGGCGCATCCTCGCCCGTACTGGAGGTCATTGAAACCAGCGCAATGGCGGCTTCCTGCCCTTGGAACTTGTCCACGGTGCCGACGCGGATGCCCTTGGGGAGCGTGGCCTGGAGCGCATTGACCTGAGCGTTGAATGGCGCTACGACTACCAGGTCTCTTTCCCGGATGGGGCGCGTCCTCCCGTGACGGTCCGTCCACTGACCCTTGAGCAGATGCTCAATCAGCTGCCGGATCGCGGCGACTTCCGGCTGGCTTTCCTGGGAACAGTTCTCATGGGACACATCAACGCGGAACACCCCAGCCTCGGGGAATCCGGGCGCATCGATCTGCTGCCGCCAGGTGTCAGGATGGGCGCGCAGTCTGTCTTCGTAGAACTGTTCCGAGATATACCGGCACAAGGCCGGGTGCATACGCCAGGACTCCCCCAGAAACAATCCCCGATCCTCGCGCACCAGCCGGTCATCCCCCAGCATCCATTCCAGGCAGGACCGGTTGGCCGGGTATGGGTGTGAACCCTGGATGACCTGCGGCAGCTGACACGGGTCGCCCACCAGTACAATGTTGTGTGCGCAGCGCGTCATGCCCAACAGGTTCGCGAAAGAAACCTGACCGGCCTCGTCAACAAACAGATAGTCAAACGGCTTGTTGCTCAGCTCCTCTCTGCACATCAGCCATGCGGTTCCCCCGACGATGTGCCCGGTGGCAATCTTCCGGTCGGAATTTGAAGTTACGGTGTGGATGAGGGCGTGCTTGCGGGACGGGCCGCGGCCCCCCTTGTGCACGATCAGAACCTGATCAGGTGACAGCCCCTTTTCCTGCGATTCCACGGCCGCTGCACATTCAATCAGCACATTCAGAATGGCCTCATGACTGTTGGAGGAAACCGCTACGCGTTGGCCGCGCCTGACCAATGATAGGATGGTCCGAGCCGTGACATACGTTTTGCCGGTTCCCGGCGGTCCTTGGACGGTCAGCAGGGTGTGGTCCATGGCCGCAACCACAGCGATCATCTGCTTAATGGATCCCGCGTAGGAGCGGCCCAGCGGCGGGTCACCAATGAATCGTGGCGCACGGCGCGACAGGAGATCCCCGGCAACCTGATTGGCGGCCGGACCGATCTGGTCCTGCAGGACAGCCTGGATGGCACGCTGGATCGGTTGGGTGCCAAGCGCCCAGTTGGGCAGCAGATTGAGATCTTCGGAGAGGAGATCGGCTTTCGCCTTGGATACTTTTAGGGTAATCCTGCGATGGCGGCGATCCAGCTCCAGGACTCCCACGGATTCAAACTTATCGTTGGCTACCTTCACCTGCCGTCGGGAGCCTGCTTTAATTTTGGTGGTCTGGGGCTCGAACTGATACGTTCGTTGGACCGACCGCTTGACGGGGCTAACCCCGCCAATCGCCTTGAGGCCGCCCAGGCATGCACTGTCATCAATCAGGTCCGCCGTTTCTTTGTTGCCTGCATCAAAGACGGCCCAGGCGGCAGTCTTGGACTCACGTTTGTGAAACAGCCTTAAGTCATACAGGAGGCTGCGCTGGTCCCCTTCAATGTGCTGCGCCTCCTCAAGCGCTTGGCGGACAGCCTGGAATTCTTTCTCATCCTCACGGCTGTGGTCGGTAGCGGGCTCACCCAGTTCACGCCAGGTGCATTCTTCAGGTCGGAGCTTTAGCAGCCAGTCACGCAGCTTTTCGGTGGAGATGCAGTCAATCTCGTTGTAGTCTCTAAGGTCCTTCAGCAGTTTCCGGGCCTCGGGGCTGTCCGGGTCCATCTGCTTCCAGTCGTGATACGCGAGCACCGAACCGCCCGAGGTGGTGACTTCGCCCTTGCGCTGTGTCAGGTAGAACACTTCCAGATCTTTGAGGGAGTAACTCTTTTCGGAGGCGTAAATGCCGCCGCGGACGACACCGTAGAGATCTGTGAAGCGCCCCTCCCGCTGCCACCCGTCCAGCATAGTCTCTCCGAATCCGTACCGCGTGGTAATGCGCCGGAGGGCGGTCATTTCGTAGGGTGCATAGTGATAGATCCGTGCCTGGGGGTGGGCATCCAGCCGGGATATGAAGAACGCAAACAGATCTTTGAGTGCCTGTTCCTCTTCTTTATGGTTATGCGCCCAGAAGTCAGTAAAGCTGTCACCATCCCAGATGCCGTGCAGGTACTCCAGACCCTCGTTGCCCTGCTCACGATAATGGGGATAGCCTTCGATGTCATAGAACAGGTCGCCCTCCTGCGGCTTGGGCAGCAGATCGAAACCACGGCCTTTTCTGTGCGGGCGCGCGATGACCCGGGGTGGGCCGGATTTGCGTTTAACCTGCAGCTCGGCCTGCTTTCTCAGGTCGGCCAATGTCCGGGTCGCCATCGCGGGGACTTTTCCGATACTCCGGGCCAGCGCGGTCATCGTCGCGACCCCGGCCTTTTCCAGATTGGATACCTGATCTCTTCGAATGCCAGCAATCTGAAACAAGCTGTCGGATTCCTTCCAGTTGCCGGTGCAGTCTTCGCGCCAGCGACATCTGTCGCACAGTGCGCAGGGTACCGGGCGTGTATCATGGGGCTGAGCGATAAGGGTTTCCAGGCGCTTTCGCATCGCACGGACATAATGAACGAACTCGGACAGCCGGTAGGAGGCGCGTACATTGGTACCCAGCTGCACATGCATGTACTCTGGAGCAAGGCCCTGGATGTCCGCGAGCAGGTCGGAGTACACGACCAGTTGCAGAATATGGGCGGGATCCGGTGAGCGTTTCAGTTTGGTGTCAAGGACTTCGTAGGCGTGGTTCCCCAGCTCCGAGCGCCGCTCAACCCGAATCAGAAAATCCACATATCCGCCCCAATGCTGACCGGCAAAGGCTCCTTGGTAGATGACATCAGATCCCGCAAAGAGTGCCCTGCGGGTGGCTTGGACGCATCGGTCAAAGGGCGCATCATGGCCGACCTCTTCGTGGATATTGATGCAGGATTTGCCTTCGGCCTCCAGTTCCCTAAGGAATTTCTGTTCATGTTGGAGACCCAGGTTGCTCAGGATCTTGGCTTCCTGATCTTCGTCGGCCGGCTCAGGTCCTGTGCCGCTGAGGTAGTCAAGATCCAGCCGGGACGCGTGCGTGCACGCGGCAAACTTAATCAGATCGCTCGCCGAAAGGCGAATTCTGCCCTGATCATGCTTCATGGGGGAGAAATTGTTGTTACCGGAGAGATTATACTGAGCCTTGCGCAAACGGACCCACCGCGGCGCGACTTGTTGGGCCCATGCTGCACTTGCGCTGGCCCGACAGCCGCGGGGCCTGCCGCAACACCGGCCGTTCCCCCGCCGGCGGAGTTTTATTCCAACAGCAGTTGGGGCTGCGCCAGCAGGCGTGCCATTGCATGGAGTCCAATGACTTCTGTGGATTCAGCCACCGGATAGCGATCATGGCCCGCATACACCACAAAGGCGCGCTCTGGATTAAGGTCCCTGTAGGCGTGGTGGAATCCTTTACCAAGGCTGGGTGCAAGCGTCCGCTTGATTTCCACGGCTATGGGTCGCTGGAGCCCGGGGATCTCAAGGATCAGGTCAAGCTCAGCACCTGCCGCCGTGCGATAAAAGCCGGCATGTGTTTCAGGATGAGCATCAGACAGCAGATTCTCAATGACGAATCCTTCCCAACTGGCTCCAGCGATGGGATGTCCGGCCAGCGCGTGAAAATGACTGATACCCAGCAGCGCATGCACCAGTCCACTGTCACGCACGTATATCTTGGGCGACTTAACGAGCCGCTTGCGGACATTGGCCCTATAGGGTGTAAGCCGCCGCACGAGGAGCAACCGGGTCAGCACATCGATATGCTGCGCAACCGATGGTGCACTCATGGCAAGGCTGCTTGCCAGCTTTGCTGCATTCAGCAACCCGCCCTGGCCGTGTGCCAGCATAGTCCACAGGCGTGCAAGGGTTTCCGCAGGTATTCGCAGCTGTACGAATTCCGCCAGGTCCCGCTCCAGGTATGTACGGATGAAATTCCGACGGAAGGCCAGACTGTCTTCATCATTGGCTGCGAGGAAGCTGTCCGGAAAACCGCCGCGAACCCAGAGGGAATCCATCGCGTCCGCGTCAGTTTCAAGGATGCCGAATGGGTTGAGGGAAACAAACTCAATGCGACCGGCCAGGCTCTCTGCTGCCTGCTTGAGCAGGTCCAGGGTGGCAGACCCAAGAATCAGAAACCTCCCGGTGCGCAAACCGCGCCGCCGCCCTTCGTCAATGAGGCCGCGTAATTCGGAAAACAGATCCGGTGCGCGGTGAATTTCATCAAGGATAACGAGCCGATCCTCGTAGCGCCGTAGGAACAGTCCGGCATCCGTCAGGCGGGCCCGGTCGGCAGCGGACTGAAGATCAAGGTACAACGATTCTGTCGTGCGC
Organism: Bacteroidota bacterium; assembly: GCA_028873925.1. Taxonomy (GTDB): domain Bacteria; phylum Bacteroidota; class Rhodothermia; order Rhodothermales; family Bin80; genus JAPPNA01. Next base: position 8,365 of record JAPPNA010000167.1, on the reverse strand, counting down.
GCGATCTCCAGGGCCAGGGTAGTCTTGCCCACCTGACGAGGGCCAAGCAGCGCTGTAGCAGCCTGACGATTTAATGCTTTGCGCACACGCGGTAACGCTCTGCGGGCCAACATTCTTGCAAATGTAAAATATGTTTTCGATTTGCACGGATGAACGGTCAGAAAATCGCCGGGTTTCCTGCTGCAGTCCAAGAAGACTGCGCCAACTCCGCCAGCAGGCGAGTTATGACGCAGGTGTTGTTTACTTGAGTCTGCAGTTGGCGGTCATGTGTGCTTACAGGGGCCACACCAGCGGCAGGTAGAACACTACCAGCAAAATAAGGAGCAGAAAGAGCGGCCACCCAACGCGCGCATAATCGGTAACCCGGTATCCACCCACGCCCATAACCAGCAGATTGACAGGATGGCCGAACGGGCTCAAGAAGGCGCAGGATGACCCGACGGCCACCACCATGAACAAGGCTTCAGGGGAGAGATTAAGTTCCGCGGCCGTACTCAGGGCAAGGGGAGCCATCAGAACAGCTACCGCTGAGGTAGGCACAAATTGGGCAGCTAGGGCGCACATCAGAAAGAGTGTGGCAAGGAGCGCGCGCGGGCCTGCATCGGCGGCGCGGGCGATAACCTCACTTGCAATCAGCTGTGCAGCCCCTGATTCCTCCATAGCAAGCCCGAGGGCGAGCATTCCTCCGAGCAGTACCACAACGCGCCATTCGATTTGAGAATACACCTCACTGGGTTTAAGGCAGCCGCTGAAGACCATTATGATGGCCCCAAGCAGCGCAGCCATATAGACGGGCAGCAGGTTCAAGGAGGCGGACAGAATCACTCCGGCCATGATTGCACTTGATATCGGTGCGAGATGCACCCGAAAAACCTCCTGCAGTTCGTCGGCAAGCACAAGAAAACGGTCGTCTGCCGCCAGTGCTCGGATTTTTTTTCTGGAACCGTACATCAGAAAGGCATCTCCGAACCGGAGCCGCGTTTCAGCAATGCGAATATTGGAGTGAATGGTCTGTCCCCCGTGCCAAATGACCAACAGGGTAAGCCCGTAGGTCTCGCGAAAGAAGATCTCTCGTAAAGTCTTGCCCACCAGTTTGGTGGCGGGTGCCAAGGTCACCTCAGCAAAGCCTACCTGCTCCGATTCCAGGTCTGCAAGGGTAGGCCGCACCCCACCGGGCTCCAACGCCTGCAGCCCGCCCAGGACGTTCCAGCACCCCGGATCACCGAACGCGATAAGCCGGTCCCCGGATCGAATTTCAGCGCTGGCTTCCGGCAGCAGAATGCTACCGGAATCCGCGTTGCCCGGTCGCTGAATCTCCAGCATTTGAATGTCAAATCCCTGGCTTAGCCGGGACTCGGCGAGAGTTTTCCCGTGAAGCCATGACCCTTCAGGTACTGTACATTGCGTAATGCACCCCTCAAGCTGATAATCCCGGACCGCCGCCTTAAACTCGGCCTTTCGCACGGACGAAAAGTCACCTACGCGGCTGAGTCTGTCCTCCAGTCCCCCATGGCCGACAAGCAGCAGGAAATCACCCGCTTTCAGGCGGGTTTCTCCCACTACGGGCTTGATGGTGGACGGACCTCTGCGAATTGCAATTGCCTTGGCCCGGTAGCGCAGTTTGAATTCGGCCTTCCAGACCGAACGACCGGCCAAGTTGGAATCAGGCGCGATTCTGGCAATAGCAAATTGCGCCGAACCGTTCATTTGAAAACCGGACTCCGTATCGGATCCGGCCAGTTGTCCCCATTTGCCCAAATCGGCAACAGCATCCTGCCGACCCTCGCAAAAGAGTATATCCCCGCTCTGAAGCCGGAATCCCGGCTTGGGTGCGCGAATGGTATGCCCCCCGCGTCGGACTGCGAGCAGATCGAGCCCCAGGCCCTGCCCCAGCCTGGCATTTACCAGCGATTTGCCATCGAGTGGGGAGGACTCCGGTATGCGCAGTGAAAAGAGGGTTCCGCTAAGTTTGTAGCGGTGTACAGGGTCACTTCCGTTGGTGGACGACGTATTGTTGCCGGACCGGTCCGGCAGCAGGTGGCGTCCGGCAATAACCATGTAGAGGATGCCCATTACCAAGGCTGCGGCCCCAACCGGGGTGAAGGAGAACAGTCCGAAAGAGCCTTCGCCGGACCGGTCCAGGACTGCCGACAGCAGTATGTTGGGGCCGGTACCTATGAGTGTCGTCATGCCGCCCAGTAGAGAGGCAAAGGCCAGCGGGATCAGCAGCCTTGACGGACGCAGGCCCAGTCGTCGGGAAATATCAAGTACTACCGGCAGCAGAAGGGCCGTAGCTGCAATGTTGTTCATTACCCCGGACATGAATCCGGCGGTCAGCATCAGCAGAGCTGTCACCCTTGCCGGCGACGCTCCGGCAAAGCGCATTACCTGGGCACCTACAATGTTGGCGACTCCGGTACGGTACAGCCCGCCGCTCAGCACAAGCACAGCCGCAATCGTGACCACGGCCGGGTTGGCAAAGCCTTCAATGGCCCGATCCATCGGAATCACGCCCGTAATCGCAAGTGACAGGAGCACCAGGATGGCCACCAGATCGTAGCGAACCCACTCGGTTACAAACAGCACCACCGCAATGGCGATGATGACGAAGACAATGATTATCTCGGTGCCCAAAACTATTTCGCTACACGCGAGGGTTTTTGGATGGATGATACAGCGCGCACAATGCCACGTGGGTTGAAAGAAGTTGAATGGCTGCGGCAACCCAACAGGATCAACGGGACCGTAGTGCGCCGAACGACTTCAAGCGCGAACGGCCCAATAGACGGTTCGTCCCGCCTCCTGCTTTCCATGCCCATTACGAGCAGATCACTGGCTTCAGCACGTTGGGCGATATGCTCAATCGGATCGCTGACAGGATCAATGCGGACTGAGTGCGGACCGGAGGCCTCGTCGGTGGCTATACGTGTAAGGGTTCGCTTCAGTCGTCGTATGGTATCGGCATCTGGATTGTTGGGCAGGGCATGAATAAACGCCAACTCTGGAGGGGAACCGCGCGAGAGGCTTGCAAGCAGGCGCGCCCGAAGGCGACTGTGAATCCGCTGTCCCCGCAGAGCAACCAGTACGCTTCGTGCATCTTGGATACTCCATCGGGGCGGGGCACGCACAATGACGATGTCCGCGCCGACATCGGAAATCAGCCCCTTAAGGCGTGTGGCAATGCCTTCCTTCGTGATTCGGGGCAAACCAATCATCACGGTTTCACAGCGATGTTCATTGGCGACGCGGGCTATTTCGCCCCAGACATCTTTCGCCACGGTAAACAGCGTTTCCGGGTGCAGAGAACGGTCCCGCCCGCGCTGCACGGACTCATCGAGAATTTCCTTGGCATCCGATATCGTCGCCGGATCTGCAAGCTGTTGATGCCGCATGACCGACAGGAGCAGTACCTGACCCACATTCGGTGTGCACACGGTGGCCGCGACATCGGTCATGCTGGCGGCACTGGCCGGATTTGCCACGGGCACGAGCACGAGCGGGCTCCGCCCGCGGGTTTTCGCAAGATCCGGGTCAAGGGCTTCCGCGCTTGCGTCTGCCAGTCGCGCGCCGGGGGCCAGAGCCATCAGGTACAACACTATACCTACGCCAAGCCAAAGGGCTGCAACACGTCCTGCTTCCGGCACGGCAACAGCCTGGAAAATAGCTAACCCCAGACAGAGCAGAGCTCCTACCAGAGGGAGGATAGCCGTGCGCAATTCTCCTTCCCTGCGTCGTGCCAGGATGACAATGCAGTGCACCATTGCGAACGAAAGCAGAAAGATCAGGCTTGCTGCTGCACCGGAGGCTGCTACATTTCCCACGGCAATAGCGATTAGGGTCATCATGGCCCCCGTGGCGGCAATGGCAATTATCGGTGTACCGCTTACTGCGCGGAGGCGGCCGATCTGTCGCGGGAGCGTTCTATCCCGAGCCATGGAAAAGGCCACGCGGGACGCGCCAAAGAGATTGGCATGCAGTGCGGACAGCATGGATAACAGACCGGCGCAGATGACCAGCCAGTATCCGGCGATCCCCATGAAGTTCTCGGCGGCTTCTGCCACGAGCCCCTCCGGGTTGTCCGCCGCCATCGATCCAATGCCCGCATCCGTCGCACCTACTACCGTGATCGCGATCAGCAACGGGATGTAGACCACCAGTGCAATGCCGAGCGACAGGTACATCGCTCTTGGCAGTGTGCGTCGCGGATCTTTGACCTCTCCGCCCACGGCAGCAATCAGATCAAACCCCTGGAGTGCAATGAAGGTGTATCCCATAGCCTGCAGTATGCCCAACATACCCGCGGGCGCAAACGGGCTGAATCGCTGCGCAGCTTCGCCAGCCCCATCAGTGAGCCAGGCCCAGATGGCCCCGGCGATCAGCACCACGAAAACAATGACTTTGCCGATCGTGGCCGCATTACCGCCGCCTGATGTTCTGGCCGACAGCATCCATGTGTAAAATCCGATGGCCCCCAGGGCCAGGACCACATTGCCCCTTCCATCTGCCAGGAATGCATATGATTCGGCGGCGGATGGTAGCAGTCTGAGTATGCCTTCCAAAGTGAAGGCCGCAAAGCCAAGCGCGTACAGTACACCCGCCACGATGGAGGCAAACCAGACGACCCAGCCCACCATGAAGGCCACCTGGATGGACAGCACGCGCTTCGCGTAGGTGTAGATGCCGCCTGATTCCGGAAACCGGCGGGCCAGACGGGCGAAGCTGGCCACTGTGATAGCCGCGATCACCCCGTTGAGGGCAAATGCCGCAATTGCGCCGGGACCCGCCGTTGCAAAGGCAACCCCTGCAAGGGCGAGAATGCCGCCACCCACAATGGCATCAACTCCCAGAGCGGTTGCTCCGTAGAGTCCCATATGTCGTTCACTACGCCGGCTCGTTGCCATGCGCCTGATCTTGCCTCTTGGATGTGAAACTGAGCAGCCGGGCAGGTGCCGGCACAATCACCTGCCCGAAAATGCGCAGTCGCAGCGCGGAGATTGTACGCGCAGGCTCGGCATAAAGTCTACGAATGGACACCATAACCGAGACTGTTAGCGGTTATTCGATTCTCTTTGGCACATCATTGCCGTGCGCCGTGGAAAGGCGCGTTTTCCTTGCGGGTGCGAATCCCGCCCATTAACTGTCGCTCCGAATGGCAGCAGCCGTGGCGTGTTATGGAGGTAACGACGTAGCATGAAGCACTGCGGTGTCAAAGGATCGTCCGCGAGGCGGTTCAGCAACCAGGCGGGCCGGAACGTGAGTGAACGTCAAGCAGGCCTCGAAACGGGTAATGCGAGAGATGCCCCACCTGAGCTATGGGGAAGTCCGTTGCGTGTTCGGGAAGTGAGTGACATGCGCACCGATATGCCACAGCCGCGATCTTGAACATATTCAGGCGTATCGTGCCGCACTGCGCCGAAGCCATCCTGGTGCCTTTCAGGCCCCATTCCTTCAGCCGGGTCATGAGCATGTGGGCGAAGGTGGAAAGGGGCCATTCTGGGCGATCTGTGGGCCATTCTGCCGAATCCGATCCCCAAACTGGAGCGCCAGGATGCGAAACTGGGCCGTTTCTGCCGCTCAGGCGGGCGGATTGGCGAGATCCTGTTCCAGCAACTCACGGATGCGCTGACTGACGCTGACCTCTCTGAGGGCACAATGCGCTTTGAATCGCTTGTGCAGATCCGCGTGGATGTTGGCGTAGATGGTCTTCTTGCCGGGTCCCCGCATCATGCGGGCCAGCTCTTGTGTGGCCGCCTGCGGCTGGGGCTCGCGGCCGGCCGCGGCCAGGGAAGTTCTCTTAGGCATGGCTGAATGCGATGATTTCGTAGGTTAGGGCCGCCGCCTCCAGATCGGCCTTGCTGCCGGGGGCGTATTCACCGACCGTGCGGCCGACCACCGCGGCTTCGGGATAAGCGACGCGCTGGGTGGTGCGGGTTTTCAGCAGCGGCAGCCCCAGGGCGCTGACCGCCTCTTCCACCTCCTGCGCCAACAAGGTACGCGGGATCTGGCGACTGACCACAAAAGCCGCCCTGGGAGCGCCCCATGAGCCTGCTGGCGCGCTTTTACCAAGGCTGCGGTGCCTGAAACGTCCCACAAATCCAGCACCGAGGGCTGCACCGGAATCAGGACCACATCGGCCGCCTTGATCGCGGACACGGACAGCTTTTCCAAACGGGCGGAGCCATCAATGACCACATAGTCCGCATTCGTACTGGCCAGGTCGCGGTCCAGGGTGGTCCGCGTGATCTGTACGCACGCCAGATGTCCGCTTTTGCGTTCGGCCTCCGCCCGGCGGTGGTGCCACGCAACGGCGGACCCCTGCGGGTCCGCATCCACCAGGAGGACCGCATACCCCCGCTCCTGCAGCGTTCCTGCAAGCGTGGTCGTGATGGTGGTTTTGCCCACCCCGCCCTTGCTGTTCAAAATCGCTATGGTCACTGCTGCACCAAGTTTCTATAAATCTATAAACTTGATGCTCCGGTCCGCGTTCCGGGTCCGTTCCGTCAGCTGCTATACACCAATTGAAACCGCCCTGCAGCCGTTCAATTCGCATGCTCGAAACTCTCACTGCACCCCCAGAAGCCAGACCCGACCGCACCGCGGACCATCTGGCGGCCGTGGAGTCCGAAGTCTGGAGTCTGCCCGAGGCCATCACGCATCTCCGCGATCTCATGGACGCCCGGCTTGAAACGGTTTAGCAGGGAGTTGGCAGGGTTCAACAAGCGGATCACGACAACCGTCGCTGCGTGTGATCGCGTATAACGCATCCTAATTTCACCCGACCCATATCCAACCGACCGCCGCAGGTCGATTCTGGGGCATTTGTGGGACACATTTTTTCGCCCCGACCGCCAAAAATCGCCGTTTCGGCCCGATTTGAGCCATTTTCAGTCCGCCAGCAGCCGGGCCACCGCATTCCGCTGCGCCCGCTCGCGTTTAGCATAATGGGCCGGCATCCGGCTGCTCTGCCACCGGCCGGCCTGCATAACCTCCGGCAGATTACCGCCAGCGGCCACCAGGGATCGGGCGGTGCCGATCCAGAGACTGTGTCCGGAGATGGGGACCTCACGATCCGCCAGGGACGTGTACGGCTGCCAGCGTGCAAAAACCGCCTTGATGATCTGGCGGATGCTGCGCGGACTGAGTCCAGACTCGGTGATCTGTCCGCCACGGTGCAGCCGCCGAAACAAATACCCGCCCGTGATCTCACAGGTCAGTGTGTACTCGCGGAACAGGTCCATACTCCGACGGCTCAGAAACACCGCCGCCCCATCACCCTCCTGATCGGTTTTGGACCGGGGGGAGGGTCAGTGTTCCGGTGTCGGATACAGGATGCACCTCCGCAAACCGGATCGTGGCTGCCTCGGCGGTGCGCAGCATGCCGTCCGACATAAACGAAATCACACACGCATTCCGCAGGCCCTGACCGTACGTCGGCGCATTTGTCTGCACCGCCCGGAAGTTATACGGCGTTCATGCCGGCAGATCACCGTTACATCCTCGTAGGAGATGCCTTCCTGCTGCCCGCGGCCGCTTTGGTCTGGTGCCCGGTGCCAGAGCGCGAGTGTCGCCGGCGAGCGGCTCTTTTGAATCACCGCCCAGTCTTCGGCGGTCAGTCCGGCCTGCTGCAGGACCTCCTGCAGCTCATCAGTGCCTGCCGCTATGGGAGCCAGCAGCATCACGCCTCCCCCGCATCAGAAAGACAGCCCCACATCATCATCCTTGCGGCTTGGGTTGGAGCAGGTCACAGGCCCTCGGTCAGCGGCCCGTCAGTGGGGCAATCAGGTTGTCGTAGAAGAATTGCGGGCCCCATCCGATCCCCCAGATCGAATGGACAGCGATGGATAGCACGGCCAACGCCACCGCCAACGCCGCGAGCATCCCCGCGAACCACACCACCAAAGCCAGCGGGAAGGTGATGTACCAGCACCATTTCAGCCACCGGTCACCAGGAAGTTGATCAAAATCAATGCTACCAAATTTCATGGGTCTGCAGGTGTTATTGCTTCCGTATATGGTAATATACGGAAGCAATAAAGGAACGGACGCAGGCCTGCGGATTCGCCTGAAAATGGCTCAAATCAGCATTTTGGGCGATTCTTGCCTTCGCCGCACAAAAAACATGTCCCACAGAGCGCCATGGTGGGCATCGATTTATGCAAGCCGCGACCCGGTGGTTCACTCCGTGTCGATCCAAGGGGAACGAGGACCGAACAGCCCAATCTGTTGAAGCCCTTTCTCACATGCGCTCGATGATGAGGGTCTACTTCACAGCCCCGACGCTGGCACAGCATCTGACAATTATTGATCCAAGGCCTGCGGCGGTGAGCCGACCAGCACCGGACGCAACTCACGGTTCCTTCCGGTC